>NZ_AUKV01000027.1:0-108074 GCF_000424945.1 Streptomyces sp. 142MFCol3.1
ACCTCGGCGGGTCCGGTCCAGCCCTTCGGGGTGCGCAGTACGATCACCGGCCAGTGGACACGCTCGGCGACGCCGTCCTCTCGGGCCGACCGCTGCATCACAGCAATGCGGTCCAGCGCCGCGTCGAACGCCGCGGCCATGGCCCGGTGCACCTGGACGGGGTCGTCGCCGGTGACGTGGATGGGCTCGTGACCGTATCCGCGCAGCAGCGCGTCGAGTTCGGACTCCGGGATGCGGGACAGCACCGTCGGGTTGGCGATCTTGTAGCCGTTGAGGTGGAGGATCGGCAGGACGGCGCCGTCGTGCACCGGGTCGAGGAACTTGTTGGAGTGCCAGGAGGCGGCCAGCGGCCCGGTCTCCGCCTCCCCGTCACCGATCACACACGCGACCAGCAGGCCGGGGTTGTCGAGGGCGGCGCCGTAGGCGTGGGCGAGCGAGTAGCCGAGCTCGCCGCCTTCGTGGATCGAGCCGGGGGTCTCCGGGGCGACGTGGCTGGGCACGCCACCCGGGAACGAGAACTGCCGGAAGAGCCGTTCCATGCCCGGGGCGTCCCGCGACACGTCCGGGTAGGTCTCGCTGTAGCTGCCCTCCAGCCAGGAGTTGGCGACCACGGACGGCCCGCCGTGCCCCGGCCCCCACACGCACACCGCGTCCAGTCCGCGTTCCTTGATCACGCGGTTGAGGTGGGTGTGCACCAGGTTGAGGCCGGGCGAGGTACCCCAGTGCCCCAGCAGCCGCGGCTTGATGTGCTCCGGGCGCAGCGGCTCGCTCAGCAGCGGGTTGGCCAGCAGGTATATCTGTCCTGCCGCCAGGTAGTTGGCGGCGCGCCAGTGGGCGTCCAGGGTGCGCAGTTCCTCGTCGGAAAGTACGGTGGCGTCCTGGTGTTCGACCTTGGGCATGGGTGACCCTCCGGAGTCATCGACTAGGTCATCGGGTGGTGGAGGCGGCATGGCCGACGATGAGGCGGCAAAGCTGCCGCGCAAGGTGTACGAGCAGGAACTGCTGCGTCTTCAGACGGAGTTGGTGAAACTGCAGGGGTGGGTGCGGGCCGAGGGGGCCCGACTGGTCGTGATCTTCGAGGGGCGCGACGCGGCGGGCAAGGGCGGCACGATCAAGCGGGTGGCCGAGCACCTGAACCCGCGTTCGGCGCGGATCGTGGCGCTGCCCAAGCCGACCGAGCGCGAGCGCACGCAGTGGTACTTCCAGCGGTACGTGGAGCAGCTGCCGGCCGCCGGGGAGATCGTGCTCCTGGACCGGTCCTGGTACAACCGGGCCGGTGTCGAGCACGTGATGGGCTTCTGCACGAAGGAGGAGCACCAGCGCTTCCTGCGCCAGTGCCCGATCTTCGAGCGCATGCTGGTGGAGGACGGCATCCTGCTGCGCAAGTACTGGTTCTCGGTGAGCGACGCCGTGCAGCAGGAGCGCTTCCGGCGGCGGCTGGAGGACCCGCTGCGGCGCTGGAAGCTGTCGCCGATGGACCTGGAGTCGCTCACCCGCTGGGAGGCGTACTCGCGGGCCAAGGACGACATGCTGGTGCACACCGACGTCAGCGAGGCGCCCTGGTATGTCGTGGAGAGCGACGACAAGCGCCGGGCGCGCCTCAACATGATCGCCCACCTGCTGGGTTCCGTGCCATACCACGAGGTCCCGCCACCGTTCCTCGAACTGCCGGAGCGGCCGGCGTCGACCGGCTACCAGCGCCCGCCGCGTGATCTGCAGACGTACGTGCCCGATCACGCGGCGACCCTCTGAGAGGCCCTTCGCCGCCTTCACGGCGGCTCGGGGACGACGGCGACGGGGCAGGCGGAGTGGTGCAGGACGCCGCGGGCGACGCGGCCCAGCCGGAGCCCCGCGCGTCCTCGCTCGCGCCGGGCACCGACCACGAGGAGGTCCGCGTCCTGCGAGGCGGCCAGGAGCACGGGGCGCGGGGCGCCCTGCACGGCGTGCCGGTACACCTCCACGGCCTTCGGCGCGTCGTGCACCGCCGTCCTCAGCGCCTCCACGGCCTGCTGCTCGTGCGTGGGGGCCGGACCCTCCTGGGGAGCCGAAGGAGCGGGCCGTGCGTGCCCGTGCGCGCGCCAGGCCCGTACGGCTTCCAGGGGCACTCCGCGCAGTTCCGCCTCCCGGAGCGCGAACCGTGCCGCCGCCGAGTCGGCCGCCGCCTCTTTGACTCCCAGGACGACGAGGCCGGGCTCGTCGGCGCGGGCCCGGTCGTCGGCGCTGCCGCGCAGCACGATCACCGGGCAGCTCGCCCGTTCGGCCACGCTCAGGCTGACGGAGCCGAGGAGCAGTTCGGCGAGGCCGCCGCGGCCGTGCGTGCCGAGCACGACGGCGGTGGCGTTCCGGCTCTCCCGCACGAGCGCGGAGGCCGGCTCCTCGGGCAGCACATCGGTGGACGTGGGCACGCCGGCCTGGCGTCGGTGGGCGCGCTGCGCGGCGGCCTCGACGATGTTCTCGGCCATCACCTGCTCTGCCGGCTTCTGGGCCAGGCCGGCGGGCGCGGCACCCTCGAAGCGCTCCCACAGCGAGGCGTGCACGAGCCGCAGGGGCACCTTGCGGCGGGCGGCCTCGTCGGCCGCCCAGTCGACCGCCCGCAGGGTGGCCTCGGAACCGTCGACACCGACCACGATCGGGAGGTCCACCGTCCTCACCGCCCGGTGCGGACGGCGACATGGACGCCGCCCCGGCACGGGCCCGGGCGTTCCGCCGAGACCGGGGGCGTGCCGACGGTTCGTACGACCGCTGCCTTCATCGGTTCCTTCTCCTCGTGGGTCGGTCAGCCGTGGGCCACGACGGCGACGGGAGCGGCGGAGTGGTGCAGGACGGCGTGGGTGACGTCACCGATGTGGGCGCCGAAGGCGCTGCGGCGGGCCTGCCGTCCGACGACGACCCGCGAGGCCTCGCGGGAGGCCTCGACCAGGCACATCGCGGGGCTGCCGCAGCGGGATCCTCGACGACGTCCGCATCCGGGAACTTCCGCCGCCACGGACCGACGGTCTCGGCCAGGGCGGCGGACTCGTGCAGCGCCGCGGCCCGCGCGCAAGCCGACATCGGCCGACGTGCCGCAGGCCCGGTACGGCGCCGGCTTCCAGCATCGCACGACCCGCAGGGTCGTGGCGCGGCGGACGGAGGCGTCGAAGGCGGCCCGGCTCTCCGGCGTGCCGTCGAGGCCCGCCGCGACGGTGCGCGGCACGACCCTCACCTTCTGGGACGGGGGATCCGGCTCCAGCGTCACGTTCCGGGGGCCCGCGGCTGCAGGGGCCACTGGCCCCGGGCCGGGGCCGTCCGGCCCATGGGCCTCGTGGACGGGGCCGGGCAGTGTCGGCCCGAGGGGACCGCCCGGGGACCGAACGGACCGGTTCGCACGGCGTGTTGGTGCGGCGGGACGCGCGGGAGGGGTACGCGTCTCGCGGTGCGGGGCACCTCGGTGGATGCTGATGTCACAGGACGGAAGGCGGCACATGACCCACGATGCGCCCGTGAGCGTTCGGGGGTGGAGACGTCTGCTGCCCGGCCTCGGCGTCCTCCTCGGCTACCGCCGCTCCTGGCTGAGGGGGGACCTGCGGGCCGGCGTGACCGTGGCCGCGTACCTCGTGCCCCAGGTCATGGCGTACGCGGGTGTCGCCGGGCTCTCTCCGGTCGCCGGGCTGTGGGCGATCCTGCCGGCCCTCGCGCTGTACGCGCTGCTCGGCTCCTCACGTCTGCTCTCGGTGGGGCCCGAGTCCACCACCGCCCTGATGACCGCCACCGCCGTCGGCCCGCTCGCCGCCGGATCCCCCGGGCGTTACGCCACGCTGGCCGCGGCCCTCGCGGCCACGGTCGGGCTGCTGTGTCTGGTGGCGCGGGCGGTGCGGCTGGGCTTCCTCGCCGACCTGCTCTCGCGGCCCGTCCTGATCGCCTATCTCGCCGGCGTGGCCCTGATCATGATGGTGGATCAGCTGCCGAAGCTGACCGGCGCCGGCATGACCGGCACCGACTTCTTTCCCCAGCTGTGGTCCTTCCTCGGGAACCTGCCCGATGCCCGGCCCGCCACCGTCGTCCTGTCCGCGGCCGCGCTCGTCTTCCTGTTCGTGGTGGCACCCCGGTTCCCCGCGGTGCCCGGACCGCTGCTCGCCGTCGTGCTCGGCACCGCCGCCGTGGTGGCCTTCGATCTCGATCACCGGTACGGCGTCCAGGTGATCGGCGAGGTCCCGTCGGGGCTGCCCGGCCTCGCCGTGCCGGACCTGGGTGAACTGCCACAGCTGGTACTGCCCGCCCTCGGTGTGCTCCTGGTCGCGTACACCGACTTCATCCTCACCGCCCGCGCCTTCACGGACCGCGACGACGAGGGACCGGGGCTGGACGCCAACCAGGAGTTCCTCGCGCTGGGCGCGGCGAACCTGGGTGCGGGGGCCGTGCACGGCTTCCCGGTCAGCAGCAGCGCCAGCCGCACCGCACTCGCCTCCTCGGCGAGCGCCCGGAGCCAGGCGTACTCCCTGGTGGCCGGGGCCGTGGTGCTGGCCGTACTGCTCTTCCTCAGCCCGCTGCTCACCCGCACCCCGTCCGCCGTGCTGGGGACGCTCGTGGTCTACGCGGCGATCCGCATGATCGATCTGGCGGGCTTCCGCCGGCTGGCATCCTTCCGGCGGCGCGAACTCGTGCTCGCGCTCGGCTGTCTCGCGGGCGTCCTCGCCCTGAACATCCTGTACGGGGTGCTGGTCGCCGTGGGGCTGTCCGTGGCGGAGCTGCTGACCCGGGTGGCGCGTCCGCACGACGCGGTGGAGGGGCTGGTGCCGGGGATGGCGGGCATGCACGACGTCGACGACTATCCGCAGGCGCGCACCGTCCCCGGCCTCCTGGTCTACCGCTACGACTCGCCGCTCTTCTTCGCCAACGCCGAGGACTTCCGCCGCCGGGCCCTGGCCGCCGTCGACGAACAGACCGAGCCCGTCCGCTGGTTCGTCCTCAACACCGAGGCCAATGTCGAGGTCGACATCACCGCGCTCGACGCCGTCGACGCCGTACGCCGCGAACTCACCGACCGGGGGATCGTGTTCGCCCTGGCCCGCGTCAAGCAGGACCTCCTCGACGATCTGACGGCGTACGGACTCGCGGACTCCGTCGGGCCGGACCTCGTCTTCCCGACGCTGCCCACCGCCGTGGCCGCCTACCGGACATGGTGCGGCGACCGGTGAGCGGCCGGGTTCCGCGGTGCGTGTGGGGCCGGTCAGCCCTGGTGCATCCGGCCCACGCGAGCAATGATCGTGAGGGAGGGTCCACAGTCCGTCCGCCGTCGGGGAACCAGGGGTCGTCATGACCGAGCCAGGCACTTTCACACAGCAGAACCCGATCCGCGTGTTCCTGCTGGACGACCACGAGGTCGTACGCCGCGGACTCACCGATCTGCTGGACTCGGAGCCCGACATCTCGGTGGTCGGCGACGCCGACACGGTCGAGCACGCGCTCACCCGCGGGCCGGCGCTGCGCCCGGACGTCGCGGTGCTGGACGTGCGTCTCCCGGACGGCGACGGCATCACGGTCTGCCGCGAGCTGCGCAGCCGGATGCCGCACCTGGCCTGCCTGATGCTGACGTCGTTCGACGACGAGGACGCCCTGCTCGACGCGATCATGGCGGGGGCCGCGGGCTATGTCCTCAAGCAGATCAAGGGCTCCGACCTGGTCTCGGCGGTGCGCACCGTCGCCTCGGGACAGTCGATGCTGGATCCCGCGACGACGGCCCGCCTGATGCGCTCCCTGCGCGCCGATCCGGCCGAGAGCCCCGGTGTGCCGCCCGAGCTGGCGAGTCTGTCCCCACGCGAGCGGGAGATCCTCGTCCTGATCGGCGACGGGCTCACCAATCGCGAGATCGGCGAGGGGCTCTTTCTGTCGGAGAAGACGGTCAAGAACCACATCTCCCGGCTGCTGGCCAAGCTGGGGGTGCAGCGCCGGGTCCAGGCGGCGGTCCTCGCCTCGCATCTGGAGCAGCAGCCGCAGGCCGTGGACCGCCCGGCCAGGTGAGGCCGGCCCGCCACGCACCCGGCGGCGATGTCACGTGGCGTCCGCGGGGCGGTTGACGCGATACACGTCGCGCACACAGAGGTTGAGGACGGCGGCCGCGACAACGAGTGCGGCGCACGCCACGAGGATCGTCCGGTTGTCCCACACGCCGGACGCGAGGGCGGTGATGAGATAGCCGAGGGGGATGGCGAGGAGTTCCCCGACGCTGTTGAATGCGCTCATCCGGCCCTGCTCGGCCTGCGGCACATGGTGCTGGAAGGCGGTGGTCCACGCGACGATGGCGACATCGAGACCGATGCCCGCGAGCAGGGCCGCCGACAGGACGAACGGCAGCGGCAGCCCCCAGCCCAGGGCGAACAGCGGGACGGCGAGCACGGAGCTCGCCATGACCGCCACGGTGAGCAGGCGATACGGCTTCCAGCGCAGGCACACGAGCGTTCCCACGAGCAGGCCCGAGGCGAAGGCCGCCTGGACGAGTCCCCAGTCGCGGGCCCCTTCGTACCCTTCCGCCGCGACGAGCGGCCCGAGGAGCTGGAAACCGGCCAGCCAGGCGGCCACGAGGACCGTTCCGGCGGCCGTGTAGGTCCACAGCCAGGTGCGCGACCGGAAACCGCGCCACCCCGCGCGCAGATCGTCCAGGGCGCTGTGCGCGGTCGTCGGCGCGTCCAGCCGCAGGCCCCGCAGGAGCAGGGCCGCGACGGCGAAGGTGAGCGCGTCCCACGCCAGGGCCCAGGCCGGTCCTGCCGTCGCGACGACGAGACCGCCGACGACGGGTCCGAGCACCTTGACCGCGTTGCTCGGCAGTCTGAGCAGGGCGTTCGCCCGCTGGAGGTGCTCCGCGGGGATGATCTGGCCCACCGCGCCCTGGGCGGCGGGCATGGTGAAGGCCACGGCGGTTCCGGACGCGAAGCCGCACAGGGCGATGGACGTCGTGGTCGCGTGGCCGGTGGCGACGGTCGCTGCCAGTGCTCCCTGCGCGGCGGCGGCCAGCAGATTGCCGAGGAAGAGGATCCGGCTCCGGGACATCCGGTCCGCGAGGACTCCGCCGATCAGGAGGAAGACGACGGTCGGAACGGTGTTCATGGCGAGGACGATGCCGAGGGCTCCGGCGCCACCACCCTGTTCGATCACGGAGTAGGCGAGCGCGAGGGGAGCCATCGCTGACCCTGTGACGGAGATCAGGTTGGCGAGGACGAACCGCCGGAAGGCCGGGACCCTCAGTGGGGCGCTGCGGATCGTCGGTGAGTCTGCCGCGGTCTTCATGATCCCCCTCGTGCCCGGCGAGCACCTTAGTGCAGCGCCTGGCCGACGGGACAATCGCACCCCGGGAGGGACGACGGTATCCGGCCGTCCTCGGGGAACGGCGGGCACGGCGGCGGCCGTCCGCTCCCTGCGGACCGCGGGCACCACGACAGCCCTCCCCCCCTCCTTCGGACCTCGGGCACCACGACACACCTCCCGCCCATTCGGTCCGCGCGGCGGCCACCCCCGTCCCGCCCCGAACAGGCGAGTCCCCGACACGGATTCCGTCGGGGATCCGTCGTGCCACCGGACTGCGACGTGCTCGGCAGAGGGGAAGGGTGAGCCGGACTGGCCTGCTATTCGACCGTGGCCCAGTCGAGCGTGCGCTCCACCGCCTTCTTCCAGTTGGCGTATCCCTCCGCCCGCTGCTCGTCCGACCACTGGGGCTCCCAGCGCCTGGACTCCTGCCAGTGGGTGCGCAGTTCGTCGGTGTCCCGCCAGAAGCCGGTGGCGAGCCCCGCCGCGTAGGCGGCGCCGAGCGCCGTGGTCTCGGCCACGACGGGCCGGCTGACCGGTACGCCGAGGACGTCGGCCTGGATCTGCATGCACAGGTCGTTGGCCGTGACGCCGCCGTCGACCTTGAGGACGTCCAGGTGGACTCCGGAGTCCTGCTCCATGGCCTCGACGACGTCGCGGCTCTGGTAACAGATGGCCTCCAACGTGGCCCGCGCCAGATGGCCGTTGTCGTTGTAGCGGGCGAGCCCGACGATCGCGCCGCGGGCGTCGGAGCGCCAGTACGGGGCGAACAGGCCCGAGAACGCGGGCACGAAGTACATGCCGCCGTTGTCCTCGACGGTGCGGGCCAGGGTCTCGCTCTCGGCCGCGTTCTTGATGATCTTCATCTGGTCACGCAGCCACTGCACTGCGGACCCGGTGACCGCGATGGAGCCCTCCAGGGCGTAGACCGCCGGGCTGTCGCCGAACTGGTAGGCCACGGTGGTGAGCAGGCCGTGCTGTGAGCGGACCAGCTCCGTGCCGGTGTTGAGCACCAGGAAGTTGCCGGTTCCGTAGGTGTTCTTGGCCTCGCCGGGCGAGTAGCAGACCTGTCCGACGGTGGCCGCCTGCTGGTCGCCCAGCACTCCGGTGACGGGGATGGCGGCCTGCAGCGGCCGGGTGGTCCGCGTCACGCCGTAGGCCTCGCGGTGCGACGAGGGGTTGATGGTCGGCAGCATCGATCGCGGGATGTCGAAGAATCCCAGCAACTCGTCGTCCCAGTCGAGGTTTTCCAGGTCCATCAGCATCGTGCGGCTGGCGTTGGTCACGTCGGTCGCGTGGATGCCGCCGTGCGGGCCGCCGGTCAGGTTCCACAGCACCCAGCAGTCCGTGTTGCCGAAGAGGGCGTGTCCCTGCTCCGCCGCTTTCCGGACGCCGTCGACGTTCTCCAGGATCCACTGGATCTTGCCGCCCGAGAAGTACGTCGCCGGTGGCAGCCCCGCCTTACGGCGGATGACGTCGCCCTGGCCCGAGCGTTCCAGGGCCGCGGCGATGGAGTCGGTGCGGGTGTCCTGCCAGACGATGGCGTTGTAGTAGGGACGGCCGTTGCGCGGGTCCCAGACGACGGTGGTCTCGCGTTGGTTGGTGATCCCGATCGCCGCCAGGTCCTCCGGAGAGAGGTTTCCGTGCCGCAGGGCGTTCTGCATCACCGAGTTGGTGCGTTCCCAGATCTCCACCGGGTCGTGCTCGACCCATCCGGAGCGCGGAAGGATCTGGGCATGCTCCAGCTGGTGCTTCGCCACCTCGTTGCCGGCGTGGTCGAAGATCATGAATCGAGTGCTGGTGGTCCCTTGGTCCACCGCGCCCACGAAGTCCGCCATGGTGTGCCGCCTCTTGTGTGGGGTCAGTCCTCGGGGGCCGGGACGCGTCCGGGGGGCTCCGGCTCAGCCGTGGGCAGGAACCTGCCGATGAAGACCTTGTACATGCCCGCGCCGAGCAGTCCACCGACGAACGGGCCGACGATCGGCACCCAGAAATAGATGGCGCCGTACTGATCTCGCCAGGCTCCGCCGTATCCGGTGATGAAGCTGGCCAGCCGGGGGCCGAAGTCACGCGCCGGGTTGATCGCGTAACCCGCGAGGGTGCCCCAGGCCATACCGATGCCCACGACGACCAGGCCGATGATGAACGGCCCCATGTTGGCGCCGGGCGGCTGGTTGAGCAGGTCCGTGATCGCCAGGATCAGCAGCAGCAGGATGGCGGTGCCGATGACCTGGTCGCGGAAGGCGCCCCACTCGTGGACCGGCAGGTTGGTGTTTCCGTTGGCGGGCAGGGTCGAGAACACGAACTGCGTCTTGACGGTGTGCCCGGGGTCCACCTTGGCCAGTGCCTCGGTGTAGTTCCAGCGCACGATGAGGGCCGCCACGAAGGCGCCTGCCGTCTGGGCGACCACGTAGGGCGCCACCTTCTTCCAGGGAAACCCCTTGAAGGCGGCCAGGGCCAGGGTGACCGCCGGGTTGAGGTGCGCACCGCTCAGCCGGGCCGCGACGTAGACACCCATCGTGACGCCGATGCCCCAGGCCCAGGCGATGCTGTCGTGGTTTCCGAGGCCGCCCGGTGGGACGGTGAGCCCTCCACCGGCGACCACTTGGGCCACCACGCCGACGCCGAAGAGGATGAGGATCATGGTGCCGAGGAACTCGGCCGACATCTCGCCGACCAACCCCAACCTTTTAAGTCGATCAGCCATGGAAGCCCGCTTTCCCACCGGCCACATATGACCGGCCGTCGACTGCCGGAGCCCTAACGGCATCAGGATAGATTGATTCTTAATTAACCGCATAAGAGGTGACATTCCTTCTAAAACGGACTCACGCGGGTGTGTGGCCCGTCCGGGAGCCTCCACCGCACGCGGAGCGCCGGGAGTTGCACAACTCGACCCGAACCGTCACTCGGCCGGCGCACCCGTCCGTGCGTGTACGCCGACCGGGTGGCGACGGACGGCAACCCGGCCGGCCGGCGCAATGGTCCGTGGCCCACTCGCCCACGCGAGCGGCCGGTCCCCTCATACGCGGGGCGCGAGCTCCCGCGGGCCGCGCACGCCGGGCCGTACACCCGCGCCCGCGACACTCGGAACGCGCCCCGGTCCTGACTTTCCGTCGATACCTCTGTCCGGGCCTTCGCCTGTACCTGTGCCGTCAGGCAACCCCTCGGTCTCCGCTCCCGTCCTCGTGGGGCGGAGAGCGTCCCGCGATGTTTCCGGGACGCACGGGGGACCGGGGACGAGCCGGACCGGGTGTGCTCGCGCTCCGCCTCGACCAGGCTGACGGCACGGCAGCAGCAGGCCGCCGGTGCGACGTACCTGGCCGTGGCGGCACGGGTGTTCGTCGCCGGTGACGACCGGGTGCGGCCGCTGCTCGACGGATCGAACCGGCGTGCGCCCTCGGCGGGCCCCGCACGGGTGCTCACGCACGCGGTCGGCGGACGCCGCATACCGGCGTTCCTGCCGGACGCCCGGGTCACCGTGGACGGCGGACGGCTCTGCAACCAGGTGGACACCGACGTGGACACCGCCTGCCTCGGACCCGGCGAGCGGGGCGGCTCCCCGCACTTCGTGATGTGGGAGACCTCGAAGGAACCCGGCCGGCACGCCGTGGCACTGCGCTGGACGGCGCCCGGCACCACGACACGCGTCCGTGCGGCGCGCGCCGTGGACGTGGCCGGGTCCGACGCGCTGGCACTGCGGGTGATCGTGCCGCCCGACAGCAGGGACGCCCGGCTCGATGTGGCGGTGGCCGACGCCTCGGGCCGCCGGGCCCTCTTGGGGAGGCTGGAGCTCGACGGGCTGCCGGGGACGGATCGCACCGCCTCCTTCTGGGGGCAGGAGGTCCGTGTGCCGCTGGCCGCCGCCACCCGCGCCGGGCTCGATCTGCGCAGGGTGACGGTTTTGGAGCTGGTGCCGCGCAGCCGGTCGGGACAGGCGCGGCTGATGGACGCGTGGGGCTGGCGTGCCGGGCTGCCCGCCGTCAGGGCGGCCGAGATGCCCCGTGTCGACGTGGGCCGCCTGTCGGTCGCCGAGGGCGACTCGGGCACACGGACCTACCACGTGCCGGTGTCCGTGTCCGGGCACCGCAGGGGAACCGTCCGGTTGTTCGTCGCCGATCCGGGGACCGGCGAGGCGACGGCGCGCGAGGTGACCGTGCGGCCCGGCGCTCACGGCATCGACGTACGGGTCCGGGTACGGGGCAACACCCGTTTCGGCTACGACGTCGCGCACGACGTGTTCGTGAAGGCGGTCCGGGGTGCGGTGGTCGGCGCGCATCTCGGCGGCGTCGTCGCGGTGAACGACGACCCGGCGCCCGCAGTCCGGGTGACACCGGTCGCCGACCAGGTCACCGAGGGCCGGAGCCTGACGTGGAAGGTTTCCCTGTCCGAGGTGGCCGACGCGGACATCCAGGCCTACTTCGGAGTCCTTCCCGTCACGGGCGGCACCGAACTGTCCACCACGGACGTCGACCCGCGGTGGCTGCGGGACCACTCCGGCGCGCAGCCTCAGCCGCCACGGCCCCTGTCGTCGGTGGAGCAGCTGTACCTCCTCGTCGACGTGCCCGCAGGGCGCACCGCCGCCGAGCTGACCCTTCCCACCGTCGTGGACCGGGTGGCCGAGCCGGAGGAGACGGTACGCCTGCGGCCGACCGTCCACGACGACACCGGCGAGCCGCACGAGGGGCCGCCGTTCACGGGGAAGGTGCACGACGCGTCGTAGGACCGACATCGCCGCTCGCGCGGCCGGCCGGGCCGGATGCCCAGGCCGGCCGCGCGAGGACGCCTCGGTGTGCGGGCCCCGCGCCGGTCAGCTCGGCGTGCGGCGCAGGACCAGGCAGACGAACCCGAAGCAGTCCCGGTAGACACGCAGCCACTCGGACCGCCGCTCGGTGGCCGTGGCCAGCGCCTGGGCGCTGTCCGGGTCGGCGGGGTGGTCGAGGGCCCAGGAGGCGAGCGAACCCCAGCAGGCCCACTCGTAGTCGTCCAGCTCCCGGCGGGTGCTGACGTGCCCGTGGACCGGGGTCCAGCCGTCGGCGACGACACGCTCGACCGTGGTGGCCAGGTCGTCGTACTCCCCCAGCATCTCGACCGCCTCCGGGGACGGCTCCCGGTCCCAGACGGCATCCCCGATCAGCACGCGCCCGCCCGGCGCGAGGTGTTCGCGCGCCGCGGCCAGGGTGGGCAGCAGGCCGCCGAACGCATGGGTGGCACCGACACTGAGCACGAGGTCGAACGGGTGGGGCGAGGAGAAGTCCGAGGCCGGCAGGTGATGGAGTGCCAGACGCTCCCCGACGTCCCGTGCGGTCGCACCCCGGCGCGCCTGGGCCAGGGCCTCCTCGGACGTGTCGACGCCCTCGGCGCGCAGCCGCGGGTTGCCGGCCAGGGCTCGCAGCAGCCATTCGCCTCCGCCGCAGCCGAGGTCCAGCACGCGCTCGTCGCCGCGCGGCAGGGCTTGTTCCAGTAGTCGGCGCACGGATTCGTCGTCGAGCGGCGCCTTGATCGGGTGGTCGGCGTGGGCGATGCCGGACAGTTGTTCGCGATTCACCGGCGCAGCCTGTCAGCGGTCGGCGCCACGCGCACCCCTATTTCCCGCACGTGCCGTTCGCGGGATCGCCGTGCGCGGGGCCTTCGGACGGTGCCGGGGCGGCGACCGCCCGCCCCCCTCCCGCGTCCGGGAAGATCGTTGTTACCGTTCACCGATGTCCGACTCTTCACGCGACACCGCCCGGGGCGCCGGCTGGGGCACTCCGGAACCCGGCGACTACCGGCGCCTGATGCCCTCCCGCGTCGAGAAACTCTCGTGGCTCGACCCGAGGACGCTGTGGCCCGCGCGCAACGGCGTGCTCGCCTCGTGGTTCGGAGACCCCACGGGCCGTACCCGCGCCCGCTGGGTGGAACAGCGCAGGAGCGCCGGCGCGCCCGCCGACGCGGTGGTGCGGCGCGACGATCCCGACCACTTCTCCTTCATGGTGATCGGGGACACCGGCGAGGGCGACGCGCCTCAATACGCCGTCGTCCCCGGCTTCCTGAAAGCCAGTCGGGGATCGAGTTTCGCGGTCCTCGCCAGTGACGTGATCTATCCGGTCGGCAGCACCGACGACTACGGCACGAAGTTCCACGGTCCGTACCGGGACTACCCGGCCCCCATATACGCCATACCCGGCAATCACGACTGGTACGAGGACCTGCACGGCTTCATGCGGGTCTTCTGCGACGCGCCACCCCTCGCGCCGGAAAACGGGCAGCGACGGACCCTGCGGGCCCGGCTGCGTTCGCTGCTGTGGCACACGCCGCGCAAGGCGGACGAGCAACGGCTCGCCGAGGCACGCAGGTTGCGCTCGGCACCGGCCCAACAGGCCGTCCAGCCGGGGCCGTACTGGGCCGTCGACGCCGGTCCGGTGCGGATCATCGGTATAGACACCGGTCTCCTCGGGACGATCGACGCCGAGCAGGGACGCTGGCTGCGCGAGGTCTCCGCGGGCGACACCCCCAAGATCCTGATCACCGGTTCGCCCCTGTACGTGGACGCGGAACACCATCCGTGCGAGATCGAGGGCGGCGGCACCGTCGACGACATCGTGCGCGACCCCGCGCACCACTACGTCGCCGCGATAGGGGGCGACATCCACAACTACCAGCGTTATCCCGTCAAGGTCGGCGACCGCACCCTGCAGTACGTGGTCGCCGGTGGCGGCGGGGCGTTCATGCACGCCACGCACACCATCCCCCGCGTCTCCGTCGCCCGGGTCACCGAAGCGGACTTCCGCTGCTACCCGCTGCGCGGCGACTCACTGGCCTTCTACAGCAGGCTCTACGGGCGCCGGCTGCGGATGCGTCGCTTCTTCACCCTCACCGAGGAGCAGGCCATGGCCGTCATGGCGGAGCGGCTCGGCATCCCGCCGACCCGATCCGCGAGTGCGCCCGTCCGCGTCACCCGGCGCACCCGGCTGGTGGCTTCCCTGCTGGGGGCGGGCGGACGGCCCGACCGCACCTCGCGCTTCCGCCTCCCGGTGCGCAAGGCGTACACCCAGCTCTTCTCCCCGGGTTCGGCGACCTACAGCCCGCCCTTCTTCAAGTCGTTCCTGCGTCTGGACGTCACCCCGTCCTCGGTCCGTCTGCGCTGCTTCGCCGCCACCGGCAACCGGGAGCAGGAGATCGACCCGCCGGTCGAGGACGAGGTGGTCATCCCGCTGCCCTGACCCGGTGCCGCCGGGCCAGGGCACCCCCGGGCTCCGGGGATGCCGTTCGGATCCGGACCGATCCGAACGACGCCCCCCTAGTGCCTGGTCGCGGCCGTCGCCCCGGGGAGGACGCCCGCGCTCCCGGCGTGCAGTTCGGAGCGGACGAGTTCGAGGAGTCGCCCGGTCCAGTTGCGGCCCCGGCCGCCCTTGTCACCCCAGAACGCGGAGTCGCTGTCGTCGTAGATCAGGGTGGCGTCGCCCGTGGCCAGCAGGGCCCCGGCCAGGGCCGGGTGCTGCGCGTACTTGGCGCGCAGCAGAGCGGTCAGGACGGCCGTGCGGGCGTGCTCCCAGCCGTCGCGCAGCGGGGCGCCGACGGCCAGCTTCCGGGCCTCGAACACGCTGCTCTCCGCGGTGATCGCCGAGCCGACGGCCGGGTCGGCGATCGACAGGGCCCAGTACGCGTGTGCGACGGACGGGTAGGTGACGCCGTCGACCGCGACGGGGGCCGGATAATCGTTGCGCAGCCCCTTGGTGCCGGGGTCGTCCGACGGCCTGAGCGGATAGCTCTGGTAGAGGTGGATCGCGGGCGCCACGGGCTCCGCGGGACCGTCGGCGAGGACCCGTGAGGGCCGTTCCGCGATCCACTGGGCGCGCTCCTCGAAGTAGGCGATCGCCTCGTCGTGGACCTCCTGCGTGACCTCCGCCTCGGGGTTTCTCTCCGTGCGTCCGCCGACTCCGGCCACCAGGACCTGGAGCGGCCAGTCCTTGCGGTCCATGTCGCCGAGCGCGTAGTGGCGCTGCGTCGCGGGGATGGCGAGGTAGGCGGCGCGGGCGGCGGCCCGCTTCTCCTCGGTGCGGTCGGCGAGGAAGGCGTCGACCGCGGCCAGGCACCGGTCCGTGGAGTCCGGACGCCCGTTGAGTTCGTCGATGGTGTCGCGCACCTCGGCGAGCAGCAGCTCAGGCGTGTGCCAGCTGCGCGGCTCGCCGAACTTCCAGGCGGCCAGCTCGAAGCCGGACGCCCGGGCGCCGTCCGGGAGTTCGGTGGCGACCCAGCCGCTGCGCAGTTTCTCCTCGAACTCCTCCAGGGTGACCAGGCCCCAGCAGTCGATGAGTCCGTCCGCGTAGATGAACAGGTCGGTGAGGTGGTAGTCGCCGTTGCGGATGAAGGCGTGCCGCCAGGTTCCGGGTATGCGTATGCCGTCCGCCATGCGGTAGGTGGTCCGTCTGCCGATCATCCGGTCATTGTGGCGGACTCGCCTGGGAGGTGCGGCGTCGGCCGCGGAAGGTGCGGCGCAGGTCGTCGACCCAGGCGTCGGGGACCTCCCAGGGGATGAAGTGGCCGCCTTCGTCGTGTGCCGTGAGGTTGACGTGGTGGTACCAGGCGGCACGGTCCGTGGACAGCCAGTGCTCCACGCGCTGCCCGGTGGAGACGCCGGGCGGGTTCTCGTAGCCGACGAACGTGATGCCCGTGGGTGCCTCGACGGCCGGGTGACGGTCGTGGGAGGGCGTCCAGGGATGACGGTTGGCGTTGGCGTAGTAGCGCATCGAGGTGCCGATGGAGTTGCCGGCCCAGAAGATCGTGGCGTGGGTGAGGAGGTCGTCCTTGGAGAAGACGTTCTCCACGTCGCCGTGGTTGTCGCTCCATTTTGTCCAGCGTTCCAGGATCCAGGCGAGCAGTCCGACCGGGGAGTCGGACAGACCATGGGCGAGGGTGCTGGGCGCCAGCACGTGGGCGGCGAGATGGGCAGCGAACCGCCTTTCGTAGGCGACCAGTTGGCGGTGGACGTGCTCGGGCAGATTCTCGGGGAGGGGCTGCCCGCCGCTGAGGTCCCAGGCCCGGTCGCCGTTGAAGAACGTGAGCTTCAGGCCGGAGCCGATGTGGATGCCGTGCAGTTCGGCGGCGTACTTGTGACCGAGCTGGCCGGTGACGAGGGCGCCGACGTCGCATCCTCCGGCGGCGTACTTCTCGTACCCCAGTGTGCCGGTCATCAGGGTGTGCCAGAGGTCGGCGACCTTCCAGAAGTTCATGTCCGGACGGCCCGTCAGCGGGGTGGAGAAGCCGAAGCCGGGCAGGGAGGGGACGATGACGTCGAACGCGTCGGCGGGGTCGCCCCCGAAGGCAGCCGGGTCGGCGAGCGGGCCGATGACCTTCGACCAGTGCCAGAACGTCCAGGGCCACCCGTGGGTGAGGATCAGCGGCACCGGGTCGGGGCCGACGCCGGGCTTGCGCATGAAGTGCACGGGCACGCCCTGGATCTCGGTCCTGTAATGCTCGTAGGCGTTCATCGCCGCCTCGGCCTCGCGCCAGTCGTAGTGGTGGAGCCAGTGGTCGGCGAGTTCCCGAAGGCGTTGGCGGCCCACGCCGTAGTACTCGTCCTCGTTGCCCGCGTCGTCGGACCATCTGGTGAGCCGCAGGCGTGCCTTGAGGTCGTCGAGGACCGCGTCGGGGACATGGAGGGGCACGGGTTCCAGCGGGAAGCGCGCGGCTGCCATGGGTGTCCTTCCGGGTCGGTCCGGGCGGAACGGGGCCGGCGCTCCCGGTGCCGCCCGGCAGGTCAGTCGGACAGTGCGGCGATACGGTCGAGGGCCTGCCGGATGTCGTCCCGTGAGACGTCGCGGTGCGTGATCAGGCGCAGGCGGCCACCCAGGGAGAGGGCGAGCACACCGGCCCGGCGAAGCCGCCCGACCGCACCCGCCGGGTCCGGCACCTCTGCCATGACGATGTTCGTCTCGGGTGCCGCGGCGTCCCAGCCCAGCTCGCGCAGCCCGCTCGCCAGGAACCGCGCGTTGTCGTGGTCCTCCGCGAGCCGGTCGACGCGCTCCAGCGCCACGAGTCCGGCCGCGGCCAGTACGCCGCCCTGGCGCACTCCCCCGCCGAGCATCTTGCGCACCCGCCGGGCTTCGTGCACGAAGTCGGCGCTGCCGCCGACCACCGATCCGACGGGGGCGCCCAGCCCCTTGCTGAGGCACGCCTGAACCGTGTCCACGCCGCGGGTGAGATCGGCGGGCGCGGTCTTCAGGGCCACCGCCGCGTTCCAGACGCGGGCGCCGTCCAGATGGACCAGCAGTCCCGCCTCCCGGGCCGCGGCGACCAGTTCGGCGTGTTCCTGCGGCGAGGTGGTGGTACCGCCCGCCGCGTTGTGCGTGTTCTCCAGGCACAACAACCGGTTGCGCAGGGCGAAGTACGCTCCGCCGCCGAGCGCCGAGGCTCGGATGTCCTCCGCGGTGATCCGCCCCGGGCCCGCCGTCCAGGGCAGCGGCTGCGGCATGCCCCCGGCGAGCCAGGACGCCGTGCCGACCTCGCTGTCGAGCACGTGCGCGCGCTGCGGGGCGAAGAAGCGGTCACCTCTGCGCAGGTGGAGGAAGAGCGCGACGAGGTTCCCCATGGAGCCGCTCGGCACCCACAAGGTCGCGTCCACGCCCAGGAGTTCGGCGGCCCGGTCCTCCAGGGCGCGCATCGTGGGGTCGCCGTCGAGAACGTCGTCGCCGACGTCGGCGGCGGCCATCGCGGCACGCATCTCGGCATCGGGCCGGGTCACGGTGTCGGATCGCAGGTCGATCGGTGCTGCGCTGCTCATCTCGGCTTTCTCCGGGCAGTGATCAGGGCCTCGGGGTGACGCGGGCGTGACGGCCCGCTCAGTCCTTGAGGCGGTCGATCTGCCTGATCTTGTTGGTCGCGTCCAAGGCCGCGACCTTGTACGACTCGGCGAGCGTGGGGTAGTTGAAGACGGCGTCCACCAGGTAGTCGACGGTGCCGCCGCAGCCCATCACGGACTGGCCGATGTGGATGAGTTCGGTGGCACCGGTGCCGAAGCAGTGGACGCCGAGCAGTTTGCGGTCGTCGGGCGAGACCAGCAGCTTGAGCATGCCGTGCGAGTCCCCGATGATCTGCCCGCGGGCCAGTTCGCGATAGCGCGAGATGCCGACCTCGAACGGTACGCAGTCGTCGGTGAGCTGGTCCTCGGTCCGGCCGATGAAGCTGATCTCCGGGATGGTGTAGATGCCGATCGGCTGGAGGTCGTGCATCCGGCTCACCGGTTCGCCGAAGGCGTGGTACGCCGCCGTCCGCCCCTGCTCCATCGACGTCGCCGCCAGCGCGGGGAAGCCTATGACGTCGCCGACGGCGTAGACGTGCGGCACCTCTGTGCGGTAGTACTCGTCGACCTTGATCCGGCCGCGTGCGTCGGCGGTCAGGCCCGCCTTGTCGAGGTCGAGTTCGTCTGTGAGGCCCTGGCGGCCCGCCGAGTACATCACGGCGTCCGCGGGGATCTTCTTGCCGCTCTCCAGGACCGTGAGCGTGCCCCGTGGATGGCGCTCCACCGCGGCCACGGTCTCCCCGAAGCGGAAGGTCACGGCCAGGTCCCGAAGGTGGTACTTCAGTGACTCGATCACCTCGACGTCGCAGAAGTCGAGCATCCCGGACCGCTTCTCGACCACCGTGATCTTGCTGCCGAGGGCCGCGAACATGGAGGCGTACTCCATCCCGATCACGCCGGCCCCGACGATGACCATGGAGCGTGGCACCCGCTCCAGGTTCAGCACGTTGTCCGAGTCGAGGATCGTCCGGCCGTCGAACTCGACGCTCGCGGGCCTGGCCGGGCGGGTGCCGGTGGCGATGAGAATGCGATCCGCGGTCAACTGCTTCTCGTCGCCGTTCACTTCGCGCAGACCGATGGTGTGGTCGTCCAGGAAGCGGCCGGTGCCGGCGAAGAGGGACACGTGGTTGCGTGACAACTGGCTGCGGATGACGTCGACCTCCCGGCCGACCACGTGCTCCGTGCGCGCGGTCAGATCCGTGACGGTGATGTCCTCCTTGAGCCGGTAGCTCTGGCCGTACAGGTCGCGCTGGGTGAGGCCGGACAGATAGAGGACCGCCTCGCGCAAGGTCTTCGAGGGGATGGTTCCGGTGTGGATGGAGACCCCGCCGACCATGTCGGGGCGGTCGATGACGGCGACCCGACGGCCGAGCTTGGCCGCGGCGATGGCGGCCTTCTGGCCGCCCGGGCCGGATCCGATGACGAGCATGTCGAAGTCGGGCACGCTCCGGAGTCTTGCAGCCCGAGGCCATCCCCCGGAAGGGTGAACCGAGGATCATTCACGTGACTTGACCCCGATGCCACCGCGCGCCGTCGTCCCGGCAGGTCATGGCACCCCGCGCGCCGCCGGCGTCCGGCGCGCCACGGACCCCTCTCGACGCCGCCGTCCCGGCAACGCCATGGGCCCCGCGCGACGCCGCCCCGGCGCCCTGTCGCCGCCACGCTCCGGGCGCCGCGGCCGTACCGCAGGAGCAGGAGCCCCCTCGGCGGGGAGGCCGGCGGGCGGTGGCATCATCCAATGGGAGGGCGCCGCGCTCGCCGCGACGGCCGGACCTCACGGAGGCGTTGATGCAGACCGCCGTACTGCCCTGCGTCGATGAGCACATGACCGTCATCGCCGCGGAGACCGACGACGTCTGGCGCGGACTCGACGCCGTGCTGAGCCGGACGTTCTCCCGTCCGGGGGCCGCCGGATACGCGAAGCTCGTGCGCTGCGCCGACAGCACCTCCCGCGGACCGCGCCCCCTCGCCGAGGGCTCGACGCTCCCGGGCTTCCGGGTGGTCGCCGCGGTGCCGGGTCGCGAACTCGTGCTCGCCGGCCGCCATCGCTTCTCCTCGTACGCCCTGATCTTCCGCCTGGAGGACGTCGGCCACGGCCGGACACGGCTGAGGGCCGAGACGCGGGCCGCGTTCCCCGGACTCGCCGGCGGGCTGTACCGACGGCTCGTGGTGGGGACCGGCGGCCATGCGGTGGGGGTGCGGCGCCTGCTCTCGGCCGTCCGCCACCGCTCGGAATGAGACGCCGAGGCATCCGCGCCCCTCCCGTCGTCGCCGGCCGACTGCCCGCCGCCGAGGACGTGTTCGCCGGCCGATCGCCGTCCGCGGCACCCGGCGGCCGCCGCCCGGTGGATTGTCAGTGGCGCGTCGTAGTGTCCCGGCCATGAGCATTCCCAGCATCGAGGACTCATGGGCACGGATCGACGCCTGGCTCGCCGCGCACGCCCCGGTGAGCCACGCCCGGCTCCGGCCTCCGGCGTCACAGGCCGACATCGAGGCCGCCCAGCGCACGCTCGATGTCGCGTTCCACCCCGACCTGAAGGCGTCGCTGCGCTGCCACGACGGCGTGGAGCTGGAGGACGGCGCCCCCGTCCTCGCGTACTACGGACCGCTGTCCTGCGTCACCGACATCGTCCGCAGCACACAATTCCTGCGCGGCATCGGCGCGGACATCGACGAGAACCTCGACGAGGACGACGAGGACTACGACGAGCTGGCGTCGTACTGGCACAAGGACTGGCTGCTCATCACGCTCGGCATCGGCCGGCAGTCCTCCGACGGGCTGTTCCTCACCTGCCACGCGGGCGCCCACTGGGGCCGCGTCGGACGCTATTTCGACGAGGACGCGCCGTCCTTCACCTCGTGGCCCAGCCTGCGGCACGTCCTCGCGGACTACGCCGACGCCCTGGAGCAGGGCAGCAGATTCGACGGCCGCACACCGGTGGTGGCGGACGGCACGCTGCTGTGGGACGACGAGAGGTCCGTCGTCCCACAGCCGCGCTCGCCCCTCGCGCTCGCCGCCGCGGCCGGCGAGCCCCGGCCGACGCCGCCCGCATCCGCCGAGCCGCCCGCGGAGCCCCGGCAGGCGGACGGTCCGCGCCTCGTGTTCGTCCGGGTCCGTCAGGGCGAACCGCCCGCGCCACCGCCGTACCAGCCCGACACGGTCTTCGCCGAGGGCATCGGTGCGGACCAGCTGCTGGAGAGGCTCGGCGCGGTTCCCGGGACGGTCCTCGCCCGCACCCGGCAGCACGCGGAGGAATCCGCCGAGTCCCTCTGGGCGGCGCACCGGCCGCTGGTCCGGGCGGGCACCGCCGGCGCATGGGCGTACGCGGTGCAGGAGGCGGGTGCCGCGCAGTTCGGCCGGCCCGAGGTGCTGCGCCGGGTCTCCGCGGGCACCCGGGCCGTCGCCCTGACGAAGCGGGGCCCGGAGGTGACCGTCACTCTGGCCGAGGACGCCGTGGTGCGGCCGGAGGCCCTGCACCACGTCTTGTCGCCCCGCGAGGACCAGGTGGACCTCCCCGGCACGGACCGGCCCGCCCGGCGGGTCGGAACCGACCCCTTCCCCGGCTCACAGGCCGCCTACGTCCGGCTGCTGGCCGCGCTGGAAGGGGAGTTCGGCATCGTCCACCGGCCCGACGACGACGTTTCCGCGGAGCTGACGAGCGCACTGCTGCTGCCCGTGCTCGACGACATCCCCGAGACCGGCCATCCGGTCACGTTCGTACGGGACTTCGATCTCGCGGCGCTCGTCGGACGGACACCAGCGGACCGGCTGCGCGCGGCCTTCGCCGCGCAGTTGACGCGACTGGCCGCGGAGACACACATCGACACCTACCCCGAAGTCGCCGACGCGCTGGAGCTGATCGGACGGGGCGAGCGCGTCCCGCTCGCGGCGGACGATGCCCTGGACCTGCGTCTGCGCACCCTCGCCGCCGAGGCGTGGGCGGCCCGGCAGCTGACCCGGCCCTCCTGGCGGGACGACGGGGCGCCGCTTTCGCAGGACGACACGAACGCCTGGTGGATACGCCACGGCGCGGCCGGCGCGCTGCGCGCGTTCATCCTGCGACCGGTCCCCGAAGCGGCGGCGGGCATCATCCACCAGCGGACGACGGCGCATTGGAGGGCCGAACTCGCCGAGGACCTGGCGTCCTCGTGAGACGCGGCCGAGGTCGTCCGGCGGCAGCCGGACAGGGGGGCCGGTGAGCGGCTGACGCCGCCCCCGCCGGGTGCCGCACCACCGGGCTCCTCGGCCGGTGCGTACTGCTGACCGAATCGCGCACGATGGCCGCCCGTGTCGGCTACATTCGGCATTCCTCGGCACCGGCGCCTGGGTGAGGCCACGTCGAGGAGAATTGCGGAGCGGCGAAATGCACCAGTCCGAAGTTTCTCCACCGGCCACGGCATTGATGCAGGGGGGACTCGCCGACAGTCTCTTCGACACGGCACGCCGTACACCCGGCCTGCTGCAGATCGCGCGGCGCGCCGACTCCGCGTCCGGCGCGCAGTGGATCCCCTTCACCGCCGCCGAACTGCGCGACGAGGTCGTCGACCTCGCCCGTGGGCTCGTCACGTCCGGCATCCGCCCGGGCGACCGCGTGGCCATCATGGCGCGCACACGTTACGAGTGGACGGTGCTCAGCTTCGCGCTCTGGTCGGTGGGCGCCGAGATCGTGCCGATCTACCCGACCTCGTCGCACGAACAGGTCGCGTGGATCCTCAAGGACGCCCACTGCGTCGCCGTGGTCGTCGAGGACGAGCAGGGCGTCATGACGGTCGGCTCCGCGTGCGCGTCACTCCCGTTCCTGCGCCATGTCTGGCAGTTGGACACCGGGGCGCTGGCGCAGCTCGCCGAGCGGGGGCAGGCGATACCGGCGACGACGGTCGACTCGCTCCGCCGGATCGTGCTGCCCGACTCCACCGCCGTGATCGCCTACACCTCGGGCACGACCGGACACCCCAAGGGCTGCGCCCTGACCCACCGCAGCCTGGCCAGCCCCTGCGACACGCTCCTCGCGGGCTGGGGACACACGGCGGCTCCTCCCGGCGAACAGGCCGCCATCCTCGCCTTCCTGCCCTTCTCCCATGTGTACGGGCTGATGATCCAGGGGCTGTGTCTGCGCGGCGGCATCATCCTGGGTCACGAGCCGGATCTGCGGGAGGAGGCTCTCTCCGCCGCCCTCCTGTCCTTCAGGCCGACCTATCTGTACGCCGTCCCGTTCGTGTTCGAGAAGATCTTCAAGAACTTCCTGCGGACCGCCCAGCAGGCCGGCCGGGGCGCGCTGTTCGAGCGCGCCGTGCGCACCGCGCAGGACTTCGCGCTCGCCGAGGAGCGACACCGGCTGGGCACCGGGCCGGGCCCCGGATTCGACCTGCGGCTGCAGCACTCCCTCTACGAGAAGACGGTGTACCGCAAGATGCGTGCCGCGCTCGGCGGACGCGTCTGCGGCGGGGCGTCGGGAGGCTCCCCCCTGAACCGCGAACTCGCCCTCTTCTACGCGGGGATCGGCATCTTCGTGCACGACGGGTACGGGCTCACCGAGACCAGCGGCGGCATCACGGTACAGCCGGTGGGCCGGGAGAAGTCCGGCACGGTGGGACGCCCGATGCCGGGCGTGGAGGTCCAGGTCGCGGACGACGGGGAGATCCTGGTGTGGGGGCCTTCGGTGTTCCAGGGGTACATCAACGATCCGCACACCACGCAGGCCTCGTTCCGCAACGGCTGGCTCGCGACAGGGGACATCGGCCGGATCGACGCCGAAGGGTATCTGACCATCACCGGCCGCAAGAAGGACGTCATCATCACCAGCGGCGGGAAGAGCGTCGCTCCCGCCGCCCTGGAGGAGCGTCTCCGGGTCCACCCCCTCATCCACCAGGCCGTCGTCGTGGGGGACAACCGGCCCTGTGTCGGAGCCCTGATCACCCTGGACCCCGAATTCGTGGCGCACTGGCGGGCGTCCCGGACCGGGGGCGAACCCTCGGCCCGGGACGCCCGCGAGGAGAACGAGCTCCGGGAGGAAGTCAGACGCGCGGTCGCGGCGGCCAACACCACCGTGTCACGCTCGGAGTCCATTCGGGTGTTCCGCGTCCTCCCGGAGCCCTTCGACCTGGCCAACGGACTGCTGACACCGTCGATGAAACTGCGCCGCGACGCGATCGTCAGCCGCTTCGCCGCCGAGATCGACGCGATGTATCAGACGTCGTCGCGGGTTCCGCGGGAGTACGACCCGCCCGAGCCGTCGATCTGGGAGGACTCGGACAACGTGTTCCGGTGAACCCGGAAGGGGCGGGCCCGGTCGCGGCCCGGGAGGTACGTGCCGCCCAGGAGGGACCTCAGAGGCGTCACTCGGCTCCTGACTGCCGGCTGCTCGGTGATCTGGTTCATGGGTACACCTTGCGCGATGCGCGTCACCCCAACCAGATCACTCCTGAGCGGGGGAACACCGGTCCTGGTACCAGAGGCACCAGCGTCACCGGGAATACCCGCCCCCACGGGCCCATCGGCCTCACCGGCCGGACTCGGCCGAGTGACTGCTCGGGCCCGGACCCGGCCAAGTGGCTGCCGGGGCCCGGGCGCAGGCTAGCCGCTTCTCGCCCCGGAGCCCAAGGGAGACGCTCCCGCCCCGGGCGCGGGCGCGACACCGCCCGTCACCCGACGGCGGCACCACCCTCGCGCGGACGTCCGCGCAGCCACGTCCACAGGACCACCGAGCTCACCGCCGCGAACGCGCACCACGTCGAGACGAACTCCAGCCGCCACAGCGCCCAGCAGATCGCCGCCCCGACGGCGACCACGGCACCGAGCCGCCGCAGTCCGCGGTCCCCGGACACCAGCAGCGCGCCGACGGTGGCGACGAGATACCCCGCGACGAGGACCTCCGCGTGGGGCAGGTGAACGGCGTACCCGACGGTGTGGCCACGGATCTCGGCCCTCACCGGGCGGGTGGCGAGGGCATGGGCGAGAACCACCGCCGTCCCCGCTCCCGCCGCGAGCGGGACGGCCGCCCGTGGCCTGACCTCGCGCGGCACCGCGCACACCACACCCAGCGGCACCCAGACCGCGAGCAGAGGAAGGGCCATCACGGCCCAGGCGAGTGCGGCGGGACCGCTTCCCTCTCCCGAGTCCCAGACCACGGACTCGACGATCTGATGGGCACCGAGCAGCAACGGCAGTGCCGCCAGCGGAAGATCGCCCCAGCGGCGCACCCGCGCCACGCACGCCACCCCCACGGCCGCAACACCGGTGCCCACCACCAGGTCGGCCGTCGCACTCCAGCACATCGCGCCACCCCGGGTCCGCCGTCGGAATGAACTCGCCCACCGCACCCCAACGCTACGGCGCCGCTCGGCGATGCCCGCGGCGGACACGGAGGACGCCGTTCGGCCGAATGCTCCCCGCCTGCTCCGTACGGCGGGTCGGCACGGCCGTCCCCTGGCATGCTGCCCCCATGTCGACTCCCATGCAGCCGAGTCCACCCGTCACCGCGGACGGCCCGGCCCCCCAGATGGAGGGCCTGCTCGTGCAGGCACGCCGGCTCGGCGTGGAGGTGCGCGGAGCGGGGCGTGTACTGCACGACGTGTCGTGCGACGCGGCACCCGGACGGCTCACGGTGATCGCCGGGAGCAGCGGAGCGGGCAAGACGGTCCTGCTCCAGGCGCTCGCGGGACTGCGTGTCCCCGACGGCGGCCAGGTGCTGCACGACGGAGCCCGGCCCGGCCCGCCCGGACCGGAGTTCGGGTTCGTGCCGCAGGAGGACATCATCCACCGGGACCTGCCGCTGCACCGCACGCTGGTGTACGCGGCGGGCCTGCGCCTGCCCGCGGATACGCCCGCCGAGGCGGTCGCCGCGCGGGTGGACGCGGTCCTGGAGACCCTGGGCCTCTCCCACCGGGCCGCGACCGCGGTGCGCGCGCTCAGCGGAGGAGAGCGCAAACGGGCCTGTGTGGCGGCCGAGTTGCTCACCCGGCCCCGGGTGCTCTTCCTCGACGAGCCGACGTCGGGCCTGGATCCGGTGACCGGGGCGGCCCTGCTGCGGACCCTGCGGGAGCTGGCCGAGGGCGGCACCACCGTGGTGCTCACCTCGCACGTCCCGGCCGATCTGCTCCGCTGCGACCACGTGGTGCTCCTCTCGCCCGGCGGTGAGGTGGCCTACTCGGGGGCTCCGGGCTCCCTGTGCGAGGCGTTCGGCGTCGGGACGGTCGAGGACGTGTACGAGGCCGTGGCGGCCGGCGCGCGTGCCGAACCCGGCGTTCTCGGGACGGTGCCGGCTCCCCGGCCCGGCCTCGTGCCGGCTCCCGGAAAGCCGGGACGGATCGGGGCCGTGCGCCAGTGGGCCCTGCTGACCGGCCGCGGTACGGCGCTGCTGCTGCACAACCGGCTCTCCGTCGCCGTACTGGCCGGTTCACCGGTGATGATCGTGGCGATGTTCGCGGTGCTGTTCCGCGCGGGCGCGTTCGACCCCGCGGCGCCGGACCCGGGCTCGACCGCGATGATCATGTTCTGGATCGCGTTCGGGGCGTTCTTCTTCGGGCTGACCTACGGGCTGCTCCAGATCTGCACCGAGCTTCCTGTGCTGCGGCGCGAATGGCTGGCGGGCCTGCGGATCGGACCGTACGTCGCCTCCAAACTCACCACCATGCTCCCGGTGCTCGCCGCCGCTGACGTGCTGCTGCTCGTCGTGCTGCGCGCACTGGACCGGCTGCCCCGGGCAGGATGGGGCACCTACGGTTCGCTGTTCGTGTCGAGTCTGCTGGCGTCGGCGGCGGCGCTCGCGCTGGGACTGCTGGCGTCGGCGGCGGTGTCGGAGCCCGGTCAGGCCACGCTCATGCTGCCCCTGCTCTGCTTCCCCCAGGTGTTGTTCTCCGGAGCGTTCGTGCCGGTGCCCCGGATGGCCGCGGCCGGGGAGGCGATCAGCTGGGCGATGACCAACCGGTGGGCGTTCGAGGCCCTGGGCAGCGGGGTCGGCCTGGAGGCGCTGTGGCGCGGGGGCGGCTCCCCTCTCGGCCCGCCCCTGCTGGCCTCGTACGGGGAGTCGTTCGCTCATCCGGCGAGCCGGGGCTGGCTGGTCCTCACGGGCTTCACGCTGGCGTTCATGGCGGTGACGTGGGCCGTGCTGGTGCGCAAGTGCCGGGAGGGAACGGCCCGGAGCCGCGGACGCTGACGGGGTTCCCGGCACGCGACGCGCGGAGTCCCGCCTCAGCAGCCCACCCGCGCGGCCAGCCCCGCGACCCCCGGCACCCGGTCCCGGTACGTCTCCGTCACGAAATTCAGGAACGTCTCGATGTCCCTTGGCTGCGACGACACACCCAGCGAGACCCGGACGGCGCCGGCCGTCGGCAGGCCGAGCAGGTCCAGGTAGTCCTCCAGCGAGCCGAGTCGCCGGCGGGCGGCCGAGCGCAGCCGGCGCAACGGCAGGGCGAACGCCGCCTCCCCTGCGCCCGGGTTGCAGAAGCAGCCGGTGCGCAGGGAGATGCCGCGGGCGGCGCTGTCGCGGGTGACGATGCGTTCGTCGACGATCCGGCCGTCCGCCCCGAGCAGGTTCAGCGCGACCGTTCCGCCGCGGGCCGCCACGCCGCTCTCGGGGCCGTACACGCGGACCATCGGGGAGCCGTCGCTGTGCCGCAGTCCGCGCAGGCCGGCCAGCAGCCGGCCGGTCAGGGCGGTGACGTGGGCGTGCACGCGGTCCATGCCGATGCGGTCGATCCACTCCAGCCCGGCCGTCACGTCGGGGATGGCGAGGAAGTTCACCGTGCCGTCCTCGAAGGCCGCCTCGTCGTCGGCGAGGACGTGCCACTGCGCCTGGGCGCTGACCGCGTAGATGGTGCCGCCGGAGAACCAGGGGCGGCGTAGCCGGGCGAGCGCCTCCCGGCGGGCGATCAGACTGCCGACACCGGTCGGGTGCCCGAAGACCTTGTACCAGCTGACCACCGTGAAGTCCGGACGGAACCGGGCCAGGTCGAGGGTGTTGGCGGGGACGAAGGCGGCCGCGTCGAGGAGGACGTCGTAGCCGCGCTCCTGGGCCCGTTCGATCCACTCCAGGGGATGCTGCACCCCGTTGAAGTTGCTCTGCGCCGGGTACGCGAACAGGCCGCGCGGGCGGGCAACCTCCGCCCCGCCCCGCAGCGGCGCGCGCCGCCAGGTCCGGGCGCGTTCACGCGACGGGCGAAGCCTGCCCGACGGTAAGCCGGGCCCGCGCCCCGCGGACAGGGCGGCCCGCATCCGCTTCTCGTCGAGCCGCATGCCGGGCCCGCTCACCGGCACGTACGCCGTCGCCGCGCCGCGCGCCCGCGCGTACTCACGCAGCCCGTTCACCGAATTGTGGTTGTCCAGCGACATCACGAGTCTGCTGCCGCGCGCGAAGGGATACGCCTCGCCGACCAGCCGCAGGGCGCCCGTCGCGTTGGGCGTGAAGATCACCGCGTACTCGGCGGGGTCGGCGTTGAAGTGCCGCAGCACCGCTCGTCGGGCGTCGGCGAGCAGCCGGCCGGAGGCGCGCGAGGCCGGGCTCTCCGAGTGCGGGTTCCCGAACAGCCCTCCGGTGATCCGACGCGCGCTTCCCCTCACGACCGAACGCGGCGGGAGCCCGGCACCCGTGTGGTCGAGGTAGGTGTGCCCGCCTTCGTCGAGATAGCCGAACTCGCGCTCCCGCAGCCGGGCGAAGGCGCCGCTGCCGTCGTCGCCGGAGGCGTCCGTGGTGTCCGTGGTACCCGGTGCGCGGCCGGGGCCGTCCCCGGCGTCATGTGTCCGTTCCGGGGCTCCCCCGGCGCCCGATATGTGGCTGCTGGTCCGTGACTCTTCCATGTGTCCCCCTCGGTCGGGCCGGTCGGACGCGTGCCGCGGCCCGGCACCACGTAAGGCTTCACCCAAGGTATGCGTGCGGGCTCGGTGCGGCTCTGTGCCACGGCGCGGAAGCGTGGTTGGGTGGGCCCGGCCAAGCCGCCCGACCCGCAGGAGAGCACCGCAGCCATGAGCAGCCCGTACACCTACGAGTACAAGGTCGTCACCTTCCGTGAGTCGCTGATCGGCGATGCGCTGGACAGCGACAAGCTGGAGAAGGTCCTGAACAAGCACGCCGGGGACGGGTGGGCGCTCAAGGCGATCACCTCCGCCGACGTCAAGGGCCGGATAGGTCCGGGCGCGGTCGAGGGGCTGCTCCTGACCTTCGAGCGGCCCCGCGGATAACGCCGCGTGGTGCGCGCGGAGCCGAGGCGGGGGATGCTGGAGTCGATGGGACAGCGGACCCGCAGGTGCTACTGACGGAGTCGGAGGCCTTCCGCGCGGAAGGCCTCATACGCCTGGGCTGACGCCGCACGGCACACCGAAGGCCTCGGCCGGCGCAGGCCGGGGACTTCGGTGCACGTGCGCCGGGGCCTCGGCCGGTACCGCCCGCGACCGCTGCCGGCCAGTGAGGTCAGGACGGTACGGCATGAAGAGCGACGGAACACTCAAGCGTGAGGTCGTCACCAGTCGGTCGGTGTTCGGCGCACCGTGCTGGGTCAGCCTGACCACACGCGACCTGCGGGCCGCCGAAGCCTTCTACCATGCCGTCCTGGGCTGGGAGTGGCGCTCCGGCACCCGGATGGGCGATCAGTACCGGGTGGCCCGGGTGAACGGGATTCCCGTGGCGGGCGTCTCCGAGGTCGACTTCGTGGCGCAGACGGCCGTCGCTTGGATCCCGTACTTCGCGGTGTCGAGCGCGGACGAGACCGTGTCCCGCAGCCAGGAACGCGGGGGTACGACGGCAGTGGGACCGATCTCGCTGCCGCCCGGGCGGGCCGCGCTGCTGGCCGACCGGGACGGAGCGGTCTTCGGCATCTGGGAAGGTGAGCTCGTCTCGGGCTGGGAGGCCTGGCGCCACGCGGCTCCGGCCTTCGTACGACTGCACACCAGGGACGCCTTCGACGCCGCCATCTTCTACGGGGAGGTGCTGGGCTGGGCGTCCGCCGCCCCGGGTTGCTGCGAGGTCGACTACGAGGAGAACGAGGTCGTGCTGCGCAGTCGCGGCGACATCGTGGCCCGGATCCACTCGGGGGCGGTGGGCGCCGCGCCCGATCCCACCATCCGGCCGCACTGGCAGATCCACTTCGCGGTCTCCGACGTGGAGGCGTGCGCGCGGGCGGCACGTGCCAACGGAGGCACGGCCCACCAGCAGGGCGTCGGCTCGACGGAGGCGGTCCTCACCGACCCGGACGGCGCGCACTTCACGGTGACGTCGGAGGGCAACGTCTAATAGATGATTGACTCCAAGGGGTCCTGGACTGCGCGTTGAGGCGCTGAACAGCAAGAACGCGGTCTGCTGTTGCGGTTGTCGGCAGCAGCAGGGGATGAGCATCACCGGCAGACGGTGTACGGCCGCTTCCGGACCTGGGAGTCGGACGGGACCTGGGAGCGGCTCTCCACCGCGATCTTGGCCGCGGCCGAGGCGGCCGGAGCGGTCGAGTGGATCGTGGGTCTGTCGCCTGGGACGCGGGGCTCGGCTGTGGCGTAGCGGAAGCCCGGGCGTGGGCTCGCCTGGGCCGGAGTTCCCCGCCGTACCGGCTGGGAAACCGCTGTCGGGCAAATGGATCAAGATGATAGAACTACCGCCGTGCACAAGACTCTTGAGTTTCCCGATCTGCTGCGGCTGATCGACGAACGTGCAACCGCCTTCCGCGCCGCGGTCGCCGCCGCGCCCAGCCTCGACCTGCCCGTGCCGACCTGCCCCGGGTGGACGCTGTCCGACCTGGTGCAGCACATCGGCGAGGGCCGCCGCCGCTGGGCCGCCACGGTCGCCGCCGGGCCGGACGCCACGTCCAGGACCCCGGCCCGGGGTGACGCGGTCGCGCCGCAGGAGCGCGAGGCCGTGCCGGCCTGGCTGGCCGCCTCGACCGAGCTGTTGCTGGCGGCCCTGCGGGAGGCCGGTCCGGACCAGGGCTGCTTCACCGGCTGGGGTGACACGCAGACGCCGCACACCGCCGGTGGCGTCGCCCGGCACCAGGTCCAGGAGATCGCGGTGCACACCTACGACGCCCAGCTCGCCGTGGGCGAGCCGGCCTCACTGCCTGTCGAGGTGGCGCTCGACGGTGTCGAGGAGACCCTGTTCATCACCTGCTTCACGACGAGCGCCTGGCCGCACAAGCCCACTGCCTTCGACTTCCACGCCACCGAGGGCCGCTCCTGGCGTCTCACGGTCGACGGCGACGGTGCACGGACCACCCGGCTGCCCGCTGCCGGCGAGGACCCGGACGCGGCAGGCGTCTCCATTCGCGGCACGGCCAGTGATCTGGTCCTCTACCTGTACGACCGCATTTCGGCGGACTCCCTGCAACTCGACGGGGACCCGAAGCTGCTCGACCTGCTCCGCGCCTGGGAACCGGAGGACTAGCAGGGCGTGACGACACGCCACCGCGCACAAACCGGCCGCTTGAATCGCGAACGGTCTCGTACCGAACGGTGGCGGTCTCACTGGGTGATCGATTCCAAGGGGTGGCCGCGCGGGATCCGCGTGCGCCACGGCGAGGATCGCCGCCCGGTGCGGCCCCGGCAGCCGGGCCAGGGCACGCGCGGTGCCTCGGCGCCCGCCGGTCCGGGACCGGCCGCGCCGCGTGCCGGGTAGATCGCCGTGGGCTGCCAGGGCCGGGCGAAGCCGCTCACCACGTCGGGGCGCACGAACACGCCTCGGCATCAGCAGGACGCCGCGGCCGTCGGCCCCCTGCGCCTCCGCCTGGTGCGGGTACGTCGAGATGCGCGGAACGTTCCTGGTCGGCGGGGTGCTGACGCTCCTGGCGCTCACGGTCCTGACGTGGCCGGTGCGGGCCCGTCATGGCGGGCCCGCACCGGCCACGGCGCGACGGAATCCGCGGATCGGGCTCCAATAGAGGGTGACGGGACACCACCGGTACGACACGGGCCGCCGCACCCGTCGGTCGCGCGGCGGCGCGATGGAGGTCCGCGATGCCCAGTGCTCTCCGGCTCCTGCCCGCCCTCTCCCCCGCCCATCGCGACCAGCTGATGGGTGTGGCCCGCGAAGTGTCGTTCCCCGCGGACGGGCGGATCTTCGAGGCAGGGGGAACCGCCGACCGTTTCTGGGTGGTCCGCTCCGGAACGGTCTCCCTCTACCAGCAGGTCGTCGCGGGCAGACGGATCTCGGTCGCGACCCTGGGCCCCGGTGACCTGCTCGGCTGGTCGTGGCTCTTCCCACCGCACACCTGGGACTTCGGTGCCGAGGCCTTCAGCCCCGTACGCGCCTACGAGTTCGACGCGGCGGACGTGCGGGCCCTGTGCGACGCGGACCCGACGCTGGAGCTGTCACTGACCCGGACGATCGGCGCCATCCTGGCCCACCGGCTGGAGACGACCCGCGCGGCGCTCATCGAGCACTACGCGCGCCACGGCGGCGGGCACTGAGCGTGGCCCGGGCGGGCGCGCGGTCCGACCGGGCCCGGCCCGTCCGAGGGACGGGCCGGGCCCGGTTGGGATAGGAATCCTGTATGAACGACACCCTGAGCCCCTCGGACCCGACCGCCTCCCCCGGCACCCCGGCCTCCGCCCAGGGCCCGGACACGCTGGACACCCCGGCCCCCTTCGAGCTCCTCCCCGGCGCGGCCCATTCACCCGTGATCCTGCACGTGCCGCACTCCTCGCGGCTCGTACCGGCACAGGTGCGCGAGGGCATCGTCCTCGACGACGAGGCCCTCGATCGCGAGTTGGACCACATCACGGACGCGCACACCGCGGAACTGGCCGACGCCGTGGCCGAGTCGGCGCAGCTGACGCCGTGGCGGTTCGTCAACCGGCTCAGCCGTCTGGTCGTCGACCCCGAGCGCTTCCCGGACGAGCGGGAGGAGATGCTGGCCGTCGGGATGGGCGCGGTCTACACCCGCACCACGCACCGGGCGGCGCTGCGCCGCGCGGACGTCGATCCGCGGCCGCTGATCGAGCGCTGCTTCCACCCGTACGCGCGGGCGATGACGGAGGCAGTGGCCGACCGGCTGACCGCCACCGGACGCGCGGTGATCATCGACATCCACTCGTACCCGACCGCCCGGCTGCCGTACGAGCTGCACGGCGACGGCCCGCGCCCGCCGGTCTGTCTGGGCACCGACGCCTTCCACACGCCGCCGGAGCTGGTGACCCTGGCGGAGAAGGCGTTCGCGGGCCTGGGCGGGGTGGGCATCGACAGCCCGTTCTCGGGCGCCTATGTGCCGCTGCGCCACTACGAGCGGGAGCCCGACGTCACCGCGCTGATGGTGGAGATCCGGCGGGACGTGTACATGAGCGAACCGGGTGGCCCGGCGGGCCCGGGGTTCGCCCGGGTCGCCTCGGCGCTGACGGCGCTCGTGGACGCCGTGGGGCGGTAGCCGGGGAGCGCGCCCGACCCTGGGGTCGGGGTGAGCAAACGCTTGGTCACGGATCGGGGAGGCGCGGGACATGGCGGTCGTGGTCGTGTGGATGCGGCGGCACATCGGCGCCCGTGGACCACGGAGATGATCGCGACGGCCGACAAGCACGCCAACGTATCCACCGGACACCGGCGCGTACACCGCGCGCCGTTATCCGCCCGTGCTGGCGGACCACCTGCGCGACCGGGGGCGGCGCAAGGTCCCCTTCGACTCCGACCGTCCCGTGATCACGCCCGCTCGGGCACCGGAGCGCCTCGCGGCCCTAAGACTGGACGACGAGACGGCCGGGCTGTTCCTGTCGGGCAACACCCCGCTCCGTCTTCCGTCGCCCGGATCATTCGTAGATGCTGGGCCCGGAACAGTGTTCGACCGTGAGGTGAGGGCAGCCCAGCGATGGCTTTCCAGATCAGCGCCACCAATCCGGAGCACCCCGCGCTCCTGCTCGAACTGCCCTGGCAGCTTCCGCTGGAGGAGTGGCCCGAGCATCTCCTGGTGCCCCTGCCCCGCGGCATCTCCCGGCACGTCGTGCGCTACGCGCGCGCCGGGGACGAGGTGGTGGCAGTCAAGGAGCTCGCCGAGCGGCCGGCCGTGCGCGAGTACGGGCTGCTGCTCACCCTGGACCGGCTCACGATCCCCGCGGTCGACCCGCTGGCCGTCGTCACGGGCCGCACCGACGCGGCGGGCGAGCCCCTGGAGTCCGTACTGATCACCCGGCATCTCGGCGGCTCGATGCCGTACCGGTCGATGTTCGAGACGACGATGCGGCCGGCGACCATGCACCGCCTGATGGACGCCCTCGCCGTGCTGCTCGTGCGGCTGCATCTGGCCGGATTCGCCTGGGGCGACTGCTCGCTGTCGAACACGCTGTTCCGGCGCGACGCCGGTGCGTACGCGGCGTATCTGGTGGACGCCGAGACCGGGGAGCTCCATCCGCGGCTCAGCGAGGGGCAGCGGGAGTACGACCTCGATCTCGCCCGGGTCAACATCAGTGGTGAGCTGCTGGACCTGGAGGCGGCCGGGGCGCTGCACCCGTCGGTGGACCCGATCGAGTTCGGCATGGAGATCTGCGCCCGCTACGCGGGTCTGTGGCAGGAGCTGACCCGTACCTCCGTCTACCCGGCGGGCAAGCACCACTACATCGACCGGCGCATCCGCCGCCTGAACGACCTCGGGTTCGACGTGGCGGAGATGCAGATCGCGAGCTCCGGCAACGGCGACACCGTCACCTTCGTGCCCAAGGTCGTCGACGCGGGCCACCATCAGCGGCAGCTGCTGCGGCTGACCGGCCTCGACACGGAGGAGAACCAGGCGCGCCGGCTCCTGAACGACCTGGAGAGCTGGATGGCCACCCAGGACGACTACGCCCCCGGTGATCCCCTCGCGGCCCGGCCCGAAGTGCTCGCCCACCGCTGGGTGAGGGACGTGTTCCGGCCGACCGTGCGGGCCGTCCCGCCGGAGCTGCGCGGCTCCATGGACCCGGCCGAGATCTACCACCAGCTGCTCGAACACCGATGGTTCCTGTCCGAGCGCGCACAGCACGACATCGGCCTGGACACCGCCGTCGAGGACTACGTCACGAACATCCTGCCCAAGGTCCGCGAAGGGCTTCCGACGCAGGCGGACACCGCCCAGTCCGGCCGCGCCCTCCCCGTTCCTGAGCAAAGGTGACCGATCGTACATACGATTGGGCGTGTATCGGCCACCGGCACCCCCTGGGGCGTCCGCGCGGCCGGAGACATGAAACCTGCTCGGGGTGGGAGACGCATGGCACAGGCCGCCAGTCCAGCGCGGACCGTCATTATGACCGTGGATGACGATCCCGGGGTGTCGCGCGCCGTCGCCCGCGACCTGCGGCGCCGCTACGGCGAGACGCACCGTATCGTGCGCGCCGAGTCCGGGGACGCCGGCCTCGACGCGCTGCGGGAGCTCAAGCTGCGCGGCGACCAGGTGGCGGTGATCCTCGCCGACTACCGGATGCCGCAGATGAACGGGATCGAGTTCCTGGAACAGGCGCTCGACGTGTATCCCGGCGCACGCCGGGTGCTGCTGACCGCGTACGCCGACACGAACGCGGCGATCGACGCGATCAACGTGATCGACCTGGACCACTATCTGCTCAAGCCCTGGGACCCGCCGGAGGAGAAGCTCTACCCGGTCCTCGACGACCTGCTCGACGCCTGGCGGGCCAGTGACTACCGCCCGGTGCCGACCTGCAAGGTGGTCGGACACCGGTGGTCGGCGCGCACCTCCGGGGTCCGTGAGTTCCTCGCCCGCAACCAGGTGCCGTACCGCTGGTACTCGTCCGACACGCCGGAAGGGCAGCGGCTGCTGAGCGCGGCCGGGCAGGACGGGGACCGTCTGCCGCTGGTGATCACACCGGACGGCACGCCGCTGGTGGAGCCCGCGGACCCGGATCTCGCGGCCCAGGTCGGCCTGGCCACGACACCGACCGCGGAGTTCTACGACCTCGTCGTCATCGGCGGCGGCCCGGCCGGGCTCGGCGCCGCCGTGTACGGCGCGTCCGAGGGACTGCGGACGGTCCTCGTGGAGCGCTCGGCGACCGGCGGTCAGGCGGGGCAGAGCTCCCGGATCGAGAACTATCTCGGCTTCCCCGACGGCGTGTCCGGCGCACAGCTCACCGACCGGGCGCGGCGACAGGCGGCGAAGTTCGGCGCGGAGATCCTCACCGCGCGCGAGGTGACCGCCCTGGAGGTCACCGGAGCGTCGCGCACCATCCGGTTCTCGGACGGCTCCGCGATCTCCGCGCACTCGGTGATCCTCGCCACCGGCGTGTCCTACCGGCAGCTGGAGGCGCCCGGCCTCGACGAGCTGACGGGCTGCGGTGTCTTCTACGGTTCGGCGCTGACCGAGGCGGCCGCCTGCCAGGGCCACGACGTGTACATCGTGGGCGGCGCGAACTCGGCCGGGCAGGCCGCGATGTATCTGGCGCGGGGTGCGAAGTCCGTGACGATCCTCGTGCGCGGCGACTCCCTGTCCGCGTCCATGTCGCACTACCTGATCCAGCAGATCGACGAGGCGCCCAACATCAGCGTGCGCACCGGCACGGTCGTCGAGGCGGCGCACGGCTCGGACCACCTGGAGCAGCTCACACTGCGCGACGTGACGAGCGGGCACACCGAACTCGTCGACGCCCAGTGGATGTTCGTGTTCATCGGCGCGGCCCCGCTCACCGACTGGCTGGAGGGGACCGTGCTCAGGGACAGTCGCGGCTTCATCATGGCCGGCCCGGACATGACGCCCGACGGGCAGCCGCCGCGGGGCTGGGAGCTGGACCGGCCGCCGTACCACCTGGAGACCAATGTGCCGGGCGTGTTCGTCGCGGGAGACGCCCGCGCCGAGTCCGCGAAGCGGGTCGCGTCCGCCGTCGGAGAGGGAGCCATGGCCGTCATGCTCGTCCACCGTTATCTGGAGCAGTCGTGAGCGGGCGGCCGCTGCCGTGCGACGCGGCGGAACTGGGCACGCTCTTCCTGTTCGAGAAGCTGAGCCCGGAGCAGTTGGACCGGCTGTGCCGGGAGGGCCGGGTCGAGGAGTTCGAGCCCGGCTACGTCTACCGCGAGGGCGAACCCGCCACCTGCTTCTTCGTGCTCCTGGAAGGCACCCTGGTGATGTCGCGCCGGGTCGGCGGCGACGACGTGGAGATCAACCGCAGTTCCCAGCGCGGGGCGTACTCGGGGGCCATGCAGGCCTATCTGACCGGCGGGGAACAGGCCCGGTACAAGGGCTCCGTCCGTGTCACGGAGCCCTCGCGGTTCTTCGTGCTGCCCGCGGAGACCTTCGCCGCGGTCCTGCGGGACTGGTTCCCGATGGCCGTCCATCTGCTGGAGGGGATGTTCTTCGGCACGCAGAACACCCAGCGGACCATCAACCAGCGTGAGCGGCTGCTGGCGCTCGGCTCACTGTCCGCCGGGCTCACGCACGAGCTCAACAACCCTGCCGCGGCGGCCGTGCGGGCCACCTCGACGCTGCGGGACCGGGTCGGGCACATGCGGCACAAGCTCGGTGTCATCGCCGCCGGGCCCTACCAGCGCGACGCGCTCAAGACCCTCGTCGAGATCCAGGAGCGGACGGCCGAGCGGGTCGCCAAGGCGCCGTCCCTGAGCCCGCTGGAGGCCTCCGACCGGGAGGACGCGCTCACCGACTGGCTCGACGACCACGGCCTCACGGGCGGCTGGCAGATAGCCCCGACGTTCGTGCAGGGCGGCCTCGACGTCGACTGGCTGGAGCAGGTCGCCGCGGCCGTCGACGAGGAGATCCTTCCCGGCGCCATCGGATGGCTCAACTACACCGTCGAGACAGAACTGTTGATGAACGAGATCGCGGACTCCACCACACGCATCTCCCATCTCGTCGACGCGGCCAAGCAGTACTCGCAGCTCGACCGGGCGCCCTACCAGGTGGCCGATGTGCACGAACTCCTCGACAGCACGCTGATGATGCTGTCCGGGAAGATGGGTTCCGGCATCAAGGTCGTCAAGGAGTACGACCGCGGCGCGCCCAGGATCCCCTCCTATCCCGGCGAGTTGAACCAGGTGTGGACCAACCTCATCGACAACGCGGTCTCGGCGATGGACGGTGAGGGCACGCTGACGGTGCGCACCGCGCACGACGCGGACCAGTTGCTCGTCGAGTTCGGCGACACCGGGCCAGGGGTGCCGGCGGAGATCCGTGACCGCATCTTCGACCCGTTCTTCACCACCAAGCCGGTGGGTGAGGGCACCGGGCTCGGCCTGGACATCTCGTGGCGGATCGTCGTGAACAAGCACCACGGGAGCCTTCAGGTGCAGTCCGTGCCCGGCGACACGCGCTTCCAGGTACGACTGCCGCTGACGGCACCGGACACCCCACAGGAGACATCATGACCACGCCGAGCGGAATCGACCCGTCCGTCCCGCCGAGCGGCACCGGCTGCGGCGACTGCGACGCCGTGGGCGGATGGTGGTTCCATCTGCGGCGCTGTGCCCAGTGCGGCCACATCGGCTGCTGCGACGACTCACCGTCCAAGCACGCCACCGCGCACGCACAGAGCACCGGGCACCCCGTCATCCGCAGTTTCGAGCCGGGTGAGGCCTGGTTCTGGAACTACGACACGTCGGAGCTGTTCGACTCGGGGCCCGACCTCGCGCCCCCGGGGTGCCACCCGGCCGACCAGCCGACGCCCGGACCTGCCGGACGCGTTCCGGCGAACTGGGCCGAGACGCTGCGCTGAGTCGGTGGTGTGCCGCGTGCCCCGGCCGGCCGGGGCACGCGGCACGCCGGAACGCGGCGCGCCTCAGAGGACCGAGGCGCCGTACATCTCGCCGAGCGGTTCGGCGAGCAGTTCGACGCGGGCGCCGTCGGGGTCACGGAAGTAGATCGAGGTGCTGCTCTCCTCGGCGTACTCGACCCCGGCGGCGTCCAGCCGCTCGCGCAGCTGTCCCCAGGTGGTGGGATCGACCGAGATCGCCAGGTGGTGGAGTCCGCCGAGCACCTCCTGGTACGGGCCGAGATCGAAACCGGGGAAGTCGAAGAAGGCCAGCAGATTGCCGTGGCCGAGGTCGAAGAAGAAGTGCGTGGAGCCCTTGTAGTCGCGGTTCTCGATCATCTCCGTGAGGGGGAAGCCGAGAACGCCCTGGTAGAACCGGACCGTCCGCTCGACGTCCGAGGAGAGCAGGGCGACGTGGTGCACGCCCCGGGCCGAGCTGGCGGGCCTGTCCTCCTTGAGATGCGCGTCCATGATCCGTCGGCGTTCCGCCTCGATCGCTGCCAGGTCCACCGCACCCATCGGAAGCTCCTCACACCGGAAGTGACCACCACTTGTTGGGGAATTCAACCACTTTGCGCCTACTCTAGACCTCCGTCCCTCCCCGTCAAGAACGCGCCGCGGGGCGTGCTGACGACTCCGTCCGGATGCGGGTCGCGGCGCACGGGACGATCCTGGAAACATGTCCGGACGGGCTCCTTTGATCGTGCACCCGGCCTTGGGTACCAGCGGCCGCCAGGTGACCGCGCGGGGCGAGAATCTGGGCGTGGCCTTCTCGGACGAGGACCTCATGGAACTGCTCGGCAGGGCCGGCCTGCCCGACGCGGAGGACGTCCTCGACGACCCGTCGTGGGTGCAGTGGCGCGGGGGCCAGGCCCACTACTACGGAGCCGCGTAGCGACTCGGCACCGCGAGGCGGCGGGGAAGCGCGCCACGACCGGCCGCGCACCGCCGGGACCGGCGTGTCGCTGTAGCACGGGTGCGGCCGACAGGGTGGTCGCGTTGCTCCGAACGGGGGGCACGCTCACCCGACCCGGTGGGCGGTGCCACCGTCGCGTACCACCGGCGTGTACACGCGCGTTGCCCCCACATGGAGAGCACTCACACAGCCCTGCGGCCCGTCCCGACCGGTGGCCGCACGGCCCGCCCGTACGCCGAAGCGATCGACGACCAGCGCGGCCATCCGCCGATCTACGCCCAGCTCGTCGCGGAATGGCGGGCCGAGGGCCGGGGGGTTCCGGAGCGGCGTGCGATCCGTCAGGTGGTGTGGGCCTCCTTCGCCGCACCCGTCCCGGAGAAGGACGAGGCGGAGTCCGTGGCCGCGGTGGCCGCCGTGCGCACCGTGCCCGCCGTGCCCGTTCCCCGGGGTCTGCCCGGCTGGTGACCCTAGTCCTGGCCGAGGGGCGCCAGTACGGCGAGGGTTCCGTTGGCCTGACGCAGCGCCAGCTCCAGGGGGACGGCGAGGTGCAGCGCGCCGGTCCCCTCCGGGGGGATGATCCACTCCAGCGGGCCCGCGGACCTGTAGGGCGGTGGCACGGCGATCCACGAGCCGCGGCCGAGGTGGCGCAGCCCGTCCCCCACCCAGTGGCTGGCCGGGTCGGGCGGCAGGAAGAAGCCGACCCGGCGGGCCGCGGAGTCCACCAGGGTGGGCCCCGGGACCCGTAACGGTTCGCACCACAGGATGTCCAGGGCGAGCAGCCCGAGTGGTTCCGGCACGCTGACCACGTCCCAGAAGCGCCCGGCCTCCAGCAGTACACCGCCGTTGCCCTGGTCCCACTCTCGCTTGCAGGACCGGGGATCCGTGGCCGCCGCGGCGAGCCACTCCACACTCTGCATCCACATCGCGTTCGTCATGGACCACCCCCGGGACGTGCCGCCGCTCTCGCAGAGCGCGGCGGACCGATATGACCTGGAGGCCCCGCGGTCGCCCATCAGGCCCTCGGCATATGCATGTTGGTAGATATTTCTACCTGGCGGAAGGGGTGGCGCGACCTGGCGTTTCCACCGGGCCGTCAGGGTGCGGTCACGGGGGCACGCAGCGACCGCAGCCGGCCGCCGCCCAGCGGGGTGGTGTGCCACCGCACGGTGAAGGTCCGTTCGGGAAGCGAACAGGTCAACGTCAGACGGTGCGGGGTCTCCAGGAACAGCACGTCGGCCACGAGGGTGTTCCGGTCGGCCCATCCCCCGCTCACCGCGGTGGGAACCCGGCCGGGCTCGACCCGCCAGCCGTCGACACCGAGCCGCAGCCCGAGCGGTTTGTCCCCCTCGGACAGCGTGAGGCTCCAGTCGGCCCCCTCACGCCCGACGGCGACGGCGGTCAGGCTCCGCTGGGCCGCGCAGGTGCCACCCGCCGGTGCGAACACCGTCCCCGCCCAGGCATCCCGCTCCGGGGGCTCGGGATGCGCCTTCACCGGCGGCAGGGCGAGCCGCGCGAGGCGTCGCGCCAGCCCGTCGTCCGCCCCGCCCGGAAGGGGCGCGGGGCCGAACGCGGGCAGCAGGTGCCGCCACATCAGGTTGAGCAGGTCCTGCATCTGCTCGGTCGCCGCGGTCGTCGCGATCACCACGTCGTGCTCCGGCAGGACGACACAGAACTGTCCGAACGCCCCGTCCCCGCGGTAGCCGTGCCGGGACCGCCAGAACTGGAACCCGTACCCCTGCTGCCAGTCGGACTGCGCCCCCTCGGCCGTACCCTCCGCGTTCGAGACATGCGCGCGGGTGGCCTCGGTGATCCAGGAGGCCGGGAGCAGCCGCCGTCCCTCCCAGACGCCGTCCTGCAGGTACAGCTGGCCGAGCCGGGCGATCGCGTCGGTCGTGGCGTGCAGGCCACTGAAGCCTAGGTCACGGCCCTCGGGGTGCTGCTGCCAGGCGACCTCGCCGATGCCGAGCGGGTCGAACAGCCGGGGCCTCAGGTATTCGGTCAGCGTCCGGCCGCTCACCCGCTGCACGATCGCGGCGAGCGTGTAGGTGGCGGGCTGGTTGTACGCGAAGACGGTGCCGGGGTCGCGGTCCGGCGGGATGCGCAGGAAGCCGCGGACGATCTCCTGTCGGTCGTTCCGCACCGCCTCGTCGTGGGTCTCGGCCAGATGGCCGCTGGCCATGGCCGCGACATGGCGCACCAGCATGGCCCGGCTGCGCGGGTCGGTGATGTCCGCCTCGAACTCGGGGAAATACGAGACGACCGGGTCGTCGAGGTTCAACAGCCCTTCGGCGACGGCGAATCCCGCGGCGGTGGACGTGAAGCTCTTGCTGACCGAGTAGAGCAGGTGGAGGCGGTCGGGCGTGAACGGCGCCCACCAGCCGGAGGCCACGACGTGACCGTGGCGCAGGATCATCAGGCCGTGCGGCTCGATGTCCGGGGCGGCCTCGACGGCATCGAGGAACGCGTGGATGCCCGCCGGGTCGACTCCCTGTTCGGCGGGCGTGCTGACAGGCAGTGGACGGGCGCTCATACGGGCGGCCTCCGGTCTCGGGAGGGTGGGCTGGGTCCGGGGGCGGGAACCGCGACATCATGAAGCAGTACCGCGTGCATGTCACATCTTTCCGGGGCGGACTCGCACCTGTCCATGGCAGGCGAGGATCCCGCCCCCGGCACCACGAGCGTCGCGGAAAATCCCGCCCCGGCACCACGAGCGTCGCGGAGGATCCCGCCCCGGCACCACGAGCGTCGCGGAGGATCCCGCCCCGGCACCACGAGCGTCGCGGAGGATCCCGGCGCCCGCACCACGGGCCCCGCCTACGATTCCCGCACCGGCAGGGGGGCGAGGCCGGACGCGTGGTCATGTCAACTCGGTCCATCGCCCAGGGGGATGACAGTGCTTGACAGGCCACCGTCATAATGCTGGGGTGATTCCCCCCTCCCCCACATCCGTACAGCGCGTCCCCGTCGTCATCGTCGGCGCGGGACCGGCCGGCCTCGCCCTCGGCAACATCCTGCGCGCCGCCTCGGTGGACTGCGTGGTCCTGGAGACCGAGAGCCGTGACTTCGTCGAACAGCGGCCCCGGGCCGGCTTCATCGAGGAGTGGGCGGTCCGCGCCCTCCAGGAGAGAGGGCTCGCCGAACACCTCGCGCGGCGGGCGCAGGCCCACGGCGAGTGCGAGTTCCGCGTCGACGGCGAGCGTCACCGATTCCGGTACGCCGAGCTGACCGGCGACCGCCACTTCGTGTACCCGCAGCCCCTGCTGGTGACCGACCTGGTGCGTGAGTACGCCGACGTGCGGGGCGGCGACATCCGCTTCGGCGTGCGGGACGTGGCCCTGCACGGCCTCGACGGCGACCGGCCCTCGGTGCTCTACACGGACCCGGAGACGGGCGAACGCCGGCGCGTCGACTGCGAGTTCGTCGCCGGCTGCGACGGCGCACGCGGGGTGACCCGGGCCAGTGTGCCGCAGGAGCACGGATCGCTCGCCCGGTACGAGTACGGCGTCGGGTGGCTGGCGCTGCTCGCCGAGGCGCCGCCGTCCTGCGACTGTGTCGTCTTCGGCATCCATCCGAACGGCTTCGCCGCCCACATGGCCCGCAGCCCCGAGGTGACCCGCTACTACCTGGAGGTCCGGCCCGGCGAGGATCCGGAGAACTGGCCGCACGCACGGGTGTGGTCGGAGCTCAGGACCCGGCTGTCGGTGGCGGGTGCGCCGGCGCTCGCCGAGGGCCGGCTCATCGAGAAGCGGGTGCTGGACATGCACGGCTATGTCGTGGAACCCATGACGTACGGCCGACTGTTCCTGGCGGGCGACGCCGCGCACCTGGTGGCGCCGATCGCCGCGAAGGGCATGAACCTGGCTCTGCACGACGCCCTGCTCCTGGCGGACGCGTTCGTCGCCCACTTCACGGCGGGCGACGACAGCGGGCTGAGCGCGTACTCGGGTGCGAGCCTGCGAAGGGTCTGGGAGTACCAGGAATTCTCGCAGTGGTTCGCGGAGTTGCTCCACGGGCCGTCGTCCGGCGACCCCTACCGGGCCGGATCCGCGGGCGCGCGGCTGAAGCGGATCCTGGGCTCGCCCGCCGCCGCGACCGCCTTCGCGAACTCCTACATCGGCAAGGGCGTGGGACGGTGAACCACCGTGCGGCCGTGGCCTGAACTCTTCGCACGCACGGACGGCGGCAGCGGTCCGCGCGAGAAATCCGGGCTCCGAAGCCGCTGACCGTTGAACACTCCATGTCACACCCGCCGTACTTCCGGGAAAGCGACAGCCCGGTGTGCAGCGAGGGATGACGATGGTCGAGGTACAGGACTCCACGGGCGACTTGGTGGCCGGACGGTACAGGCTGATCGAAGTCGCCCACGAGGAGGAGGGCCGCGTCGGCTGGCACGGCCAGGACGTCGAGTTCCGAAGGCCGGTCACCCTGACCCGGTCACGGCTGCCGGAACACCGGCGCGAGGAGGCGGAGCACCTCACCGCCCGTCGCATCCTGCGCGAGTCCGAACAGCTGGCGATGGTCTGTCCGGGCCGGGTCGCCACGGTCCTCGACGTGTTCGAGGAGGACGACTGCGTGTGGACGGTCACCGAGCGCACCGAGGGCACCGTGCTGTCCGCGCTGCTCGGCCACGGGCCCGTGAACTACGTCCGGGCGGCCCGCATCGGACTGGGCCTGCTCGACGTCCTCACGGCCGCCCACCGGGAGGGCGTGACACACGGGGATCTCAGCCCCGGGCAGGTGTGCCTGCACGAGCGCGGCACCGTCACGCTCAGCGGGTTCGGGCTGATGGGCGCCACCGGCTCGCCGCGTGTCACGGCACCGTCGTACGCCTCTCCGGAGCAGGCCCGCGGTGAGGGCACCGGGCCGGCCGCGGACCTGTGGGCCCTGGGCGCGATCATGTACGCCCTGGTCGAGGGGCGGCCCGCGATCCGGGACCGCGGACGGCTCGACGCCACGCTCCGTGCGGTGGACCGGCTCCCGATCAGGGCCCCGCTCAATGCCGGCCCGCTCGGACCTGCCATCCAGGGGCTGCTGCGCAGGGATCCGCTGGAACGAGTTCCCGAGCCGGTCGTACGCGCGTCCCTGACCCGCGTCCTCAAGGACGAGGGCGACGCGGCGGCGGCACATTCGGCCCCGCCGGCCGTGTTCCACCCACCGGGCCCGCCCCGCGGCGGTACGGGGTGGACCGTACGCGGTCGGTGGGTGAGCCGGCCGGTCCTGCTGGGCGGGGCGCTCGCCGTGACCGTCGCCTGCTTCGCCGCGCTGACCGCGGCGGGCGGTCTGCCCGGCGGCGGCACGTCGGCGTCCGGTGCCGGCACCTCCCGGTCCACGCCCGGCGACCCGTCGGGGACACCCACGGGACGCTCCTCGCTCCCCGCCCGGCCGGCCTCGCCGTCCTCGTCCGCCACGGCCGACGGGAAGAAACCGGCCGGCTTCGCCACCTACCGGGCGCCCCAGGGGTTCGCCGTCGATCTGCCCGAGGGCTGGAAGCCGCGCGGCACCGAGAAGTCCAGCGACGGGTCCTACCGGGTCACCTTCGGTGCGAGCGGGGATCCGCGCACCCTGGCCGTCACCTACAGCACCCGCCTGGGTCCCGATCCCGTCGCGGTGTGGAGCGCACTGGAGCCGTCGCTGCGCGGCGACTCCAGCGGCTACGCCCGCGTGGGTGACATCCGGGCCGTGGACTACCGCGGCCGAAGAGGCGCCGACATGGAGTGGTTCTCGGAGTCCGAAGGGGTCCGCGAGCGCACGTTCGGCCGGGGCTTCCTCCTCGGCGGGCGCACGGGCTTCTCCCTGAGGTGGACGACCCCCGCGGACGACTGGGAGAGCAAAGCCAACCGGCGGGCGCTGGAGGTCTTCCTCCAGTCCTTCCGGCCGGCTTCACCGTGACCCGGGTCCTGCGGCACACTCCCGGCACGTGGGCCCCGGCCGGTGCTCCTCGGACGTGGCCCCTGTCCGAGAAGTCCCGGCCGGGGCCCACGTCCGAGGTGGCTCAACGCGCCTTGGACGTACGCGGATCGGGTCGTCGCTGCGACAGCCACAGCGCGACCTCCTCCGCGATGGGCTGACCGCTCTCCAGCTCGACGAAGCCGAACTGACCGCCCTGGTTGCACTCCAGGAACCACCAGACGCCGTCCTCGTCCTCGGCGAAGTCGAAGGCGGCGTAGGCGAGTCCGGTGAAGGCCAGGTAGTCGTGGACCGACCGGGCGATGCGCTCGGGTACCGCAGTGGTCTCCCAGGTGTGTCCGGTCTCGCCGAACCGCCCGTCGACCTGTCCCGGCACCGCCGCCTTGCGGGCGGCGAACAGCCGGGTGCCCACCCCGGTCAGCCGGATGTCGGCCCGCTTGGGGATGTACTGCTGCAACAACGCCGGTCCCGCCGCGACTCCGGTGAAGTCCGCGCCGGGTCCGACGAGGGTGGTCGGCAGCGCCACCGGCGGCTCGCCGGGAGGCGGGCCCGAGGCGGACTTCACCACCACGTCCCGGTACTGCTCGACGAACTGCTTCGCCACCTTCGGTGCCGTCGTGATGATGGTGGCCGGCACCGCGAAGCCACTGCTGTGGGCGACCCTGAGCTGCCAGGGCTTGTGCCGGGCCTGCTCGGCCCGGCGCGGGTGGTTCATCCACCGGGTCGAGGCGGAGTAGAGCATGCCGAACAGCGCCTGCCGCGTCTCCGCGGTGAGCCACGCCGAGGGTTCGGGCGCGTGCGCCGCCGGCTCACCCGGCCTGCGCACCCACACCGACCGCAGGCCGCCCATGCTGAGCACGTGGCCGTTGACCGACAGATAACCGTCGAAGTCGCCGTGGGCGTAGTCGGCCGACAGCACCGCCTTGCCGGGCACGTCGGCGGGGTCGAGGCGCACCATCGGTACGCCCCGTTCGTGCAGTCTGGCCACCACCATGTCGGCGGTGACGTCCTGCTCTGCCGTGAGAATGAGGACCGTCATGCTCGCGGGCGGCCGTCAGTCGTCGAAATGAGTCTGTGAACCGGCCGTGGACGTGGTGGTTCCGGTGGCCATGAGGAGCGCGCGGTCGCTGACGGCGGGGCGGCCGTCGGGCAGGACGTTCAACTGCAGGGACACGTCGAAGTGGTAGGGGGGCACTGCGGCCGACTGTCCTGTGGGCAAGGCGTAGTTGAGGGTGAACGGTCGCACGAAAGATCCTCCCGCCGTTTCACAATGCTCGACGCCCACCCGTACGTGTCATGACCGTAAGGAATTCATCACTTTCTGCCACATCGGGGTGAAGGCCATCACATCGCGTCGATTCCGGCTTGCTCGTTTCCGTTTTGCTGGGTTTGCCGCTTGCTTGTCACTCGGAGGTCCGCCCGGATCCGGTCTGCGCGTGCGCTTCCCACACCCAAACCTTCGGCCAAAGCTTCATCCTCAGTGACATGAACGCAGCGCCCTCCCAGAACAGTTCCCGTTTCGGGGAACTTTTCTTCAGTCCGGAAAATCAGCCGCGCACCGGCATGTCCCGCTGTGTGAGCGGGAGTTGGCGCACCGTCACACTGACTCGTGCCGGTACGAGTTCATCCGGGCGACGAGGGCGTGCGGGTTGTCCGGGCCGAAGCAGAGCGCGAGGTTCGCCGCGGACTCGCGGGCCGCGGACTCGGAGCGCGGGAAGAGTTCCGCCTCGTACGCGGTCAGCGCCTTCTCGACGTCGCCGGGGTGGGCGGCGAGGGCGCGGGCGAGTTCGGCGCCGTCGAGCATGGCGAGGTTGGCGCCCTCGCCCGCGAACGGGGACATCAGGTGCGCGGCGTCGCCGAGCAGGGTGACACCGGGCACTCTTTCCCAGCGGTGGCCGACGGGCAGCGCGTGGATCGGCCGCGGGACGAGCGCGCCGTCCGCGTCCTCGATGAATGCCCGCAGGCGGTCGTCCCAGCCGTCGAAGTGCTCCAGGAGACCCTTCCTGGCCGCCGCGGGGTCGGCGAAGTCGAGGGCACCGGCGGTGGCCCAGTCGGCAGGTGCCCTCAGGGCGGCGTAGACGTGGAGCGAGCCGTCGGGATCGCGGTGGCCGAGGAAGCCCTTCTCGTCGCCGAGCGCGATGAGCATGCCGCCTCCGACGGCGGCGGCGCTCTCCGGGTGCCGGACGTCGGCGTCGAGGAGGTGCAGTTCGACGAACGAGACCCCCGCGTACTCGGGGACGGCACCCGAGAGCAAGGGGCGCACCCTCGACCACGCGCCGTCCGCGCCGACCAGCAGGTCGGCGGTGAACGACTCGCCGTCGGCGAGCGTCACTTCGTGGCGGCCGTCGTCGAGCGTCCGGGCGCCGGTGACCTTGGCGCCCCAGCGCACCGCGCCTTCCGGCAGGGAGCCGAGCAGAAGGTCGCGCAGGACGCCCCGGGAGACCTCGGGCCGCTCGCCCTGCGCACCGTCGTCCTCCATGTGGACGGTGGCCTGCTTGTCGAGGATGCGCATCGCCTCGCCGCCGGCGTGCACGGCGGCGAGGAACTCCTCGTGGAGACCCGCGATCCGCAGTGCGGCCTGTCCGGATTCCTCGTGCATGTCCAGCATCCCGCCCTGTGTGCGGGCGGTGGGCGAGGCGTCGAGATCGAAGACGGCGGCGGCGATGCCGTGCAGGTGCAGGACGCGGGCGAGCGTCAGGCCGCCGAGGCCGGCGCCGATCACGGCTATGGGGTGATGGCGAAGTGCGGGCATGACAAAGCTCCTTGTGTGGGGTGATCGTCGCAACGAGGCGAAGGTGAGACGTGACGAAGGGCGACGACGGCCGGGGGCCGTCAGGGCGTGTCCGGCGTCCCGGGCCTGGGCGTGTGCAGGACGCCGTTGATCAGGACCTGGAAGCCCCAGTCCAGGCGGGCCTCGCCGGGTCCGGAGAGCAACTCGGCGCCGAGCGCGGCGACATGGGGGTGACGCTCCCCCGAGGCGCCCCGCAGCGCCGCGGCCAGCGCCGCCCATTCGCCCTCCGCGTCCGCGGGGCCCTTCTCCCCCGCAGCATGCTCGGCCGCTGTCGAGGTCGCGAACTGGAGCAGCAGATCGACCGCCCACGCGGCCCGCTCGCGGGGAACTCCGCCCTCGCCCAGCAGGGCGAGCAGAGCGTCCAGCAGATCGAGGTAGCGCACACCGGACGGGCGGGCCACCAGCGCCGAGCGGGCCAGGCCCGGGTGCTCGAACAGCACGTTCGTGTAGGAGGTGAGTACGCGCACGAGCCGGTCGCGCCAGTCGCCGTTCGCGCCCACGGGGGTCAGGTCGACGGCGCCCAGCAGATCGTCGAGGACCGCCGCGTGCAGCTCGGCGGTGTTGCGCACGTAGACGTAGAGCGATGCCGGTCCGGTGTCGAGCTCCTGCGCCAGCCGGCGCATGGTGACGCGCTGGAGGCCTTCGGCCCGCATCAGCGCGACGGCGGTCTCGATGATCCCGTCCCGGGTGAGAGCCGGTTTCGCCGGGCGCTCGCGACGGCTGGGGCGAGGCCTGTTCTGTCCTGTCACTCCGCCAAGGTAGCGAACATGTTCGTCACGAACAAGTACGGGGCGAACATGTTCGTTCTGCTTACGCGCTGAGTAGCCGTACTCATGACCCCGCCCCCGCGCTCGACCACCATGGGGCCACCTGGAACCCAAGGGGCCCACGCATGCGCGGTTCGCTTCTCGCCCTGCCCGCCCGACGACCGGAATCCGGCGAACGCGAGCCGCGCGGCACGCTCCCCGCCGTGCTCGTCGCGGTCGTCGTGGCCGGCCTGGCCGTGTCCGGCCTGCATCCGCACGACCGCACGACCTGGCTGCTGGAGACGGTGTGGGTGCTGGTCGGGCTGCCGCTGGTGGTGCTGACCCGGCGCCGGTTCCCGCTGACGAACCTGCTGTACTGCCTGCTCGCGGCGCACGCGCTGGTGCTCGCCGTGGGAGGCCACTACACCTACGCGCAGGTGCCGTTGGGCGACTGGGTCCGGGACGCGCTCGGCCTCGACCGCAACCCGTACGACCGGTTCGGGCACCTCATGCAGGGCTTCGTGCCGGCCGTCCTGGTGCGGGAGCTGCTCAGCCGGACGTCACCGCTGCGCGGCAGTCGCTGGCTGGCGCCGCTGACCGTGTGCGCCTGTCTCGCCTTCAGCGCGGTCTTCGAGATGTTCGAGTGGGCGGCGGCCGTGATCGGCGGGCACGCGGCCGACGGCTTCCTGGCCACCCAGGGCGATGCGTGGGACACCCAGTGGGACATGTTCTGCGCCCTGATCGGCGCCACCGTCTCGGTCCTGGCGCTGAGCGGGCTGCACGACCGCCGGCTCACCGCCCTCGCGAAGCCGCGGGGACGGTGAGGGGGACCGGGCGGCCGGCCCGTCGCCCGCGCACGGCCCTGGGAACGGCAAGGGCGACCGGGCGGACGGCGGACCGTCGGTACGGCCTACTTCTCGATGGGCTGGGTGAACCGCAGGAGGTTGCCTGCGGGGTCGCGGAACGCGCAGTCGCGGACGCCGTAGAACTGGTCCATCGGCTCCTGCAGCACCTCGCCGCCCGCGGCGCTGATCCGCTCGAAGGTGGCGTCGCAGTCGTCCGTCGCGAAGATGACGCCGCGCAGCAGACCCTTCGCCATCAGCTCGGCCATGGCCTGTTTGTCGGCCGGTGAGGCGTTCGGGTCGGCGACGGGCGGTTCCAGGACGATGTTCACGTCCGGCTGTGCGGGCGCCCCGACGGTCACCCAGCGCATCCCCTCGTACCCGACGTCGTTGCGCACCTCCAGGCCGAGAACGTCGCGGTAGAAGGCGATCGCCTTGTCGTGGTCGTCGACGGCGATGAAGCATTGGGAGAGCCTGATATCCATGGCGCTCACGCTACGGCCGGGTGGCGGGGCTCGCTTCTCCGTTCCTGACGGGCCTCGTGTGGATCTTGACCATGCACGCCGGGATGGGTGCCGCGTGATCGTGGCTGCGGCCGCGGTAGGCGCTCGGGCTCTCGCCGACCAGCTGGGTGAAGCGCGAGCTGAACGACCCCAGCGAGGTACAGCCGACCGCGAAGCAGACCTCCGTCACCGTGAGGTCGCCGCGCCGCAGCAGTGCCTTGGCCCGCTCGATGCGGCGGGTCATCAGGTAGCTGTACGGAGTCTCACCGAAGGCGGCGCGGAAGCTTCGGGAGAAGTGACCCGACGACATCAGGGCGTCGCGTGCGAGCGCCGGGACGTCGAGCGGCTCGGCATAGTCGCGGTCCATCCGGTCGCGCGCCCTCCGCAGCCGGACGAGGTCGTCGAGATCCTGCCGTTTCACCCGATGAGTGTGCCACAGCGCCCGGGGCCGGCGACGGAGCCGTACGGATCGTGGAGCGGGCCTTCGGGAGCAGCCGGCCGAACCGGTCAGGAATGGAGAAGCCCCGGTCACAGTGGTGCGGATAGCGTGATCGCCATGGCCGTCGCGCACCTGGACGACGTCTTGCTGCGGGTCCGGACGACCGGCCGGATCCGACGCGGAGCCGACCGGGCAGCCGTGCGGTGTCCGCGGCCGTGCCGTCCGCGACACGGCCGGTGACCCCAGGCGCTGCGGCGGGCCGGCCGAGCCGCCCGGCGATCGCGGCCCGCCCCGTAGCGCCCCCGCGGACGGCGCGGATCAGGTAGACAGGGGGACGTCGCCGCGACCACGCCGGCGGAGGACCACCGGACGTGCTGCCCGAAGACGGTCGGATCGAGCCGGGCGACGCCGACGGAGACCGCGCAGGCGGCTCCGCCCGACAGATGGAGACACCATGAGCAAGGCCACGAGGACGGACACGCCGTCGCCTGCCCAGCACACCGCCGACAGCCACGACGTGATCCGCGTGCACGGCGCGCGCGAGAACAACCTCAAGGACGTCAGCATCGAGATCCCGAAGCGCCGGCTGACGGTGTTCACCGGCGTCTCCGGCTCGGGCAAGAGCTCGCTGGTGTTCAACACGATCGCCGCCGAGTCGCAGCGGCTGATCAACGAGACCTACAGCGCTTTCGTGCAGGGCTTCATGCCGAACCTGGCACGGCCCGAGGTCGACGTCCTCGACGGCCTGACCACGGCGATCACCGTGGACCAGCAGCGGATGGGCGGCGACCCCCGCTCCACGGTCGGCACCGCCACCGATGCCAACGCGATGCTGCGCATCCTCTTCAGCCGGCTCGGGAAGCCGCACATCGGGCCGCCCAGCGCGTACGCCTTCAACGTCCCCTCGGTCCGGGCGAGCGGTGCGATCACCGTGGAGCGCGGTGCGAAGAAGGCCGTGAAGGCGACCTTCACCCGCACCGGCGGCATGTGCACGCGCTGCGAGGGGCGGGGTTCGGTCACCGATCTCGATCTGACCCAGCTCTACGACGACTCCAAGTCGCTCAACGAGGGCGCGCTCACCATCCCCGGCTACACGGCGGGCGGCTGGAACCACCGGCTCTACAGCGAGTCGGGCTTCGTCGACCCGGACAAGCCGATCAGCAAGTACACCAAGAAGGAGCTGCACGACTTCCTCCACCACGAGGCCACCCGGATGAAGATCGCGGGCATCAACATGACCTACGAGGGCCTGATCCCGCGGATCCAGAAGTCGATGCTCTCCAAGGACCAGGAGTCGATGCAGCCGCACATCCGGGCCTTCGTGGACCGGGCGGTGACCTTCACCACCTGCCCGGAGTGCGACGGCACCCGCCTCAGCGAGGGAGCCCGGGCGTCGAAGATCAAGAAGATCAGCATCGCCGACGCCTGCGCGATGGAGATCAGGGACCTCGCCGAATGGGTCCGCGCACTGCAGGAGCCGTCGGTGGCGCCGCTGCTCACCGCGCTCGGGCAGACCCTCGACTCGTTCGTGGAGATCGGGCTCGGCTATCTCTCGCTCGACCGGCCGGCGGGCACCCTGTCGGGCGGTGAGGCCCAGCGCGTCAAGATGATCCGCCACCTCGGTTCCTCGCTCACCGACGTCACGTACGTGTTCGACGAGCCCACCGCGGGCCTGCACCCCCACGACATCCAGCGGATGAACGATCTGCTGCTCCGGCTGCGGGACAAGGGCAACACGGTGCTCGTCGTGGAGCACAAGCCGGAGGTCATCGCGATCGCCGACCACATCGTCGACCTCGGCCCCGGTGCCGGGACGGCGGGCGGCAGCGTCTGCTTCGAGGGCAGCGTCGAGGGGCTGCGGACCGGCGGCACCATCACCGGCCGCCACTTCGACGACCGGGCCGCCCTCAAGGAGACGGTGCGGACGCCCTCCGGCAAGCTGGGCGTCCGCGGCGCGAGCACGAACAACCTGCGCGACGTCGACGTCGACATCCCGCTCGGGGTGCTCGCCGTCATCACGGGTGTCGCCGGATCCGGCAAGAGCTCGCTCGTGCACGGTTCGATCCCCGCCGAAGCGGGTGTGGTGTCGGTCGACCAGAGCCCGATCCGCGGCTCACGGCGGAGCAACCCGGCGACGTACACCGGACTGCTCGACCCGATCCGCAAGGCGTTCGCGAAGGCCAACGGCGTGAAGCCGGCCCTGTTCAGCGCCAACTCCGAGGGCGCCTGCCCGACCTGCAACGGCGCGGGCGTCATCTACACGGACCTGGCGATGATGGCCGGCGTCGCGACCACGTGCGAGGACTGCGAGGGCAAGCGGTTCGACGCCTCGGTGCTGGACTACCACCTCGGTGGCCGCGACATCAGCGAGGTCCTCGCGATGTCGGTGACCGAGGCCGAGGACTTCTTCGGCAGCGGTGAGGGCCACACTCCGGCCGCGCACCGCATCCTGGAACGGCTCGTCGACGTCGGGCTCGGCTACCTCACCATCGGCCAGCCGCTGACCACGCTGTCCGGAGGCGAGCGGCAACGGCTCAAGCTGGCCACGCACATGGCGGACAAGGGCGGTGTCTACGTTCTCGACGAGCCGACCACCGGTCTGCACCTCGCCGACGTCGAGCAGCTGCTCGGTCTGCTCGACCGGCTCGTCGACTCCGGCAAGTCGGTCATCGTGATCGAGCACCACCAGGCGGTCATGGCCCATGCCGACTGGATCATCGACCTCGGCCCCGGCGCGGGCCACGACGGCGGGCAGGTCGTCTTCGAGGGCACGCCCGCCGACCTGGTCGCCACGCGCTCCACCGTCACCGGTGAGCACCTCGCGGCCTACGTCGGCAGCTGAGCGGGGCGCCGGCGGACACGGTGGGACGGGTTCCGGGCAGCCCGGCCCGTCCCACCCGATCGCCGGTCGGCGGCGCCCCTACCAGCGGCTCTCCACCTGGTCCTTGATCCGCCGCTCGTAGAGGTCGTCGATCGCCTCCAGCGTCTGTGCGGTCAGCTCCGGGAGCTTGGCGGCGGCCGCGTTCGCACGGGCCTGCTCGGGTGACCGGGCGCCCGGGATCACGGTGGTCACGCCGGGCTGCTGGATGATCCAGCGCAGCGCCAGCTGAGCGGGCGTGAAGCCCTCCGGGGCGAGCGCGGAGAACTCGGCCGCCGCCTCCACTCCGGTCACGAAGTCGACGCCGGAGAACGTCTCGCCCTGGTCGAAGGACTCACCCTGACGGTTGTACGTCCGGTGGTCGTCCGCGGCGAACACCGTGTCCTTGGTGTACTTGCCGGACAGCAGGCCGGAGGCCAGCGGTACGCGGGCGATGATACCGACGCCCGCCTCCCGCGCCGCCGGGAGCACCTGCCGCAGTGGCTTCATGCGGAACGGGTTGAGGATGATCTGGACGCTCGCCACGTTCGGGCGGGCGATCGCCGTCAGCGCCTCCTCGCACGTCTCGACGCTCACGCCGTACGCGGCGACGCGCTCCTCCTCGACGAGGGTGTCGAGGGCGTCGTACACCGCGTCGGAGGAGTAGACGGGGGTCGGCGGGCAGTGCAGCTGCACCAGGTCGAGGCGGTCGACGCCCAGGTTGCACCGGGAACGGTCGCTCCACGCACGGAAGTTGTCGAGGACGTAGTTCTCCGGGATCTGTTCGACGCGGCGGCCCATCTTCGTCGCGATCTCCACATGGAGGTCGGGCCTGCTCTGCACGAACGTGGCGATGATCTCCTCGCTCCGCCCGTCGCCGTACACGTCGGCCGTGTCGAAGAAGGTGACGCCCGACTCGGCCGCCGTCTCCAGCACGGCCAGGGCGTCCCGTTCACTCACCTCGCCCCAGTCGGCCCCCAGCTGCCACGTGCCGAGGCCGATGACCGAAGCATGCTGACCCGACCTGCCGAATTCGCGCTCTTCCATGCCGCCAGTCTGACACCTCGCCCCTGGGACGCCGGAACACCCACCCGTCAGCGCGTCCGCGCGATGGTGCGGGAGGGAGCCTGCGCGTCCGCGAAGCCTGCCGCCCTGCCTCACCCCCGGCCCTCGTGCAGCGCCCGGGCAGGCGACTGAATCGTGTCAACGGCTCACCGGCGGACGGGCTCTGCCCGATGTTCAAGAAGTGAATGGCGCCCCCCTTCACTCGCCCGCACCTCCCACTCTTCGCCCTGACTCACGAGTGTGACCCGCTGAGCAGTCCGTTCACCCGAGCCGGATGTGCGCCGCGACGAAACCGCTCTTCAACTCCTTGCGCAAGTTCAGGAATTGGAGAGCGTTTCTGCTTCATGTCTTGACGTGTCTGGTTCAGACCTTTAGGTTCACCGATCACCAGCGCTCCATACATACGCCCCACGTTCAAGTGCATGAACGCTCGCGCCTCGCCGCGCGCCCACGGGCATGCGTGCGCATCCGCGTACGCATGCCCGTACACCCCCCACCGCCACCCGTGAAGGGCTGTGATCCCGCTGATGGCCAGTCGATCCCTCCTGCGCTCCACCGCGCTGCGCACCACCCTCACCACCGCAGCCCTCGCACTCTCCGCCGGCGCCCTGAGCGCGGCACCCGCCTCCGCCGCGACCGGCACCATCACCGGCCTGGCCGGCAAGTGCCTCGACGTGGCCGGCGCGAACTCCGCCAACGGCACCGCCGTCCAGCTCTACGACTGCAACGGCACCGCCGCCCAGCAGTGGACCGTGGGCTCCGACGGCACCGTCCGTGCGCTCGGCAAGTGCCTTGACGTCACCGGCAATTCGACCGCCGACGGCGCCAGGCTCCAGCTGTGGGACTGCACGGGCGGCGCGAACCAGAAGTGGACCGTCTCCGCGGCCCACGACCTCGTCAATCCGCAGGCCGACAAGTGCGCCGACGTCACCGGCAACACCTCGGCCAACGGCACACCGGTGCAGTTGTGGACCTGTACCGGTGCCGCCAACCAGAAGTGGACCGCCCCGGGCGCCGGCGGCCCCGCCCCCGCCGCGCCGATGGCCGTCGCCCCGTACCTGTACAACGGCTGGGGCAACCCGCCGAGCCCCACCACCGTCATGAACGCCACCGGCGTCAAGTGGTTCACCCTGGCCTTCGTGCTCAGCAACGGCTACTGCAACCCGCAGTGGGACGGGAGCCGTCCGCTCGCCGGCGGCGTCGACCAGCAGACCGTGAACACCGTGCGGGCGAACGGTGGCGACGTCATCCCGTCCTTCGGCGGTTACAGCGGCAACAAGCTGGAGAGCTCGTGCTCCAGCGCCGGGGAGCTCGCGGGCGCCTACCAGAAGGTCATCAACGCCTACGGCCTCAAGGCGATCGACATCGACATCGAGGCCGACGCCTACAGCAACCCGACGGTCCAGCAGCGCACGGTGGACGCCCTCAAGACCGTCAAGGCGAGCAATCCGGGCCTGAAGGTGTACGTCACCATAGGCACCGGCCAGAGCGGGCCCGACACGAGCCTGATCAACCGCGCGGCCAACTCCGGTCTGTCCGTGGACAGCTGGACCATCATGCCGTTCGACTTCGGCGGCGCGGGCCAGAACATGGGGACGCTCACCACGCGAGCCGCGGAGGGCCTGAAGACGGCGCTCAAGAACGCGTACGGCTACAGCGACGACCAGGCGTACCGCGGCATGGGCATCTCCTCCATGAACGGTGTCACCGACCAGAACGAGACCGTCACCGTGGCCGACTTCCGCACCATCCTCGGCTACGCGCAGCAGCACCACCTGGCCCGGCTGACCTTCTGGTCCGTCAACCGTGACCGGCCCTGCACGGGCGGCGTCGCCGACAGCTGCTCCGGAGTGAGCCAGCAGGACTGGGACTACACGCGCGTGTTCGCCCAGTACACCGGCTGACCTTCCCACCCCCCACCACCGCAGGAGAACACCCGTGTCCAGATCCAGCAGACACTCCGGCCGCCACCGTACGGCGAAGGTGCTGCCCGTCCTCGCCCTCCTGGCGACGACGGTGTCCGGTGTGGCGGTCGCCGCGCCGGGCGAGGCGACCGCCCAGGCCGCGGCGCTGCCCACCGGATGGGCCACCGTGGTAAGCGCCGCGAGCGGCAAGTGCGTCGACGCGCGTGCCGCCGGGACGGCGAACGGCACCGCGGTCCAGCAGTACGCGTGCAACGGCAGCCAGGCCCAGCAGTGGCGCGTCAGCGCCACCTCGGGCGGCTACAGCCAGATCGGCAACCGCGCCGACAGCACCAGGACCTGGGACGTCACCGACGTCTCGACGGCCGACGGCGCCCTCGTCCAGCTGTGGACGTACAGCGGCGGCCTCAACCAGCAGTGGCAGGCCGTGGCCGAGGCCGGCGGGACCTACCGCTTCGTCAACCGCAACAGCGGGAAGTGCCTCGACGTCCCGGGCGCCTCCGCCGCGGACAGCGTGCAGCTCCAGCAGTACACCTGCAACGGCACGGCGGCCCAGTCCTTCCGCGTCGACCCGGTCGACGCGACGCCTCCGCCCGGGACCCCCGACCTCGGCCCGAACGTCACGGTCTTCGACCCCTCGACTCCGGCCGCCACCGTCCAGAGCAGCCTGAACGCGGCCTTCGCCCAGCAGGAGACCAACCAGTTCGGCACCGCGCGCAAGGCCTTCCTCTTCAAACCGGGCACCTACGACGCCAACGCCGACGTCGGTTTCTACACCCAGGTCGCGGGCCTCGGCCTCTCCCCGGACGACGTCACCGTCCGTGGGGCGGTGCACGCGGAGGCGGACTGGTTCCAGGGAAACGCGACCCAGAACTTCTGGCGTTCGGCGGAGAACCTGTCGGTGACCCCGACGAACGGCTCCGACCGCTGGGCGGTGTCGCAGGCCGCGCCCTACCGGCGTATGCATCTGCGCGGCAACCTCGCGCTGGACGACGGCGGTTGGTCCAGCGGCGGTTACATGGCCGACACGAAGATCGACGGCCAGGTCGACTCAGGTTCCCAGCAGCAGTGGCTGTCGCGGAACACCGAGTGGTCGAACTGGACCGGCTCCAACTGGAACATGGTCTTCGTCGGGGCGAGGAACGCTCCCGCCAACAGCTTCCCGAACCCGCCCTACACCACGGTGTCGCAGACACCGGTCTCCCGTGAGAAGCCGTTCCTGTACGTCGACACGGCCGGCGCCTGGAAGGTGTTCGTGCCGTCCGTGCGCACCGGCTCCTCCGGCACCACGTGGAGCGGCGGCACACCGGCGGGTACGTCCCTGCCCCTGTCCGACTTCTTCGTCGTGAAGCCGGGCGCGACGGCCGCGCAGATGAACGACGCGCTCGCCCAGGGCAAGAACCTGCTGGTGACGCCGGGTGTCTACCACCTCGACCAGACCCTGCGGGTGACCCGCGCCGACACCGTCGTGCTGGGCCTCGGCCTGGCCACGCTCATCCCGGACAACGGCATCACCGCGATGACCGTCGCCGACGTCGACGGCGTGCAGCTGGCGGGACTGCTGATCGACGCGGGGACCACCAACTCGGCGCAGCTGCTGGAGATGGGACCGAGCGGCTCCTCCGCCGACCACAGTGCCGATCCCAGCTCGCTGCACGACGTGTTCTTCCGGATCGGCGGCGCGGGCGTCGGCAGGGCCACCACGAGCCTGACCGTCAACAGCGACGACGTCATCGGCGACCACCTGTGGCTGTGGCGCGCCGACCACGGCAGCGGCGTCGGCTGGACCAGCAACACCGCGGACACGGGGCTCGTCGTCAACGGTGACGACGTCACCATGTACGGCCTGTTCGTCGAGCACTACCAGAAGCACCAGACCATCTGGAACGGCAACGGCGGGCGGACGTACTTCTACCAGAACGAGATGCCCTACGACCCGCCCGACCAGGCGGCCTGGATGAACGGTTCGACGCAGGGCTACGCCGCCTACAAGGTGGCGAACTCGGTGACGAGCCACCAGGTGTACGGCTTCGGCAGCTACTGCTACTTCAACGTCAACTCCTCCGTCGCCGCCGAACACGCCATCGAGGCGCCCGACAACGCGAACGTCCGCTTCAAGTCCATGGTGACCGTGTCCCTGGGCGGCACCGGGACCATCCGGCACGTCGTCAACGACCGCGGCGGACCGTCGAACTCCACCACCAATGTCGCCAACCTCGTCAGCTACCCCTGACGCGTACGGAAAGGACAGTCCGATGCGCATCAGCAGATCCGGGCCGGCACGCGCGGCCCTGCGGGTCCTCCTCCTGATGGCGACGATGCTCGGCCTCGCCGCGCCTCCCGCCGCCCACGCGGGCACCGCGGCTTCGCCGTTCAAGGTGCTCGCCCTCTACAACGGGACCTGGGACGCGGCGCACATCAGCTTCGTCCACGAGGCCAACGAGTGGTTCCCGCAGCAGGCCGCGCAGAACGGCTTCACCTACACGGCCAGCAACAACTGGAACCTCCTCGCCGACGGAGGCGTGAACGCGTACCAAGTGGTGCTGTTCCTCGACGACCTGCCGCAGACCGCTGCCCAGCGGGCCGGCTTCGAGTGGTACATGCGCGGGGGCGGCGCCTGGATGGGCTTCCACGTCTCCGCCTTCACCACCGACGCCCAGAGCTGGCCCTGGTACCACAACCAGTTCCTCGGCAGCGGCAACTTCAGGTCCAACACCTGGGGCCCGACCACGGCCGTCCTGAAGGTCGAGGACCGCACGCACGCCGCCACCAGGAACCTGCCCGCGACGTTCACCTCGTCGGTCAGCGAGTGGTACAGCTGGTCGAACGACCTGCGGCAGAACCCCGACATCAAGATCCTCGCCTCCGTCGACCCCAGCAGCTTCCCGCTGGGCACCGACCCGAACCAGACCTGGTACAGCGGCTACTACCCGATCCTGTGGACCAACACGAAGTACCGCATGCTGTACGCGAACTTCGGCCACAACGCCATGGACTACGCGACGAACACCACGCTGTCGTCCACCTTCGCGAGCACGACACAGAACCGGTTCCTGCTGGACGGCCTGAAGTGGCTGGGCGGGGCCGACGGCACGGTGCCACCGGCGGACCCGATCTCGGAGACGTCCTGGTACACACTGACCAGTGCCGCCGACGGCACGTGTGTGGACGCCCGTTCGGCCGCCACGGCGAACGGGACACCGATCCAGCAGTACACCTGCAACGGCACCCAGGCGCAGCAGTTCCAGTTCCGCTCGACGGACGGCGGCTTCTCCCGGATCGCCATCCGGGGCAATCCGCAGCAGGTCGTCGACGTGACCGACCGCTCGACCGCCGACAACGCACCGCTCCAGCTGTGGAGTTGGTCGAACGGCCAGAACCAGCAGTGGCAGCCCGTACGGGAGAGCGGCGGACGCTACCACTTCACGGCCCGGCACAGCGGCAAGTGCCTGAGCGCGGCCGGCTCCGGAGCGGACGGCGTGCAGCTCACCCAGCGCGCCTGCGACGGTTCGCCGGCACAGAGTTTCACGCTCACCGCGCAGCCCTGACCGGGCTGTCCGAAGGTGCCCCCGCGGCCCGCGCGCCGCGGGGGCACCTGTCCGTGCGGGCGGAGTCAGCAACGGGAGAGACGGGCGCGTCCGGTTCCCGCGAGCAGGAACGCGCCGACGTGCCGATCCACTTCCCGCACTGTCCATGGCGCTTCATCAAACTGTCGCAAACTGGCGGGTGCTCATACGTCCGCACCGTATTCAGGAAGCGGAACGACGTGGACGGCCCGCCGGTCGTTCCGTCACACCTTGCGCCAGCGGGCCAGCGCCCAGGAGAACACCCCGAACAGGACGAGGCCGGCAGCGACGCAGGCCAGGAGCACCGGCCCCATCGGGGCGTCGGCGAACGACCGCAGCGTGTCGTCCAGCCCCTTGGCCTTGTCCGGGTCGTAGTCGACGGCGGCCCGCACCGCGAAGGCCCCGGCCGCGGCGAACACCACGCCGCGCGCCGTCCCGCCGCCGACTCCCGCCGCGTCGACCGCCCGGCGCACCCGGCGCGACATCTCGCCGAGCTTCAGATGCTTGTGGTACTTGCGCAGGACGGCCCGAGCGGCGATCCACACACCCGCCACGGCCAGCCCCGCGCCCGCGACGGCCACGAACCACTGGCCGCCCGGCATCTTGAGCACCTGGGCCGTCACGTCGCGGGACTGCTCGTCGCTCGAACCGCCGCCGCCCGAGCCCGCGGCGAACCGGAGCACGGAGTAGGCGACGAACGCGTAGAACACGCAGCGTGCGGCCGCGATGAGCCGCTTGCCCGCCTTGCCGCCGTCCTGCCCGGCCGCGCCGAAGACGGCCTCGGACAGCCGCCACAGCGCCATGCCGACGACGCCGATGCCCAGCGCCCACAGCAGCGCGGCCCCGAAGGGCTTCGAGGCGATCTCCTCGAGCGCGCCGCCCCGGTCCGCCTGCCGTCCGCCGTCGCCGAACGCGACCCGCAGGGCCAGGACACCGACCAGGGCGTAGATCACCCCGCGCGCCACCAGCCCCGCCCTCGCGGCCGTCTCCCGTACCGAACCCGTCGCCGCGCGGCGGGCACGGAGCCCGCCGTCACGGGCCACCGTCCCGGCGTTCACACGGGTCGCGTCTCGTGCGCAGCACCCGATTCCAGCCGCAGTTTCATCTGTACCTCCTGGTCTCCGGCTTCCACGCCCAACTCATGCACGGTGAATGCGTCACCGAGGGCCTCGCGCAGGTGCCGCACCTCGCAGGGGCCGCCCTGTGCCTCGACCGTCGGTTGCCCCGAAAGTTCCGCGGCAGGCATACCGTGTCCTGACGGAACACCGGAGGCGTCGAAGTCCGCCGTCCACACCGTCGGGCGGCCCGCACCGGACTCCCGGGGCTCGTCCCCGGCCTCCCGGTCGGCCTCGAAGGCGTCGGAAAGGACCGCGAGAACGCTCCGGGCATCGGCTGCCGAGCAGTCACCGAGCATCACGTGGACCATGGACGCGGGCATCTGTTGCACGCTCATGAAAACCCTCTCCCGTCGCGTCGACGCGCCGGACGTGCACCTCGCACGCGGCGATGAACCGGCACGTCCTGATGGTCAGGCGGGTACCCCGCGAGTGCCTGTGAAACAGAAACCGCACGCATCGCATGCGCCGATACACGCCCAGGTCAGCACGGTTCGTGAGCTATGTTGAGTTCTTGTGGGACAAGAAGGAGGCGCACCGGTGCCATCGCCGCAGCAGGCACGTGCACAGGCGTCAGCAATCACCTCGGGAAAGACCGCCCCGGAGGCGGGCGCGGCACCCACGTCCCAGCTCAGGGAGCTGTTCGACGGGCCGCGGCTCTCGCCGGGCCAGCGGCGCATCGCCCAGTACCTGATCGAGAACATCACCGAGGCGGCGTTCCTGTCGATCACCGACCTGGCCGAGCGGGTGGGGGTCAGCCAGCCCTCGGTGACGCGGTTCGCGGCGGCGGTGGGCTTCAGCGGTTACCCGGCGCTCCGCGAGAAGCTCCAGTCGATCGCGCTCAGCACCCTCGGCAGCACGCCGGGCACGCCCGCGGAGGTCACCAGCAACGAGCTCCAGGCGGCGGTGGACGCCGAGATCGAGAACCTGGAGAACCTGCGGCGCGACTTCGCCGACCCGGACCAGATCATCCGCCTCGGCCGGGCGCTGTCGGAGTCGACGCCCTTGACGGTGCTGGGCCTGCGCATCTCCGTGTCGCTGGCCGAGTACTTCGCCTACGCCGCGCGCCGTATCCACCCCGACGTACGGCTGGTCACCCGGGGCGGCAGCGTCTCCTACGACGCGATCCTCCAGTCGCGTGAGGCGGGCGGCACCTGGGTGCTCGCCTTCGGGATGCCCCGGCACGCGCAGGAGACGCTCACCGCCATCCGGGTCGCGCACAGCGCGGGACTGCGGGTCGCACTGATCACCGACCTGGCGCTCGGTCCGCTGGCCGACGAGGCCGACGTCACCTTCGCCACCGGCACCGGGTCACGGCTCGTCTTCGACTCGTACGCCGCGCCCGTCGTGCTGTCGGCGGCGCTGCTCCAGGCCATGACGGACGCCGATCCGGAGCGGACCCAGGCGCGCCTGGAGGAGTACGAGCAGGTCGCCGAGCAGCACCAGTTCTTCCTGAGGGACTGAGCCCAAGGGATCCGCCGGGCTCGGTCGCCGGGAGACACCGGACGGATCAGGCCGCGCCGGGCCGCGCCGGATCAGGCAGCGAGGGGTCGGTCTGCGCCGGGACCGGCCGAGACCGAGACCGGCAGCGCCGAAGCCGACCCGCCGCGCCCCGTTTCGCGGACGGCGGGTCGTACCGACGGGCCGGTATCTCCGACGAAACACGCAAACCGCTCGCCCGCGCAACGCGCGTCGCCACGGCATCAAGGGATGATTCACCCCAAAGCGAGCATGAATGTTTTCATGTTCTTGCGTATCCGGCGGTATATATAAATACTTCTCGCGGATCGTGACCGGGAGGACCCCGGCTCACGCACCAGGACCACCCGGGGCCGTCCGCTCCTACCCGCATCGGGCCCCGGGTGTACAAACGGGCCCCGCCTTGCGCGAGCGCCCGTGGTGGCGGCCCCGGCCATCCCCTAGACCGGGGCCGCCCCAGAACCCGCGACCCCTTACCGCCGACGTGACCCGGAAGCGATGAACATGGCCCTGACGTACTCCCCGATCACCTCGGACTGGCCGTGCCAGGTCAAGACCCCCGGCAGCTTCGACTGGGAACGCTCGGCGGTGAAGTGGCTGCGCGAGCTGGTGCCCGCCCGCTACGCCAGCTACCCGGTCCTGCTCAAGCACCCCGTCCTGCTGGCCCGTCACGCGCAGCTCCAGGTGCAGCACGAGATCCGGGTGGCCCGGACGGCCCTGCAGACCGCCCGCGCGGAACTGCCCGCCCTCGGCCTGCACGAGGGCGTCATCGAGCACACCATCAAGCTGTACGCCGCCGAGGTCATGCAGCTCCAGCACATCGCGCGCAGCATCCGCGCGGTGACCCAGGCCCTCGTGGACAGTCCGCCGCGGAGCTGAACCCGTCGGTGAACAAGGGCGGTACGTACGGCCCGGGCGGGAACACGTAGTGGGCAAAGGTCGCGCCATGAGGCCGGCCGCCCTACCAGAGCCCTGGACGGACCGATGGATTCCACGACCTGGAAAGTGGTGCTCGTCGTCGCGGTCCTGGGCGCCGCCGCTCTCGGCGTTGCGATCGCCCTGCTGCTCAGGCTCGTCCGCACCCGCCGGCGGCTGCTACGAGCCGGCCTTCCGGCCGGGTCGCGATGGGTCTTCTGGGGCGCCGTCGCCTATCTGGTGCTCCCCACCGACCTGCTGCCCGACCCCGTCTACCTGGACGACATCGGGGTCCTGCTGCTCGCACTGCGCTCCCTGCGCGCCGCCCCTGCGGACCGGCCCGCCGACCGGGACGGGAACCCCCGCACACCGGCGGGCCGTTGACGGTCCGACGGCCCGCGGCGCGAAGCCCGCGCCCGGCGCCGCCACGGACCACGACGTCGACGGGGCGGCACATGAGCGAGCTGGTTCCCGGGGGCAACATGCCCCTGCCGGACGGCACCCTGACCCTCAGGGTGCCCGGTCCCTTCGACGTGTCCGCCCTCGTCACCGACGACAGCGGACAGGTGTGCGGTGACGGCGACTTCGTCTTCTACAACCAGCCCGCCGCGCCCGGCGCCCGCCTCGCGGGCGAGCGGCTCACCGTGGATCCCGCCGCGCTGAGGCCCGGGGCGAGCCGTGTCACCGTGGTGGTCAGCCCCGCCGATCCCGCGACACCTCTGGGCCGGCTGCCCGTGCCCACCCTGCACATCACCGCCGCCGGCGGCCGTCCGCTCGCCCGGTTCACTCCACCCCGCCCCGAGCGGGAGACCGTGCTGCTGCTCGCGGAGCTCTACCGACGCGGCACAGGTTGGAAGCTGCGCGCCCTGGGCCAGGGCTACGCCGACGGGCTGGCGGGCATCGCACGGGACTTCGGGATCGATGTCACCGACGACGGCACGGCACCCGGCGCGCCCGCGGCCGGCACACCCTCCAAAGCTGCACCCCACACCTCCCGCTCCACGGCACCGGGCACCGCGGTCCGCGGTGCGGCGCCCGGAGCGGCCCGGGCCCAGGGGGTGTCCGCGGGGCCGGCGCCCGACCCGCATGGCTTTCTCCGCCCGGTGAACGCGGCCCGCGCCGCGGCCGGTTCCCCGCCCGTGTCCCTCGACAGTCGGCTGACGGCGGCTGCCCACGCCCATGCCGGTGCCATGGCCGCGCTCGGACGGCTCGGTGCCGACGGCCCGGACGGCCTCTTTGTCTACCAGCGCGTCACAGCCGCCGGATATCCCTACCTCACCATCGGTGAACATCTGGTCTCCGGCCCGCGCACCCCGGCCGAGTTCGTGGAGTACTGCCTGTCCTCCGAACGGTCCCGGCGCACCCTGTGCGACCCCGCCTACAGCCAGGCGGGCCTTGCCTGCGTCGCCGCGGAACGACCCGGCGGACCGTACTGGACGGCCTTGTGGGCACTGCCCTTCAGCCCCGCCGGCCTGGAGCGCACCGCGCATGAGGTCATCACGCTCACCAACGCGGAACGGGCCGCGGCAGGACTGCGCCCGCTGTCCGGCGACGCCCCGCTCACCACGGCGGCCCAGGCGCACAGCGCCGACATGGCGGCCCGCGCGTTCTACTCCCACACCACTCCCGAGGGCGGACAGCCCTGGGACCGGGCCGCGGCCGCGGGGTCCTCCCGCCGCACCATCGGCGAGAACATCGCCTGCGGACAGCGCTCCCCCGCCGAGGTCGTCCGCGGCTGGATGAACAGCCCCGGCCATCGCGCGAACATCCTCAAGCCCGACTTCACCCACATGGGCATCGGCTTCGCGGGCGGCGGCCCGGCGGGCACGTACTGGACTCAACTGTTCGGCGGCTGACCGCAGGACCCGGCACGTAGCGGACACAGCCGTTCCGCGCCGGCCCGCGGGACGGCCGGGCCGTCACCGGGCCGCGATTCACCAATTCGGGTTCACCGTCGCCGGTTCACCCCCGGGCAATGCAACCACTCGCCCTCACAGCGCGTAGAGATGGAGCCGACGTCCGCATCCGCGGCGCGCGGTTCGGGCCGGGCTTCCGCACCGGCGAGAGAACTCGGGAGAAGAAGCAGATGGTCTCAGCAACGGTGGGCACGGGTACGGCGCTGGGCGCGGTCCTGGTGTCGCTCCTGGCAGCCCCGGCGCAGGCCGCGACACCGACGCCGACGGACGGCCACGCGGCCGGACGGGCCGCCGCGGCACACGCGTCGCACGCTCCCGACGACGCAGGGCTGCGCAAGGTGCTGCGCACGGCGATCAGCCAGGGAGCACCGGGTGCGATGGCACGGATCGACGACAACGGCACGGTGCACCGGATCGCCGAGGGCATCGCGAACCGGACCACCGGACGGGCCATCAGCACGAACGACCGCTTCCGCGTCGGCAGCGTCACCAAGACCTTCTCCGCGGTCGTGCTGCTCCAACTGGTCGACGAGGGAAAGCTGAAGCTGGACAAGCCGGTCAACACCTACCTGCCGGGCCTGCTCCCCGACGACCGCATCACGGTCCGCCATGTGCTGAGCCACCGCAGCGGTCTGTACGACTACACCGACGACATGTTCGCCCGGACCGTCCCGGGCTTCGAGGCCGTCCGCAACAAGGTGTTCAGCTACCGGGACCTGGTGAGGCTGTCCCTCCAGAAGCCGCGCACCAACGCGCCCGGCGCGGCCTATTCGTACTCGAACACCAACTTCGTCGTCGCGGGCATGCTGATCGAGAAGCTCACCGGACACGCCGTGGGCACGGAGTACCAGAAGCGAATCTTCGCGCCGCTCGACCTCACGGACACCCTGTACGTCCACCCGGGCACGACGATCCCCGGTTCCCACGCCCACGGTTATCTCACCCCCGACGAGGCCGGTGCGGCCCTGGTCGACTCCACCGATCAGACGGCGTCCTGGGCGCAGAGCGCGGGAGCGATCATCTCCACCACGCACGACCTGGACACGTTCCTGTCCGCGCTGCTGCGCGGGAAGCTCATGTCGTCCGGCTCGCTGACGCAGATGCGGAAGTGGACAGAGGTCAACAGCACCACGGGGTACGGACTCGGGCTGCGCCGCCGCGACCTGTCGTGCGGGGTCTCCGTGTACGGGCACACGGGCACCGTGCAGGGCTACTACACGTACGCGTTCACCTCCAAGGACGGCAAGCGCAGCGTCAGCGCGCTGGCGAACACCTCCAACAACTCGGCCGTGCTGAACACCATGGCCGGCACGCTCGAATCGGCGTTCTGCGGCAAGCCCGCGGCCGGGACGACGCTGCGCCGTGCCGCTCCGGTGGAGCGGCACGAGGACGTCGCGCCGGCCGTCACCCGCTACTGACCGCGCGGACCGCGCCTCACCCTTGACGGTTGGGCCGCCGGTGCGGCGGCTGGTCGGGGGCGGGGCGCAGTCTCGGCGCCGGTATGGCGAGGCGGTGGGGCTTGTCGCCGTCGACGGTATACGGCTCACGGTGGTGACGGATCTCCAGCGGTTCGCCGGTCGCGAGCGTGTATGTGGCGGCGTCCGGCTCTATCTCCACGCGCAGGCGACGGCCGAGGAGTTCCAGGGAGAACGCGAGGCGGCTGAACCTCTCCGGCAGCCGGGGGGCGAACTCCAGGGTGTTCCCGTGGTGGCGCAGGCCGCCGAACCCGGCGACCAGGGCCGTCCAGGTGCCGGCGAGCGAGGCGATGTGCAGGCCGTCACGGGTGTTGTGCTCCAGATCCTCCAGGTCCATCAGGGCCGCCTCCACCAAGTAGTCGTAGGCGAGGCCCGGATGACCGGCCTCGGCCGCGATCACGGCCTGGCAGCAGGCGGACAGGGAGGAGTCGCGGACGGTGAGGGGCTCGTAGTACGCGAAGTTGCGTGCCTTGTGCTCCTCGTCGAAGTAGGGGCTGCACTTGTACATCGCGAGAACGAGGTCGGCCTGTTTGACCACCTGCTTGCGGTAGATGTCGAAGTACGGGAAGTGCAGCATCAGCGGGTACTGGTCGGGCCGGGTGGCCGCGAAGTCCCACCGCTGGTAGCGGGTGAACCCGGCGTGCTGTTCGTGGACGCGGAGTTCGTGGTTGTAGGGGACGTGCATGGCGTCTGCGGCGTCGCGCCAGGCAGCGCTCTCCTCCTCGTCCACGCCGAGTTCGGCCGCCCGCGCCGGGTGGCGGTCGACCACGTCCGCGGCGGCCAGGAGGTTCGCACGGGCCATGAGGTTGGTGTAGGTGTTGTCGTCCGCGACCGCGCTGTACTCGTCGGGCCCGGTCACCCCGTCGATGTGGAACTTGCCCTGGTAGTCGTGGTGTCCCAGCGAGCGCCACAGCCGTGCCGTCTCGACCAGCAGCTCCACCCCGGTGTCCCGTTCGAACCCTTCGTCACCGGTGACGGTGGTGTACCGGACCACGGCGTCGGCGATGTCGGCGTTCACGTGGAATGCGGCGGTTCCGGCCGGCCAGTAGGCCGAGCCCTCCGAGCCGGCGATGGTCCGCCATGGGAAGGCGGCTCCCTTCAGGCCCAGTTGGGCCGCCCGTTCACGCGCGGCGGGCAGGGTGTTCTGGCGCCAGCGGAGCGCCTCGGCGACGGCTCCCGGAGAGGTGTAGGTGAGCAGCGGGAGTACGAAGGTCTCGGTGTCCCAGAAGGCGTGGCCGTCGTACCCGGAGCCGGTGAGCCCCTTCGCGGGTATCGCGCGCTGTTCGGCGCGGGCGCCCGCCTGGAGTACGTGGAAGAGGGCGAAGCGCACCGCCTGCTGGATCTCCTCGTCGCCCTCCACCTCGACGTCGGCGCGCTCCCAGAAGTCGTCCAGGTAGGCGTGCTGTTCGTCGACGAGCGCCTGCCAGCCGCCGTGCTCGGCGGCCGCGAGCGCCGCGTCGACCTGGTCGCGCACCGCCGGCAGCGACCGGGTGGCGGACCAGCCGTAGGAGACGAACTTCTCGAGGCGCAGCCGCTGTCCCGGGCTCAGCACGGAGGTGACGGTGAGCCGGGCGACGTCGTCGCTGCTCTCGCTGCTCGTGACGGTCCCGTCGGGTCCCACGACCGCGTGGTCGGCTGCCGCGGCGACCCGCAGTCCGCTCTCGCTCGTGCGGTGCACGAGCCGCAGCCGCCGTCCCGCCGCGAAGTGCTCCTCCGCCACCAGCGGCGACTCCAGGGCGATCGCGGCGCGCGGGTCGCCGCCCCGTCCCGGCAACTGCTCGTTCGCCACCAGCTCCGACTGGACGACGACGCGGACCCGGCCGTCGACGGCCTCCACCTCGTAGGCGACGGCGGCGATCGCCCGCTGGGTGAAGGAGACGAGCCGGGTGGACCGCACCCTGACCGTGGAGCCTGCCGGTGAGGTCCACTCGCAGGTCCGGGTGAGCTGCCCGGTGCGCAGGTCGAGGACGCGTTCGTGGGAGCGCAGCCGGCCGTAGCGCAGGTCGAACGGTTCGTCGTCGACGAGGAGTCGGATGACCTTGCCGTTGGTGACGTTGATGACCGTCTGCCCGGACTCCGGATAGCCGTATCCCGCCTCCGCGTAGGGCAACGGGTGCACCTCGTGGACGCCGTTGAGGTACGAGCCCGGCAGGCCGTGCGGTTCGCCCTCGTCGAGGTTGCCGCGCCAGCCGACGTGGCCGTTCGAGAGGGCGAACACGGACTCGCTCTGCGGCAGCAGATCCAGGTGGAGCTCGTTCTCGCGCAGGGTCCAGGGGTCGACGCCGTAGGAACTGTGGGTGATCATGCCTGCTCCCCGAGTTCCGACAGATCCTGTACGACCGTGTCCGCGCCGTGCGCGCGCAGGGCGGCGCCCTGTCCGACGCGGTCGACGCCGACGACGTACCCGAAGTGGCCCGAGCGGCCCGCGTCCATGCCGGCCAGCGCGTCCTCGAAGACGGCGGCCTCCGCGGCATCGACGCCCAGGTCGCGCGCGGCGGCCAGGAAGGTGTCGGGCTGCGGCTTGCCGGGCAGACCGCGCTCCGCGGCGACGACCCCGTCGATCCGCACGTCGAACAGGTCCTCGGCGCCGATCGAGCGCAGGATGTCACGGCAGTTGGCGCTGGAGGAGACGACCGCGGTCCGCAGTCCGTGCGCGCGCACCGCCTCGATGTAGCGCAGGGTGCCGTCGTACGCCTCGACGCCGCCGGTGCGGATCATCTCCAGCAGCAGGTCGTTCTTGCGGTTGCCGAGGCCCTGCACGGTGGCCCGGTCCGGTGGGTCGTCCGGGGCTCCCTCGGGCAGGTGGATGCCGCGGGAGGCGAGGAAGGTGCGGACGCCGTCGGCGCGCGGGAGTCCGTCGACGTACTCGGCGTAGTCGTGGGAGACGTCGAACGGGCGGAAGTCCTCGCCGTCACGCTGCCGCAGGAACGCGTCGAACGTCCGCTTCCAGGCGGCGGCGTGGACGACGGCGGTCTTGGTGATGACGCCGTCGAGGTCGAAGAGGCAGGCCACGATTTCTTTCGGAAGACCGAGCTCTGTCATGAGGGCAGTGTGCCCCGAGACCGTCCGGCCAACGGGTGGCGGGCGCCACACTGCTGGCAGTTCGTCGGGTCGTGCCCGCCGGACACCAGGTCGGCCCGGCCGCGTGCCGCCCTGCCCGGGTGCGCCGTCCTGCCCGTCCTTGGTCCTCCACCGCTTCTCATCCGCGGCCGGACACGGATACTGGGGCCATGGAACGCGCCTCCCTCATGCCCCTGACCGACCGGGCCGCCGGATCCGCCGCATGACCTTCGACGACCTGCTCGATCGCGCGGCCGCACTCGTCCGTCCCGGGCGGCGCGCCCTGCTCGGCCTCGCCGGAAGCCCCGGGGCGGGCAAGACGACCCTCGCCGAGCGTCTGGTCGGGCGGCTGAACGGTGACGGGCCCGACTGGGTCGCGCACGTGCCGATGGACGGTTTCCATCTCGCGGACGTCGAACTGGACCGCCTGGGACGCCGCGACCGCAAGGGCGCCCCGGACACCTTCGACGCGGCGGGCTACGCGGCGGTGCTGCGCAGGCTGCGCGAGGACGAGGACGACCTGGTCTACGCGCCCGGCTTCGAGCGGACCCTGGAGCAGCCGCTCGCGGGTGCCGTGCCCGTGCCGCGGACCGCGCGGCTGATCGTGACCGAGGGCAATTATCTGCTGCTGCGCGACGACGCCTGGGCGCGCGCGAGGTCGCAGCTGGACGAGGTCTGGTTCTGCGAGCTGGACGAGGCCGCGCGGGTACGGCGGCTGGTCGCCCGGCACGAGGAGTTCGGCAAGGACCACGACACTGCGGTGGCGTGGGTGCTGGGCACGGACCAGCGCAACGCCGACCTGGTGGCCGCCACCCGGGACCGGGCCGACCTGATCGTCGGGCCGGAGATCACCGCGGACGCGGCTCCGGTGCGGGTTCCCGGCGCACATCGCCCGTCGGAGCGCTGATCCACGGAGTCCCGCGCGTCCCGGCCGGGCGGTGCCGGGTCGTGCGGCGGAGCGGCGAGCCGGGCGGTGGTCGCGTCCTCCGCCCGCGCGGCGACCCGAGCAGTGACGGCATCCTCCGCCTGAGGCCTGAGGCCTGAGCCGCGGACGAAAAGACGTTCCCCGCGTGTGCGGTCGGTTCCGCGTCCGTGCGCGGGCACGCGGGGCCGAAGGACCACACCGTCCCCGCGGCGCGCGGTTCGCGCCCGCTCCAGGTACGTGTCCGAATCCCGCCGGACCGTACGCACGGCAGGCGGCAGAATTGCTGGTGAAGCGACGCCGGTAGCGCCTGCGGCACTCACGAAGGGACACTTCCGATGACGGTCTACACGACCCTCGACAGCCCGCTGGGCGAGCTGCTGCTCGTGGGCGAGGAGTCGGCCACCGCGAACGGCGGCACGGCACTGGCCTCGCTCTCGATGCCCGGCCAGAAGAACGGCGCCGTCGTCCAGGACGGCTGGACCGAGGACGCGGAGGCGTTCACCGAGATCGCCTTCCAGCTGCGCTCCTACTTCGACGGCCGGCTGACCCGCTTCGACATCGAGTACGTCATGAGCGGCAGCGACTTCCAGCGGCGGGTGTGGCAGGCCCTGGAGACCATCCCGTACGGGACCACGCTCAGCTACGGCGAGATCGCCTCCCGGATCGGCGCATCGAGAGCGGCGGTACGGGCCGTGGGCACGGCGATCGGAGCCAATCCGCTGCTGGTCGTGAGGCCCTGCCACCGGGTGATCGGCGCGACGGGCGCCCTCACCGGCTACGCCGCCGGCCTGGAACGCAAGCGCACGCTCCTGGACCTGGAGGACGAGTCGTCCTGAACTGCCGTCCGTACTCCGCCGCGGCGTGATGTCACACCCGCGTCGCGAGGGCCCTCTTGGATGCAGACGCTGACAGGAGGCAAGGATGGAACGGCAGATCGAACTGTCACCCGGGACGATCGAGTACCAGGACACCGGGGGCGGCGGTCCGGTGCTCGTACTGCTGCACGGGCTGCTGATGGACGCCTCGCTGTGGGAGGGCCCGGTCGCGGATCTGTCCTCCGACCACCGCTGTGTGGTGCCGACCCTGCCTCTGGGCGCGCACCGCAGGGCGATGCGGGCCGACGCCGATCTGTCGCTGCCCGGGGTGGCCCGGCTGGTCGCGGAGTTCCTCGACCGCCTCGGCCTGCGGGACGTCGTCCTGGTCGGCAACGACACCGGCGGGGCACTTGTCCAGCTGCTGATGTGTGACGGGACGGACCGGGTGGGCCGGGCCGTCCTCGTCTCCTGCGACGCGTTCGACAACTTCCCGCCGGGGCTGACGGGCCGGACGCTGGTCCTCTCCGGCAGACTCCCGCCCCGGGTCTTCGGGCTGTTCATGCAGCAGATGCGGCTGCGGCCCCTGCGGCGGCTGCCGCTCTCCTTCGGCCGGCTGACCCTGCGCGGGGACGCGGCCACCGCTCGCTGGATCGGACCGGTCCTGCGCCAGCCCGGGATCCGCCGGGACACGGTGCGGGTATTGCGCTCGATCGGGGCCGACACCGGGCTCCTGCTGCGCGCGGCCGACCGGCTGCCGGACTTCGACCGGCCCACGCTCGTGGTCTGGGCGCGCGGGGACCGTGTGATGCCGCCCGCGCACGGCCGGCGCCTCGCCGAGCTGCTGCCCCGCGGGCGGCTCGTCGAGATCGACGACAGCCGCACGCTCGTCCCGCTGGACCGGCCGGAGGCCCTCGCGCGGGCCGTCCGGGAGTTCACGGCTACATCCCACGCCGGCTAGGGAAGTTGTCGGATCTCTGCGCTACGTTGCGAGCATGACGGAATTCGTACTGGTGGCAGGTGCGTGGCTCGGCTCCTGGGCGTGGGACGAGGTGGTGCCGGAGCTGCGAGCGGCCGGCCACGGCGCTCATCCGCTCACGCTCTCCGGCCTCGCGGACAGGCAGGGCACGCCGGTCGGACCGCAGACCCACGTCCGGGACATCGTGGGCGAGATCGAGCGACTCGATCTGCGCGACGTCGTCCTGGTCGGGCACAGCTACTCGGGCATCCCGGTCGGCCAGGCCGCCGCGCGGATAGGCGACCGGCTGTCCCGCGTGGTGTTCGTCGACGCCAATGTCCCGACGGACGGCGAGTCGTTCGTGTCCACGTGGTGGCAGGGGCCGGAACGGCTGGAGGAGGTGATCGAGGAGAACCAGGGCTTCTGGCCGCCGCTGACGGCCGCGGACTACGACGGGCAGGGACTCACGGACGAGCAGATATCACGGATCGCCGGTGGGTCGACGCCGCAGCCGGGCATCACACTGACCGACGCGGCGGTGCTGGACCGTCCGCTCGGCGAGCTGCCGACGACGTACGTCAAGTGCCTGATGGACGGCGAGGACCCCAATGACGACGTGGCCGAGCTGCTGAAGAGCGCGCGGTGGGACCTGGTCGAGATGGAGACGGGCCACTGGCCGATGTTCTCCCAGCCGCACGAGATGGCGCGGGTCCTGCTCAGGGCCGCGGCACGCTAGCGCGGCGTGCGGGATTCGAGGGCGGCGCGCGTGTCGTCACCGTAGACGCCGGTCTCGTCGCCCCGGATGCCGTACCAGAGCTGGAAGCGGGCGACGGCCTCGGTGAGGGCCGCGTCGTAGCTGCCGTGCGTGCCTGAGCCGTCGTACACGTTCGGCACGCGCCGGAGCCGTTCCTGGAGCTCCGTCACGTCGGGCCCGCGGTCCCCTTGCCGGAGGGTCCCCGCGCCGTCGGGGTCACCGGTCCGCGCCGGATCCTCGGCGGGCGTCCGTGCGGCGGGCGGGGTGGCGGGTTGTGCCCTGTCGTCCGGGACGCCGCCCGGCAGCAGCAGGGCGAGGGCGAAGCCGGCGAGTGCCGCCGCCACGGCGACCGCGATGGCGGCGTGCCGCGGTCCCGCACCGTGGGCGAGTCCGCGCCGCCGCCCGCCTCCGGGCGCCGGCCGGGCGGGATCCGCGCCGGAGGCACGGTCCGCGCCGGCCGGGACCGGCGGCAGCTCCTGGGTCTCGTCGCCCTCGGCGGGCGGGAGCAGTCTCGTCCCGGCGACGACCGCGACCGGCTCCAGGTGTTCGTCGGGGTCGGCTGCGGGCTCCTCCCCGCGCACCTCCCTCAGCAGTTCGGCGAGCGCCTCCGAGCGGCGTCGGCGCTGGATGCGCGTCGGTTCGAGGGCCGGGCGCCGCACGGGCTGCCCGGGTCCGGGCGGTGTCGACACACTGCTCCCCTTCCGCGCACGGTCCTCCGCCGTCTCCGTGCGGGAATACGGGTCCTAGGGCCCGGATGTTCAGTGCGCACCTCCACGCACCGAACGATCGATACGCTCAATTCGGTAAGGATTATTGAGCGTTTGAACGTCGGCGTGCTAGAAACCGCCGTCATGACGACTCGTTGGTCACGCCGTGGCTTCCTGGCCGCGGGCAGCGGCACCGCCCTCGCGCTCGGGGTGCACACCACCGCCGGCGCCTCCCCTCTCACCTCAGCCGGGATCACCGACACCGCCGAGGCCGCGGACGCGTTCGCGGCCCTGCGCGCGAAGTGGCGCACCCTGATCCTGGGTGAGGGGTTCAGTCCGACCGCCGAACCGTTCCGGACCCGCCTCGCCGATCTGGGCACGACGGCCTCCCGATGGCGGTCCACCATGGCCCCCGCCGCCGGCTCGCTCTGGCCGGACATCGTGTACGCCGACCCGGAGCCCGACACCGACCAGGAGTCGTACGGCTACTCCGGAAACATGAACACCAGCTACAGCCGGCTCAACACCCTCGCGCAGGCGTACTGCCTGCAGGGCACCGGGCTGACCGGCGACACCGGGCTGCGCGACGACATCCTCACCGGCCTCGACCACCTCCACTCCGAGGTCTACAACGCGGACCAGACCCGCTACGGCAACTGGTACAGCTGGCAGATCGGCGCCCCGCAGGCCCTGCTCGACGTCTGCGTCCTCATGTACGACGCCCTGCCCGCGGCACGGATCGCGGACTACCTGGCCGCGGTCGACCACTTCGTGCCGGACTCGGCGGTCGCCGCGTACAGCGGGACGAGCACCGGCGCCAACCGGGTCGACCTGTGCCGGGTGCTGGCGCTGCGCGGCGTCGTGGGCGCGAACGCCGCCAAGGTGGCGCTGGCCCGGGACGCACTCACCCCCGTCTTCCCGTACGTCACCACGGGCGACGGCCTGTACACCGACGGCTCGTTCATCCAGCACACCACCGTCCCGTACACGGGCTCGTACGGCTCGGTGCTGCTCGGCGGGCTCGGCCTGCTCTTCGCCCTGCTCGCCGGCTCGGCCTGGGAGGTCACCGACGCGGGCCGGCAGATCGTCTTCGACTCCGTGGAGAAGGCCTGGGCACCCTTCCTCTACAACGGCCTGGTCATGGACGGCGTGTCCGGGCGGGCCGTCAGCCGGGGCCTGTCCGCCTCGGACGCCAAACGCATCCAGCAGGACGACCATCTGCGCGGCCATCCGATCCTCGCCTCGATCGTGCTGCTCGGACAGGGGGCGAGCAGCACGGAGAACGCGCGCTGGCGCGGTCTGGTGAAGGGCTGAACAGGGGCCCGCCGTCCCGTACCTGCATGAGCGGCCGCCAGCCCGCGGCGACGAAGGTACGACGGCCCTTCTGGACGGCGAGGCGGGTCGCGAAGTCCGGGAAGACGTCGAGGCGATGGCCGCCGAAGTCGTTGCTCCACACCCCGTGCTTTTCGACGCCCACCCCGGTGACGATCGTCGCCCAGCACGGGCCCGACATGGTGGGGGTGCGGTCGTCGACCTCGACCGCGGCGAGGAAGCCGTCCGCCGCGAGCGCGTCCAGGTGCGGGGTGGGCAGGCGGCGCAGGGTGTCGATGCGTACTCCGTCGATGCCGACGACCAGGACGCGGTGGACGGCGTCCGGCATGGGCGCTCCTCTCATGGGGCGGGGGCTGTCGTGCACGGCGGTGTCACGCCGAGCGGGTCAGCTCGTCGGGGCCGACGCCGTGGACGAAGGGCAGTCCCTGGGCGTAGCGGCGCACTTCGTCGATGGCCCAGTGCGTCATGCGGCCGAGTTCGTTGCCCAAAGAGCCCGCGATGTGCGGGGTGAGCAGGACGTTGGGCAGTGTGTAGAGCGGTGAGGAGGCGGGCAGCACCTCCGGCTCGGTCACGTCGAGCACGGCGTGGATGCGTCCGGAGACCAGTAGCTCGGTCAGCGCGTCGGTGTCGACGAGCGAGCCGCGTGCCGTGTTGACGAGCGTCGCGCCGTCCGCGAGGAGCGCGAGCCGGCGCGCGTCGAACATGTGCCGCGTCTCGGCCAGTTGGGGCGCGTGGATCGACACCACGTGGCTGCGCCGGACGAGTTCGTCGAGGCCGACCGCTTCGACGCCGAGGGCGCGGGCCTCGGGCTCGTCCACGTACGGGTCGTGGAGGAGGACGTGCAGGTCGAAGGGGCGCAGCAGTTCGACGACCCGGCGGCCGATGCGCGAGGCTCCGACGATGCCGACGGTGCGGTGGTAGTTGCCGTGTCCGGTGAAGTACGGCAGCAGCTCGGGCTGTCGGCGGGTACGCGCGTAGTCGTGGGCGATGCCGAGGACCCGCTTGTTGGCGAAGAGGATCGCGGCGAGGGTGAACTCCGCGACGGGCAGGGCGTTGGCCGCGGCGGCGGAGGAGACGCTGATGCCGCGGTTCCAGACGTACCCGGTGACGTGGTGCTTGACGGATCCGGCGGCGTGGACGACGGCGCGCAGCCGCGGCATGCGGCGCAGTACGTCCTCGGTCAGCCGCGGAGCTCCCCAGTGGGTGAACAGCACCTCGGCGGAGGCGAGTTCGGTGGCGTCGGCCGTGGCGAAGTCGGTGATCGGGCCGGAGCCGTCCACCCGGGCGACCGCGCTCAGGCGGTCGAGTGCGCCGTCCGCGAGCAGGGAGCCGTGGATCTCGTGACCCATGGCGAGGGCGGTACGCGGGCGGCGGGCCCCGGCCGGTGGTGGCGAGCTGTTCAGGAGGGTGCCTTCCGGTACGGGCATGGTCACTTCACCGCGCCCGCGGTCAGCCCCGAGCGCCAGAAGCGCTGGAGGCAGACGAAGGCGGCGATCAGCGGGACGACGGCGACGAGCGAGCCGGTGATCACGAGCGAGTAGTACTCGGGCTGTTGCTGGGTGACGCTGTTCCACATGAACAGGCCGAGGTTGACGGGATAGAGCTTCTCGTCGTTCAGCATCACGAGGGCACCGAAGAAGTTGTTCCAGCTGGCGGTGAACGAGAACAGGAAGATGGTCATGAAGCCGGGGGCGAGCATCGGCAGGGCGATCCCGGTGAAGGTGCGCAGCTCGCCGGCGCCGTCGACGCGGGCGGCCTCCAGGACCTCGTCCGGCACGTATCCCTCGGAGAAGACGCGGGCCAGGTAGACGCCGAAGGGGTTGACGAGTGCGGGCAGCAGCAGGGCCCAGTAGGTGTTGACCACCCCGGCCTCGGTGGCGAGCAGGTACATGGGCAGCTGGATCACCGTGGTGGGGACGAGGACTCCGCCGAGCACCGCGCCGAACAGCTTCTCCTTGCCCTTGAAGTCGTACTTGTCGAAGGCGTATCCGGTGGCGACGCACAGGAGGGAGGAGGCCGCCGAGCCGACGACCGAGTACAGGATGCTGTTGCCGAACCAGCGCAGGTAGATGCCGTCGTTGAAGGTGAACACATGGTGGAGGTTGGCGGGGAGGCTGAAGTCGCCGAAGGAGAAGCCGGACGTGCCGAACAGGTCGCGGTCGTTCTTGGTGGCGGCGATGACCAGCCAGGTGACGGGCATCAGGGTGTAGAACGCGGCGACGATCAGCAGGCCGTTGACGACGGCCTTGGCGAGCAGCGCGTCGGTCCGTGCGCGGGGGCGGGCGGCGGCCCGTGTACCGCCCGGCGCGGCCGGTGTCCGCGGCGGGCTCGAAGGACGGGTGAGGATGCTCATGAGGCCGCCTTCCACCGGTTGCCGAGCCGGGTGACGAGGTAGGACAGGACGACGCCCAGCAGGGCGAGCAGCAGGGACGCGGCGGCGGCGAGCCCGTAGTCGTGCTGGACGAAGCCGGCCTTCCAGATGAACAGGGTCGGCGACCATTCGGTGTCGACGGAGGGCGCTCCGCGCTGGTTGAGCAGCTTGGGCTCGGTGAAGATCTGGATGGCGCCCACGCAGGTGAACAGCACGGTCATGACGAGTGCGGAGGCGATCAGCGGCACTTTGATCCGCAGGGCGGTGCGCAGGGCTCCCGCGCCGTCGACGACGGCTGCTTCGATCACTTCGCGCGGAACGGCCTGGAGCGCCGCGTAGAAGATGACCATGTTGTAGCCGATCCACTGCCAGGCGCAGAGGTTGACCATGGACGACAGCACATGGTCGTTGCTGTAGAAGTCCCACGAGCCGCCGAGCGCGCCGATCCGGTCGAGCACGGGGCTCAGGCCCGGGGTGTAGAGGTAGATCCAGACGATCGAGGCGATCAGGCCGGGGATCGCGTGCGGCAGGAACAGTGCGAGCTGGAAGAACCGCTTGGCGCGGGCCATCGCGGAGTCGACGAGCAGGGCCAGCAGCAGGGAGCCGCCGATCATGACCGGGATGTACAGGGCGCAGTAGAGCGCGATGTGTACGAAGGAGTCCCGGAACCCGGCGTCGGAGAGGGCCTTGGTGTAGTTGCCGATTCCGGAGAACACCCGCCGGGTGCCGCCGAAGCCGAGTCCCGAGGAGTGTTCCTGGAAGAGGCTCATCCAGACGGCGTAGCCGATGGGTGCCACCATGACCGCGGCGAACAGGACGAAGAACGGGACGACGAAAAGGGCCGCGGCGCGGCGCTGACTGCGCCGCAGGGCGGAGGTGACGGGCGGCTTCGTCGCGGGTCGGGGCCGGGTCTTCACGGCCGGGGCGGGAGGTGCTGCCACGGTGGCTCCTTGGCGGGCTGGACGCTGCGAGGGGGGCGGCGGGTGCGGGGTCCGGCCGCCGGGCGGCCGGACCCGGAGGGTCACCGGGCGAGCTTCAGTCCGCGCTCCGTGATGCCCGACTCGGCCTTGCGCTGGCCGGCCGTGACACCGCCGCCGAAACCGGACTCGGCCGTGGCGTCCTGGACGGCGGTGTAGACGTCCAGCTGGTTCGGTCCCCACGTCCAGCCGGGGACGATCGTGTCGACCTGCTGGGAGGCGAGCTTGTAGAGGTCCTGGCCTCCGAGGTACGCGGTGTCGAACTTCGCCGCCGCGACGCCACGCATCCGCGGGTCGGCCGGCAGCGCGCTGCTGGGGGACTCCAGGTCGGCGAGCCGGGCTTCGACTCCGGCGCGGTTCGTGGTGAGCCACTCGATGAACTCGGCCGCGGCCTCGGCATGCCTGCTGCCCTTGAGGACGCCGTAGGAGGTGCCTCCGTAGGTGCCGCTCGCCGCGGTGCCCCAGTTCGGCAGGGGGGCGACGGCCCACTTGCCCTTGAGGTCGGGCATGGCGGTCTTCATGCCTCCGGCGGACCAGGAGGCGCCGAGGAAGGAGAGGGTCCGGCCGGACGCGCGGGCCTTGGTCTCCTCGGGGCTGTAGGCGGTGAAGGACTGCACCAGGTCGTCCTTGATCAGCCCGTCCCAGTAGGCGGCGACCTTCTTGCTGGGCGCGTCGTCGACGCCGGGCTTCCACGCGTCGCCCTCGGTGGTGAACCACTTGCCGCCCGCCTGCCAGGACAGGGCGGCGAGGAGCGCCGGGTCGGACTTCGGCATGGAGGCCAGCCGGACGTTCTTGTCGGCCTTCTTCACCTCGGCGGCGGCGGTCCTGAACTCGTCCCAGGTCTTGGGTACTTCGATGCCGTACTTCTTGAACAGGTCGCTTCGGTAGTAGTACAGCTGCGGCGCGACGTCGTAGGGGACCGTCCATGTCCTGCCGCCGAAGGTCACCAGGCTCTGGACGGACGCGGGGAACTTCGACTTGACCGTTTTACCGGCGTAGTCGGTCAGATCGATCAGGTTTCCCTGGCTCGCGAACTCCGGGACCATCTGGTACTCGATGGTGGCCACGTCGGGGGCGTTGCCGGCCTTCACGGCATTGGCGAGCTTGCTGTAGCCCTCGGTCGAGCTGGGGATCTCGGTGAACTCGACCTTGATGTCCTCGTGCGTCCGGTTGAACGCCTCCACCGTCGACTTGGCCCCGAGCGTCCAGGTCCAGTACTTGATGGTGACCGGCTTGCCGTCCGGTGCGGAGTCGGTCGAGCCGCCGTCGCCGCCGCACGCGGTGGCGAGCATGCCCAGGGCGGCGACGACGGCGATGGCGGCTGTGCGGAACGAACGTGAAGTGCGCGACATGGCACGGCTCCTACGAGACCTCGTACGGGCAGAGGCGGATGCAGGACATCTTTTGTGCGCACACGATCAGAGTCAAGAGCATTCGACCAAATCAATCAATACGATCGCTCTCTGTTCAGAAGGTGAGTGCCTCGCCGCCACAGGAGGACCGCACCCTGAGCTCAGGAAGGAGTTCCAGGTGCTGGCGGGGCGCGGCGCTCCGCCCGTCCGCGCGCTCCGCGAGCCGCTGGAGCAGCAGCTTCGCGGCCAGCTCCCCCACCGAGCGTTTGGGCGGGGCGACAGCCGTCAGGGGCACGTCCGCGAGGGCGGCGACCTCGTCGTCGTACGCGATCAGCGCGAGGTCCTCCGGCACCCTGATGCCGCGCGCCTGAAGCTTGGGCACCAGCACGATCGCGTCCTCGTCGCTGTGCACGAGCGCGGCCGTCACCCCGCGCTTCTCCACGGCCTGCACCAGATAGTCGATGCTCGCCTCGTAGTCCCCGTGCTCGCGGACCGACGGCGCGCCGGAGTCGACGTCGAGCCCGAGCGACTGCACGGCCGCCAGGTAACCGGAGGAGATCTGCGCGGCGTGCGGCCCTTCCTGGAGCACCGCGGTGACGCGGCGGTGCCCGAGGGCGGCGAAATGGCCCACGGCCACGGCGGCCCCGTGCGCCCGGTCGGTGCGCACCCGGTCCAGACCGGCCGCCGGGTTCCCGGCCGGCGCGGAGCGCTCGACCAGGACGGCCGGCACCGCGCAGTCCAGTAGCCACTTCTCCTGACCGCCGAGCGGCACGCCGCCGAACCAGCTGGGCGCGACGAGGAGCCCCTGCGCACCGCCCGCGATCAGGTGCTCCGCCTGCACGGCGTCCTCGGAGTCCACGTAACCGGTCATCCCCAGGACCAGCCGGCCGCCCTGGGCGCCGACGGCCTCACGGGCACCGCGGACGACGTCCGCGAAGATGGAACCGGTGGTCGGCACGATCATCCCGATCACGGCGCCCTCGGCCCGCTCGTGCCCGGGCCGGGGCGCGGCCGCGGTGTCGCCCGGCCAGACGACCGCGCCGTGCAGCCGGTGCACCCGCCCCTGGGCGGCCAGCGTCTCCACGTCGCGGCGCAAGGTCACCGCGGACACGCCGAGTTCGGCCGCGAGGTCGGACACCCGGAGGCTGCCGCGCTCCCGGACGAGTTCGAGCACCCGCTCATGGCGCTGGTCGACGTGCAGTCGCATGGGCTCCCCCTGGGGCAAGGCCGGACGGACGAACTGAGGGCGGACGCGGAGCGTGATCCCCTGCGCCAACTCTACGCCCACAGTCGTATCGATCGATTGCGATCGATACGGTCAGGCGGATCCGGCGAAACCGCGGACCGGTCATGCGGCGTGAAGAATGGGCATGACGGGGTAAGACCACCTTCGGGAAGCGGAGAGGGTCGTAGTGGGTGCGAGCGAGGAACGGGACGTGTCGGTGCGGCGGCGCTTCGACATGGCGGACGCCGCGCCACTGCTCCTCGACGCCCGGATGTCGGTGACCAGCTGGACCGCCGACGCGGAACGGCTGCTGGGGTACCCCGCCGCGGAGGTGCTGGGCCGCCACGCGGCCGAGCTGCTCGTCCCCGAGGACGCGGCGCGGGTCCGGGACCTCACCGGACAGTGCGACGCGGACCGCGGCTGGTCGGGGCTGCTGTCCGCACGGCACCGCGACGGGCGGGCCCTCCGGCTGATGGTGCGGGTCGTTCCCGCGGAGCACGGCGACGGCCCTGCGCGGTGGGTCGCGCTGCTCGCGGATCTGGGCGACGGGCCCGGCTGGGACATGAGCCGGCAGGTGCTGGAGAGGATGGCCGCGCACTCACCGGTGGGCATCGCGATCGTGGACACGGACCTGCGGTACGTGTGGTCGAACACGGCGCTGGAGCAGTTCGGCGGCGGTCCTGCCCAGCAGCGGCTCGGCCGGCGGCTCGCCGAGGTGCAGCCCGGTCTGGACGCCGAGCGGCTGGAGGCACAGATGCTCCGGGCGCTGACGACGGGCGAGCAGGTGGTCGGGTACGAGCACGTGGGCCGGGTCCGCTCCGCGCCGCACCGCCAGTCGGCCCACTCGATGTCGTTCATCCGGCTGGAGGACGATCTCGGTCGCCCCATCGGGGTCTACTACACCGTCGTCGACGTGTCGGCGAGCTACCGCGCCCGTCGGCGGCTCGCCCTGCTGGACCGGGCCGGCGAGTGCATCGGACGCAGCCTGGACGTCGTGCAGACCGCGCAGGAACTGGCCGACGTCGCGGTCCCGGGGCTCGCCGACTTCGTCACGGTCGACCTGCTGGAATCGGTCCTCAAGGGAGCGGAGCCCGCACCCGGTCCGCGGGACGACGCGGACGCGGTGCCGCTGCGCCGGGCCGGGCAGCAGTCGGTCCGGGCCGGAGTGCCCGAGACCATGGTGCGAGTCGGCGAGCCGGCCGCATACCTCGCCGGGTCTCCCCCGGTCCGGTGCCTGGCGGACGGCCTCTCCTGGTCCGAGGAGCGCCTCGACCCGATGGCCACCGTGTGGACGGCCCGCTCGCCCGGCGACCGCCCCGCGTCCTTCCTCGACCTCGGGCTGCACAGCGTGATGATCGTGCCCGTCCGCGCCCGCGGCATCACCCTCGGCATCACCACGTTCTTCAGGCGCACCCGCGAGGACCCGTTCGACGAGGACGACCTGAGCCTCGCCGAGGAGTTCGTCGCCCGGGCGGCCCTCTGCATCGACAACGCCCGCCGCTACAGCCGCGAGCGGGACGCGGCCCTCGTGCTCCAGCGCAATCTGCTCCCGCACCGCTTCCCCGAACTGGACGCCGTGCAGGTCGCCGCCTGCTACCGGCCCGCCGACGAGCTGACCGGCCTGGCCGGTGACTGGTTCGACGTGATCCCCCTGTCCGGGGCTCGCGTCGCCCTCGTCGTGGGAGAGGTCGCGGGCCACGGCATCGACGGGGCCGCGGCCATGGGGCGGTTGCGGGCCGCCGTGCAGACGCTCGCGGATCTCGACCTGACCCCCGAGGAGGTGCTCGCCCATCTCGACGATCTCGTCAGCCGTACCGCACGGGAGGAGGGCACGGGTGCCGACACCCGGACCAGCGGAATGCAGGCGCTGGGCGCCAGTTGCCTCTACGTGGTGTACGACCCGGTGAGCGGCGAGTGCGCCATGGCGGGCGCGGGTCATCCGGCGCCCGCGCTCATCTCGCCCGAAGGACATGTGTCGTTCGTCGAACTTCCCCGCGGTTCCGCGCTCGGCGTGGGCGGACTGCCCTTCGAGTCAGTCGAGTTGGAGCTCGCGGAGGGAACAGTGCTCGCGCTGCACACCGACGGGCTCCTCGCCACCCCCGGCGCGGCCCGGGACCAGGAGACCGGCCGGGAACGGCTGCGCCGCGCCCTGGAGGCGCGCGGACAGCAACTGGACGACCTGTGCCGCACCATCGTGGACGACCTGGTGCCGACGCGGCCGTACGACGACGTGGCACTGCTGATGGCCCGTACCCGGCGGCTGGGTGCCGGTCAGGTCGCGACCTGGGAGCTGCCCGTCGACCCGGCGGTCGTGGCCGACGCCCGCAAGGCGGCCGCCCGGCAGCTGAACGCCTGGGGTCTGGACGAACTGACCTTCACCACCGAACTCGTCGTGAGCGAACTCGTCACCAACGCGATCCGGCACGCGGCCGGCCCCCTCAGGCTGCGGCTCATCTCCGAACAGGCCCTGATCTGCGAGGTGTCCGACGGTGGCGCCACCGCTCCGCACCTGCGCCACCCGAAGACGACCGACGAGGGCGGCCGAGGGCTGTTCCTGATCTCCCAGTTCACCCAGCGCTGGGGCACCCGCTACACGGACGAGGGAAAGATCATCTGGGCCGAGCAGCCCCTCCGGGCCCCGCTGGTGTAGCACCGCCCGACGGCTGTGCGCGCAGGCCGTGTTGGTGGAACGTTGACCAATTCTCTGGAGATCGCTGAATCACTCGTCTATATCGTCGGACGCATGCCCCCACACCCGCCGAGGACGCCGGCGCTCCCGGTTCTGCCCTATCGCAGACCCACCCGCGACCGGGACTACTGGGTCTTCGACGACGTGCTGCCCGACGTGGACGCGGTCCGGGCCCGGTGCGTCGCGAGGGACGACTGGGTCGAAGGTCATCCGTACACCTCGGAGAGCTGGCCCGGCCTGCGCACCATGCCCGGACTCGAACCCGGCGAACTGGCGTGCATAGAAGGCCTGGTGAGGAAGGCGACCGGCGCGCGGGAACTGTGGCAGCAGTCGACGCCGACGGGGGCCACCCTCAACCACAACTGCATCCAGGTGGTCGGCAAGCACGAGGGCGAGCCGCGTCCGCACACGGACTCCCGTGCGCTGTGCCGTTACGCCGCCGTCCTCTATCTCAATCCGAACGTGGCCAAGGACTGCGGGACCAGCTTCTTCCGGCAGAACCTGCCCGGCGGCCGGCTGGGCGGGAACACGGTCGCCGCGCCGCACGACAACCTGGTCGAGGCCCTGGGCACGCGCTTCGTCCCGCCGGACTCCTTCGTGGAGGACGTCCGCGTACCGCACCGGTACAACCGGCTGCTCCTGTACCACGCCAACCTGATGCACAGCGCCACGGACTACTGCGGCAGCACGGTGGAGGACAAGCGGATGACCGCGGTCTTCTTCTGGATGGCGTGAGCCGCCGGGACCTCACGGATCCCGTGCGAAGACGGGGACGAGCCCCGGCACCTCGGTACGGATGACGGGTGCCGGGGCTCGTGGACAGGACGCCGACGGCCGGTCTCGACGGGGCGGTGACCGGTCATCTCGGGGGAGTTGATGACCGGTCACCGCGGACCGGACGCCGGCGCCCCGTCATCGAGGGGCGCTGACGACGAGCGTCATGAGCGGGCGCCCGTGGAACGGCGACGCCGGGTGGCGACGGTGATCGCGGCACCGGCCGCGAGGACGGCCGCGGCCCCGGCCGCGATCGTCAGGGTGTTGCCGCCGCCGGTCTCGGCGAGGTCGCCCTGCTTCGGCGACGCACCGCCGTTCGGGGTGGCGGCCGGCGGAGTGGCGGACTCGGGGGCGGTGGGGGTCGAGGACGTCTCGGGCGCCGAGGGCGTCTTGGGGCCGGCCGATGTCGCGGGTGCCGACGGCGAGGGGGTGGCCGGCGTCCCGGGGGTGGTCGGCTGCGCCGTGCAGTCCTTCTTGCCGCCGTTCCACGCCGTGATCAGCTTGTCCTTGATGACCGCGTGGTCCGGTCCCGCGGGCAGGTCACCGTGCTCGAAGCCGTCCTCGGCGTCGTGCTTGCCGTCGAACTTGACGGCGCCCCGGTAGAGGTCGATCTGCGCGAAGCAGCCGGCGTCGGGCACCGAGATGTCGAGGGAGTCGGTGGCACCCGGCTCCACCGTCACGGAGTCGAAGTCGTGGAAGACCTGCGCACCGGAGGTCTTGAAGGTGGCGCCGTGGGTCCGGTAGGCGGCGAGCGAGGCGGTGCAGGTGCCGGCGCCGTCGGCCGTGCGGACCTTGATGTGGACCTTGCCGTCGTCGGTGGGCCTGAGGCTCTCGTCGTCGACGCGGACCGAGTCGTAGAAGTTCGTCCCGTCCAGGGAGAACTGGCAGCGGTCGCTCGCGGTCGCCGTGCCGGCGCCCTGACCCGGGGCGTAACCGCCCGCGGTCTTGTCCCAGCCGTCCCCGCCCGGCTCGCCGGTCGCCCAGGCGGTGGTGGTGGCCGCGGAGAGGGCAAGCGCCGCCGCGCCCGTTCCCAGCAGGCGGCGCAGGGTGACACGTCTCGCTGTGGACATGCGGATCCCGTCTCGATGGTGCGGTGCCCCGGTCGGCGGCAGCGGGCAGCACGAGACAGCCGGGGGCCGCGCCGGGGGTGAGTGGTCGAAGAAACACCGGGCTCATCGGTCACATGGGCCACGGCGCGACCACATATTCGATCACCGGGGGGAGGCTGTCAACCTCGTTGAACGGACAAGCACTTCATGCGTGATCGCATTTCAGCCACATGAGGAATCACCGGGTCCGCCCCGATTTCGAAGGCTCTCAGGGCACCTCTGGCCGCAGCTCCGCACCATGGAACTCAGTTCCCTCGATGGAGTGCACTGAGTGCCACATCGCCCGGTTCGGTGTTAGTTTCCGTTCATGAACGACGGACCCCGGCGCCGTGAGCCCTCCGACGCGACGCCCGCGAAGCCGCCCATGCGGGACGCCCTGGTCGCGGCGGCCTTCCAGCTCTTCCTGGAGCGCGGCTACGAACAGACCACGATCGACGACATCGTGACACTCGCCGGCGTCGGCCGCCGCTCGTTCTTCCGCTACTTCCCCTCCAAGGAGGACGTGGTCTTCCCGGACCACGAACGCTGCCTGGCGGACATGAGGGCGTTCCTCGACGACACCGCCGACGCGGACGACGACCCGGTGCAGCGGGTGTGCGACGCGGCCCGGCTGGTCCTGCGCATGTACGCCGAGAATCCGACGTTCTCCGTCCAGCGCTACCGCCTCACCAAAGAGGTCCCGGGCCTGCGCGCGTACGAGCTGTCGGTCGTCCGGCGTTACGAGCGGGCCCTGGCCGAGTACCTGCGCGGGCGCCTGGCCGCCCGGCGCGACGGCACCCTGCGGGCCGAGGTCATCGCCGCGGCCGTGGTCGCCGCGCACAACAACGGCCTGCGGTCCTGGCTGCGTTCGGACGGACAGGGCGACGCGACCGCGGCGGTCGACCACGCCCTCGGGTACGTACGAGCGACGTTCGGCGACCCGCAGGAGTCCCCTCGGGGCGGCCCGAGGACGGAGGAGTACGACGACGTGGTGGTCGTGGTCTCCCGGCGCGACGCCCCGTTGTGGCGTGTGGTCCAGGAGATCGAGTCCACGCTCGGACGGGACTGACCGTCGCGGGGCCGGACTCCGGTCCGGCCACATTGAGGGTACTGAGTGCCTTTACCTGTGACACTCAGTGCCATACTCTGTGGTCGTGCACGGTGATCCGGGCACCTCAGATTCCGGCCGAGCGCAGGGAGATGACATCGTGTACCAGCCAGGAATCGCCCTTCATCCGGGGCCCGTTCCCGCGACGGACGTGCTCGGGACCGCCCGCGACGAGCAGCCCGGGGACGTCCTCCTCTTCCAGCGCTGCCATTGGTGCGGCACGGCGATGTACCAACGCCTCCTCTGCCCGGTCTGCCAGGGCAGCGACCTGCGGACGGAGTCGAGCACGGGATCGGGCATCGTGCGTCATTCCACCGTGATCCACCGCAACACCCCCGCCGCCCGCAACGTCTCCCTCATCGAGATGACGGAGGGGTTCACCGTCCGGGGACGGGTCATGGGGTCGCCCGCCGCCATCCACAGCGGCGACCGCGTGCAACTCTCCACCGCCCAGGACCCGGTACGCAGGCAGCCGGTCTTCCAGCTCGTGGACGGCCCCTACGGCGGCTGGGGCTGAGGGCCGGTCGGTCCGGCCGTCCTTGCCGGCCGGACCGGTCCGAGAGTGCGATGGGCCCCGCCGGCGTAGTTGGTGTTGATGCCGACGATCGACTTGCCGGGCGACGTGACATCCACGTCGCTGACCACGATGGTGCGCTTGTACTGCGTCGAGCAGTTGCCGCAACTACGCACCAGCTCGCCGAAGTCTCATGTATTCCATGCCCCTGCCAGTCTCGGTCGGGGCGACGCTCGCCGTGGAGGTGGCGGGGGCTTCGTGTGAACGGCAGCAGGCGCGGGGGGTCCGGCGAGTGCCGGACCCCCCGCGCCTGTGAAGGTCAGGACGCCGGTGTGATGCGAATGCCGATCGTGCCGGTCTCGCCGCGGCGCAGCCTGCTGCCGAAGAGGGTGAGACGGCCGAGGACACCGTACTTGCGGGCGATGAGCTGCCGGTAACGGGCGGTCGCCTCGGCGTCGACGATCTCGGCCGTGGCCGGCACCTGGTCACCGGTCGGCCTGCCGCGCGCGTCGCAGGGGCCGACCAGGACGTCGCCCCGGTTGCGGATCCGCTTCACCTTCCAGGAGTCCGCGGCGGTCCACGCACCGAGTGCCGTGCCGTCGCGCACCACCCATACGGGCGTCGCGACACCGGTCCCGTTCTTGCGGTAGCTGGTGATCAGCAGGTACTTGCCCGAACCGAGCTTGTCCAGCGAGGCCTCGTCCATGGGCGGCAGTCTATGCCGCCGCCCCCGGGCAGCCCGCCCCGCGCGCGAACCGCCCGGCCCCGGCGGCCGTCCCTCCGGCCGCGAGGTCAGGACAACTGACCGTCGTAGTCGGGGAGCTTGAACGTGCGCTCGGCGTGCCCGCCGACGAGGTCGGTGGTGTTGTTGCCGACGTTGGCGATGATCGTGTATCCGAGGGCCTCGATCTGCGCCCGCTTGCCGGTCTTGTAGGCGCTGACCTCGTCGAAGAGGTCCGGCAGATCGCGGACGTACAGGCCGGAGACGGGGTAGCCGACGGCCTTCAGGTTCCACTTCGTCTCGCTCGCGATGATGCCGGGGCGCGCGGTGACGAAGAAGATGTCGACACCCCGTGAGCGCGCGTAGCGGGCCAGTTCCAGCGAGGGCGCGACCGCCGGGGTGGGCAACTGGTACCAGGGGTGGAAGTCGGTCTCCAGCGTGGTGTTGTCGATGTCGAAGACGATCGCGAGCTTCTGCCCGTCGGCGTGCGCGGTGCGCTGTTCGACGTACGGCACGGCCTGGTCCATGACGGAGCGGACGTCCCGCTGCCAGGTGGCGTAGTCGACCGATGCTGTCGTGGCCGCCGCCGTGCTCGCCGTCGTCCGGGCCGGCGCCGCGGTGGCGGTTCCGGCCGCGGTGACGGTTCCGCCGATGCCCAGTGCCACGACCGCCGAGACCGCGACCGTCCTGCGCCCCACGCCACGTCCTGCCATGCCCGTCCCCTGACTCGTGTCGGAGCTGCGGGGGTACCGGGACCCTCGCAGCTGCTCATGTCGGAACGGCGGGGGACCGCTGTCGCCCGCCGCTGGTGCCACGGCGGCGGAGTCATTGCCCCGTCGCCGCGGCAGTGATGATCGTGCCTGAGGATGTACGAAGGGGGAAGTGTCAGTTACTGATCGGTAGAGAATCGCGTGCGTCTCTTCCTCCCCAGGAGGACCGCCGACTCACCCCCACGGATCGTCTCCCCCCGCCCCCGCTGGTCGTCCCGGCTGCCCCACCGGTCCCGTGCGGTGCGAGGTGGCAGGTGCCGCCGCCCCGTGTGAGCCTGGGCTCGCGGTGACCCCACAGGGAGAGAGGCGCTCGGATGAACGCACCGAACATCGTCGTCGTCGGCGGGGGTTTCGCCGGTGTCGAGGCCGCGCGGGGACTGGAGCGGTCGCTCGCTCCCGGCGAGGCCCGGATCACGCTCGTCAGCCCGACCGACTACCAGCTCTATCTGCCCCTGCTCCCGCATGTCGCCGCCGGTGTCGTCACCCCGCAGTCCGTCGCGCCCTCGCTGCGCCGGATCCTGCGCCGCACCGCGCTCCTGCCGGGCACCGTGATCGGCGTCGACCCCGAGGCCACGGTGTGCGTCGTCCGCAAGATCACCGGCGAGCTGGTCGACGTGTCGTACGACTACCTGCTCCTCACCCCCGGCAGTGTGACGCGCACCTTCGACATCCCGGGCCTGCTGGAGGAGGCGCGCGGGATGAAGACACTCGCCCAGGCCGTGTGCCTGCGCGACCACGTCATCGGCCAACTCGACCTGGCGGCGGCCACCTCGGACGAGGCGGAGCGGACGGCGCGGCTTCAGTTCGTGGTGGTCGGGGGCGGTTACGCGGGCACCGAGACCGCGGCCTGTCTGCAACGCCTCACCACCGCCGCGGCCAAGCGCTACCACCCGCGTCTCGACCCGGGTCTCATCCGGTGGCACCTGGTCGACGTCGCCCCCCATCTGCTGCCCGAGCTCGGCGACCGGCTGGGCGCAAGCGCCCTGCGGATGCTGAACGAACGCGGGGTGCACATCTCGCTGGAGACGTCCGTCGCCTCCGTCACCGAGGACAAGGTCACCCTGACCGACGGCCGGGTGCTGCCCTCGCGCACACTGGTGTGGACGGCCGGTGTCGCGGCGAGCCCCCTGGTCGACTCGCTGGGCGCGGAGACCGTGCACGGCCGGATCCTCGCCGGACCCGACTTCGAGGTGCCGGGGCTGGAGGGGGTGCTCGCGCTGGGCGACGCGGCGGCAGTGCCCGACCTCGCCAAGGGCGACGGTACCTACTGCGTGCCGACCGCCCAGCACGCGGCACGGCAGGGCCGGCACGCGGCGAAGAACGTCACGGCGCTGCTGCGCGGACAGCCGACGACGCCGTACCGGCACAAGGACCTCGGACTCGTCGTCGACCTCGGCGGGCACGACGCGGTGTCCAAGCCGCTCGGCATCGACCTGAAGGGCGTGCCCGCGCAGGTCGTCGCCCGCGGGTACCACCTGTACGCCCTGCGCACCGGCACCGCCCGGTTCCGGACCGGGGTGAACTGGCTGCTCAACGCGATCGCGGGCGACGACTTCGTGCGCACCGGGTTCCTCGACGACCGTGAGGGCACCCTGCGGGACTTCGAGCACACGGACATGTATCTGACGCGGACGGAAGTGACCGCCCGCGTCCGCGGCTAGCGCCCGTCCGTGTCCTGGAGGAGGGCGAGGAACTGCCGGCCGAAGAGGTAGGCGTCCCCCGGCCAGCGGGCCGAGAGGTAGTGGCCGTCCCGGACGACGAAGGCGTGCGTGTCGTCGCCGGCGGTACCGCGCCGTGTCAGCGTGCGCGGGCCGCGCTCGAACTGGGTGCCGGGGTCGGTGAGCGCCGACCTGACCTCGTCCTCCACGTAGGCGGGGTAGGTGCGGTAGTAGCGGCCGAGCCGCCAGGCGGTGGTGAAGTAGGCAGTCCGTTCCATGTACTTGGGCAGACAGGTCGTGCGGCGGCCGGCCAGGACGCTGCGTCCGGTGGCGGGATCCTGGGCGCGGGCGAGCACGAGGACGCCGTGGCAGATCGCGCCGACGGGGCGCCGCAGCGCCCAGAAGTCGGCGATCCGCCGCTGGAGTACGGCCGAGCCCAGGTACTGGCGCATGCCGGGCGCGTGTCCGCCGGGCAGGATCAGACCGTCGTACTCCGCCACGTCCAGGTCCGCCCAGGAGACGGTGCGGCGGAACTCGGGCGCCTCGGTGAGCTGCCGGTAGTACGTCCGGGGTTCCGGTTCGGCGCCGAGCTGCCCGAAAAGCACGCCGGTGAGCAGTCGCGGGTCGGCCGCGGGACGGGTGCCCGCGTGCTCCGTCGCGAGGACGACCTCGTGTCCCGCCTCGGTCAACAGGCGCCAGGGCACGGCGACTTCGGTGACGTCGAAGTCTTGGTCGGGGACCGGTATCAGCACGCGCACGGGTCCATCATGGCAGCGCGGCACCGGTCGCGAAGGGCGGTGGCGGTGCGAGGGGCCGGGGTGGTGAGGGCGGGCCAGGGCGGTGTCCGGCCCGGGGCGCGCGTCCTGGTGAACACGCGGGCGTGGCCGCACGTATGAGGGGAGGGCTCTCGACCGGGGCCCTCGGCGGCGATGACGCCGTGCCGTTCGGCTTCGGGAGCCCATGGATGAGGCACGCACGACGACGGATCGTCCGACGGGGGGCGCGACTCGCGGCCGTCGGCGGGCTGCTCTGCGGGGGGCTGATGGTGACGCAAGCGATGGCGAGCGAACCCTCCGACACGTCGCGTGCCGCGGGAAGCCGGGCCCAGGCGGCCGTGGACACGGGCACCGCACTGGTGGCACGGCTCGGCACCTCGCGCACCGCGGGCAACTGGATCGGCTCCGACGGCCGGCCCGTCGTCGCGGTGACCGACCCGGGGGCCGCCGCCGAGGTCACGGAGGCGGGCGCCCGCGCGAAGCTCGTACGGCACAGCATGCAGGACCTCAAGTCGGCCACCCGGGCGCTGAGTTCGGCGCCGCGAGTGGTGGGCACGGCGTGGGCCGTGGACTACACGACGAACGAGGTGGTGGTGCGGGCCGACACCACGGTCTCCTCCTCCGACTGGTCACGCATGACCAAGGTGGCCGACAGGATCGGGGACGCCGTCCGCATGCAGCGCACCCAGGGCGCGTTCACGACCCGGCTCAACGGCGCGCAGCCCATGTTCTCGACCGGCGGACGCTGTTCGGCCGGTTTCAACGTGACCAACGGGCGCAGCGAGTTCATCCTGACGGCGGGGCACTGCGGACCGGCCGGGTCCGTCTGGTTCGCCGACAACTCGGGCCGGCAACAGCTCGGACGTACCGTCACCACCGCGTTCCCCGGGAGCGACTTCTCGCTCGTGCAGTACGACGACGGACAACAGACCTCGGCGGGGGCCAACGTCGTCGCCATCGGCGGGGGCAACGGCGTTCGCATCACGGGTACCGCCGATCCGGCGGTCGGGCAGCGGGTGTTCCGCAGCGGCAGCACCAGCGGGCTGCACGACGGGAAGGTGACCGCGCTCAACGCGACCGTCAACTACCCCGAGGGCACGGTCACCGGGCTGGTCGAGACGACGGTGTGCGCCGAGCCGGGCGACAGCGGAGGCCCGTTGTTCTCCGAGGGCATCGCGCTCGGTGTGACCTCGGGCGGCAACGGGGACTGCCGGACCGGCGGTACGACGTTCTTCCAGCCGGTCACCAAGGCGCTGACGGCGCTGGGGGTGCGGCTCGCGGGACAGCCCCAGGCGTCGTCGGGCGCCCCCGCGTCTCCTTCGCCGGCGGGCTCGACCGCGGCTTCCGGCGCGCAGGGCGCGGGGGCCTCGCCGGGGTCGGCCGCACCGGGCGCCGTGGAGCCGGTGGGCGGTGCCGCCGAGAACGCCGAGACGCTGGTGTCGCGTCTGACCGACCCGAAGAACGTGGGGCCGGGGCTGCTGGTCATCGCGGGCAGTCTCGTCGCGCTGGTGGCGACGCGGTTCATCCGCACGGAACAGGACCGCAAGGCCTATCGGCGGCAGTACGCGCAGAGTTGGGGATGAGGCTTGAGGCGGTGGCTCCCCGCTGACTTCGGGGAGCCCCGTGCCGGGACGCGAACCGTCAGGCCGCCCGGGTGGGCGACGGCGGGGCGGCTTGCGCCCATTCGAGGACGAGCCGCTGGTACTCCCGCCGCTCCTCCATGCTCAACGTCCCGCCCGCCCGGAACCACAGGGCCCGGATCTCCTCGTTGACCTCGGCGGCGGAGCGCCGAGTGTCGGCATCAGGAGTGGTGGACATGGTGTGAAGCATACGGTCCTCGACGTGAAGACGTTGTGAGTAAAGGTACAGCGAACGACATTACGGACCGTGAAGCTCATCACTCAGGTGCCGGGCTTGCGGCCGTACACGAACACGTCGTCGCCGTTCTTCAGCAGCGACCAGTACTTCTTGGCCGTGGTCGTGGTCATGTTGACGCAACCGTGCGAGCCCGGCGGGTTCCACATGCTCAGGCCGACCGAGTGGAAGGCCTGCCCGCCGTCGAAGAACTGGCTGTACGGCATCGGCACGTTGTAGATGCTGGAGACGTGGTCGATGTCCCGCCAGTAGATCTTCTTCAGGCCGGTGCGGGTCTCGTACCCGTCGCGGCCGGTGCGCACCGGCACCGGCCCGTAGACGAGTCGGTCGCCGTCCTGGATCCAGCTGAGCTGGAGCGTCAGGTTCACACAGGCGATGCGCCCCTTGTTGACCGGGCACTTGCCGTCCTTGTTGGGGTTGCTCCCCACGGCCTTCTGCTTGTTCATGAGGTCCATCACGCCCCAGGTGACCGGACCTGCGTAGCCGATGTTCGGGGTGATGCCGTGCTTGTTCTGGAAGGCCTGGATGGCCTTGCAGTCGGTGGTCGACTGCCGGCCGTCGACGGGCCGCCCGAGGAACTTCTCCACCTGCTTCTGGTACGGGCCGGTCTGCGTGGTGCAGCTCGCGGCCTGCGCGGGCGCGGCGCCCAGCGCCAGCGTCAGCGGCGCGACCAGTCCGGTGATCCCGAGCGCGACGGCGCCCCGTCTGCGTATGTCCCCCATGGCGGGCCTTCCCTTTCCTGTTCTCTCTCGTGTCGTCCGCCTGCTAGACCGTCGTCGCGGGGCATACGTTGTGCGGCCGGCCGGACTGGGACCAAACGGTGACATTCCTCGTCGCCGCCCCCGCGCGCCGGGGGCGGTGTGCACGTGCGGAACGTCACACGTCTCCAGGGGCTGCGGCGACGACGGGTGTGCGGACGGCCGTCGCCCCCCAGCAGGGTGAGGGCGGCGACGACGGTGCCCCGGCTGACGTCCGGCGTGTGGGCCGGCCGCCGCTCGGAGGGCAGTCGGGCATCTGCGGGCAGCCGGCCGTCGATCACCGCCTCGCGGACGGCCGCGGACAGCGACCCGAGCGGGCCCCGCCTGTCACGCCGGCTGCCGAGCGTCGCCTCGAACCTCGTGTCGATCGGTCCAGTTTTCCCCGAGTGGACCAGGACCCGCCGCCCGGGTCATGCCTACGCTGCCGGCATGCACCGCACTCTCGCCGACGATCTCCAGCGGCTTCCCGATCTTCTCCAGTTGGCCCGCGACTTCGCCGCGCGGGAAGTGGGCGGGCTCGCCGAACGTCCTGTCGCCCGCCCCGACGCCGCACCCGCACGTGCGCCGCTTCCCGAGGCGGGAGTGGGTGCCGATGGGGCCCTGACCCGGTTCGCGGACCGCTGGTCCGTGGGCTTCTCCGCTTCAGCGGGCCCTCGTTACCTCGGCTTCGTGACCGGCGGCGCCACTCCCGCCGCCCTGACCGGGGACTGGCTGACGGCCGCCTACGACCAGAACGTGTCGGGCGGCGGTGACTCGTCGGCGACCGCGCTGGAACGCGAGACGCTGAGCTGGCTGCGCGAGCTGTTCGGGCTGGGCGAGGACCACACCGGAGCCTTTGTGAGCGGGGCGACGGCCTCCAACACGGTCGGGCTGGCCATCGCGCGGGAATGGCTCGGCGAACGTCTCGGGGTGTCCGTCTCGCGCGAGGGTGTCGGCGCACTCGGTCCGGTCGAGGTGCTGTCGGGCAGCCCGCACTCCAGCATCGGCAAGGCGCTCTCCGTGCTGGGCGTCGGACGGGACCGGCTGCGTACCGTGCCGGTGCTGCCCGGCAACCGCGAGGCCGTCGACGTCGACCGGCTCGCCGACGCTCTCGACGCGCTCGGCGGGCGCCCCGCCGTCGTGGTGGCGAACGCGGGGACCGTCAACACCGTCGACTTCGACGACCTGCGGGCGATCGCCGCGCTCAGGGAGCGGTACGACTTCTGGCTGCACGTGGACGCGGCGTTCGGCGGTTTCGCCGCCCTGTCGCCGTCGTACGCCTCCCTGGTCGACGGGCTCGACGCGGCCGACTCCGTCTGCGTCGACCTGCACAAGTGGCTGAACGTCCCCTACGACGCGGCCGTCCAGTTCACGCGCCGGCAGGACCTCCAGGTCCGGGTCTTCCACAACGCGTCGCCGTACCTCGGACCGCCCACCGACGACCCGGACTTCCTGCACCTCACACCGGAGAACTCCCGTCGGCTGCGCGCCCTGCCCGCCTGGTTCTCGCTCACGGCGTACGGACGCGAGGGTCATCGCGAGATCGTCGAACGCAACGTCGCGCTCGCCGGGCGGCTGGGCGAGGGGATCGCGCAGATCCCCCAGCTGCGGCTCCTGGCTCCGGTCCGGCTCAACGTCGTCTGCTTCACGCCGGCCGGCGATCCCTCCGAGGAGCGGGTCGGCGCGCTTGCGAAGGCGGTCGCCGCCTCCGGCGAGGCCTTCGTGACTCCGACGTCGTACGGCGGAACGCCCGCGCTGCGCGCGGCGTTCAGCAACTGGCGCACCACCGCCGGAGACGTCGACCGGGTGCTCGCCGCCCTGCGCCGCCACGGCGCGGACCTCGGGCCGCGGGGCGCCTGACGCCCGGGCCGGGCCTAGGGGGTGCCGTCGAGCAGGGTGAGGGCATGCCGGAAGCCGGTGTTGACCGCCAGCAGGCCTCCGTCCACGGGCAGCGTGATGCCGGTGATCCAGGCCGCGTCGCGGGAGGCGAGGAACGCGACGGCGGCGGCGATGTCCTCCGGCCTGCCGACCCGCTCCAGCGGATACAGCCGTGCCAGCGCGGCGAGGTGGTCCTCCCGGCCCTCCCAGGCCGTGGTGTGCACGGTGCCCGGTGCCACCAGGTTGACACGTACGCCCCTCGGCGCGGCATGCCCGGCGAGCGTGCGGGTCAGCGACATGAGGCCCGCCTTGGCGGCGCTGTAGGCGTGGTTGCCGAAGTCCTGGATGCCGTTGACGGAGCCGATGGTGACGATGGCGCCCCGGCCGGAGGCCACGAGGTGCGGGAGTGCCGCCCGGGAGCAGCGGTAGGCGCCGGACAGGGTGATGTCGAGGTCGCGGGCCCAGACGTCGTCCGTCTCGTCCTCGAAGAGCGGGGCGTCGGGGGTGCAGCGGTAGGCGTTGTTGACGAGGACGTCGAGCGAGCCGAAGGCGTCCACGGCGTGCGCGACGGCCGCCTCGACCGATGCCCGCTCCCCCACGTCGCAGCGGTACGCCTCGGCCTCACCGCCCCGTTCGCGCAGTGCGGCAGCGGTCTTCTCCGCCTCGGCGACGTCCACGTCGGTGACGAGCACCCGGGCGCCCTCCTCGACGAAGCGGCGGGCGGTGGCGGCCCCGATGCCGCGCGCCGCGCCCGTGATCAGAACTCCGTGTCCCTCGAATCGCATCGTCGCAGTCATGGCAGGGAAGGTACTGCCATGATCGTCACGACGACAGATACCGTGCGCGCATGTCCGCCTTCATACAACAACTCCCGGCGCTGATCGGCGTGGTGATCGGCGCGCTCGGTTCGTACCTGGCGATCGTCCGGGGAGACCGGGCCCGCTTCCTCCGCGAGCAGACGGCGCGGTGGGAGGAGCGGCGGCTGACGGTGTACGCGGACTACGCGCGCTGCCTGAAGAAGTCGGTCACCCTGACGTACCGGGTCGCGGCCCATCTCGGCAACGATCCGCATCCTCATCCGCTGTCGCCCGGCGAAGCGGCTCCCCTGCTGGCCGAGGCCGCGCAGGCCGGCGACCCGGCCGGTGAGGCGCTGCTGCTCCTGGGCAGCCCGGAGGTGGTGGAGAAGGCCCGGGCATGGGCCGTCGTGGTGATGGGGATGGAGCGGTTCCTGAACGAAGGGACACGTGATCGGGACGCCTGGCAGGCCCTGCTCGAACGCCAGCGCACCGTGCGCGAGGCGTACTACGTGGCGGTCCGCGCCGACCTGGCACTCACGACGGGCCGTCCGGCCGGGTGGCAGGTCCCGCCGCTCCACGGGCGCCCCTGACCCCGCCGCACGGGTGGCTTCGGCTCACCCGCCCGGACGACTCGCCGCCGGGCGGGAGGGCCCGGATCACCGATAGCCCGTGGTGTCGGCCGGCTTGTCCTCGTCCTGGACCTCGACGAGGTAGCGCCACGCGTCGGGGCGGCTGCCGTCGCGGTCGGTGAAGGCGTACACCTGGGCCAGTTGCCCGCTGGAGAGGGACGCACCGTTCCAGCGCGCCACGTCCGGGTCGGCGGCCAGGGCGGCGACCGCGCGGCCCACGTAGGACGGTGTCTCGGAGATGCCGAAGTGCGGGACGCGCTCCAGCGCGTCGCGCCAGTTCTCCTCGGTCACACCGAAGGTGTCGAGCATGATCTCCGAGCGCAGCCACCCGGGCGTGAGTGCCACCGCGGTGGCACCGCGCGGCCCCAGCTCCTGCCCGAGGGCGAACGCCATGCGCAGCACGGAGGACTTGGCGAGGTCGTAGAAGAAGGACACCCGGTACCTGTCCCGGTTGTACTCGGCGGTGCCGTCGGTCATCTCGACGACGAGGCCGCCGGGGCGGCGCAGCAGCAGGGGCATCGCGAAGTGGCTGGTGACGGCGTGCGTCTCGACGGCCAGGCGCAGCAGCCGCAGGCCCTTGTCGAGGTCGTGCTCCCAGACCGGGGTGTCCCACTGGAAAAGGTGCTCGCCGCCCCAGATGTCGTTGACGAGGACGTCGAGGCGGGCCTGCTCGTCCGCGATGCGGGCGACCAGGGTCTGGACCTCGGAGGGCACGAGGTGGTCGGTGGGGACGGCGATGCCCCGACCGCCCGCCGCCGTCACCAGGTCCGCGGTGTCCTCCAGGGTCTCCGGGCGGTCGTACTCCGAGCGCCGCTCCCGGGTGCTGCGCCCGGTCACGTAGACGGTCGCGCCGGCCGCGCCCAGCTGCACCGCGATCCCCCGTCCCGCGCCCCGGGTCGCCCCGGCGACCAGGGCGACCCTGCCTCGCAGCGTGTCCCGCAGCGGCTTTGACATGTCCGGCCTCCGTACGCGTGGTTCCGGCGCCGCCTTTCGCGCCGGTGCTGCTCCGAGCGTCTCCCGGAAGCCGGACATCTTCTGTCTGGATTCGCCGGGCCCTTTGGCCGATCCCCGTGTGGAGGCGTCAGCGGCGGGTCACCGGCCTCGGTCCGGACACCGGCGTCAGTGGCCGCGAGCGATCCATTCCTTCAGGTGCGGGGCCTCCGCCCCGATCGTGGTGGAGTCGCCGTGCCCGGTACGCACCACGGTGTCGGCCGGGAGACACAGGAGCCGTTCGCGGATGGACTCGACGATGGTCGGGAAGTGGGAGTAGGAGCGGCCGGTGGCGCCCGGTCCTCCCTGGAAGAGGGTGTCGCCGGTGAAGACGGTGCCCAGACCCGGGTCGTACAGGCAGACCGCGCCCGGAGCGTGGCCCGGGGTGTGCAGGACCGTCAGATCGGCGCCGGCCGCCTCGATCACCTGGCCGTCCTGGAGCCAGGCGTCGGGGAGGCGGTCGGGATGGGTCAGCCTCCACAGCGGCAGGTCGTCCGGGTGCAGCCAGATGGTGGCGCCGGTGCGGTCGGCGAGGGCGGGGGCGGCGTCGATGTGGTCGTTGTGGGCGTGGGTGCACACGATCGCGGTGAGCCGCCGGTCGCCGACGGCCTCGGCGATGGCGTCGGCGTCGTGGGCGGCGTCGATGACGACCGCCTCGTGGTCGTCGGCCACGATCCACACGTTGTTGTCGACGTCCCAGGTGCCGCCGTCGAGGGAGAAGGTGCCCGAGGTGACGAGGTGTTCGATGCGGGTGGTCATCACAGCACCACCACCGAGCGCAGCACGTCGCCGTGGTGCATCCGCTCGAACGCCGCTTCCACCTCGTCCAGCGCGATCGTCTCGCTCACGAACGCGCCGAGGTCCAGGCGCCCTTGCAGGTGCAGGTCGATCAGCATGGGGAAGTCGCGTGAGGGCAGGCAGTCGCCGTACCAGGACGACTTGAGGGCGCCGCCGCGTCCGAAGACGTCGATCAGCGGCAGGTCCAGCTTCATGTCCGGGGTGGGCACTCCGACGAGGACGACGGTGCCCGCGAGGTCGCGGGCGTAGAAGGCCTGCTGGTAGGTCTCCGGGCGGCCGACGGCCTCGATGACGACGTCGGCGCCGAAGCCGCCGGTGAGTTCGCGGATCGCCTCGACTGGGTCGGTCTCGCGGGAGTTGACGGTGTGCGTGGCGCCGATCTCGCGGGCGGTCGTCAGCTTCCGGTCGTCGATGTCCACGGCGATGATCTTCGCGGCGCCGGCGAGGCGGGACCCGGCGATCGCCGCGTCGCCGACACCTCCGCAGCCGATGACCGCGACACTGTCGCCGCGGCCGACGTTCCCGGTGTTGATGGCCGCGCCGATCCCGGCCATCACGCCGCAGCCGAGCAGGCCGGCGACCGCCGGGGACACCGCGGAGCTGACCTTCGTGCACTGCCCTGCGGCGACCAGGGTCTTCTCCGCGAAGGCGCCGATGCCCAGGGCGGGCGAGAGTTCGGTGCCGTCCGTGAGCGTCATCCGCTGCTTCGCGTTGTGCGTGTCGAAGCAGTACCAGGGCCGGCCGCGCAGACACGCCCGGCACTGCCCGCACACCGCACGCCAGTTGAGGATGACGAAGTCGCCGGGCGCGACGTCCGTGACCCCGTCGCCCACCGACTCCACGATCCCGGCCGCCTCGTGACCGAGCAGGAACGGGAAGTCGTCGTTGATGCCGCCCTGCTTGTAGTGGAGATCGGTGTGGCACACCCCGCAGGCCTGGATCTTCACCACGGCCTCGCCGGGTCCGGGGTCCGGTACGACGACGGTCTCGACGCGCACCGGCTCGTTCTTGCCCGGTGCGATCACGCCCCGCACTTCCTGCGCCATGTGATTGAGCCCTTCCGTAGGTCGACGTTCCGTCAACCGACCCTACGGGGTGACCGACCGGTAGAAGGCCAGGTGACGCACGGCCGCCTCGTACCGGGGCCGGGCCGGCGCCTACGGTGCACTGTGCCGGAGGCATGGGCCGCCATCGCCGCATCCGTCCTCGACGCCGCCGACCGTGACGTGGTCGCCGTGGACGACTCCTTCGCCGCCGCGGGCCCGGCCGGTCTGCCCATGGCACGGATCACCCCGGCGAAGGCCGACGAGCGCACCGGTCCTGGGGCCGAGGCCGTCCTGCTGGACGTGCGCGAACCGGACGAGTGGGCGCAGGGGCACGCGCCGGGCTCGGTCAGCTTCCCGCTGTCCGCGCTCACCGCCGGAGGCGACCTGCCCGTGGCCGCGCGGCACCGTCCCCTCGTCGTGGTGTGCCGCTGTGGGGTGCGTTCCCGTGACGCCGTCGCGCTGCTCACGGCCCGCGGCCTCGACGCGGTCGATGTCGTCGGGGGCATGTGCGCCTGGACGCGGGAAGGCCTGCCCTCGGTCCGGGAGCACGGGAACGGCGGCCCGACGGGGTGAGCGGGCTGATCCTCCCTGGCCGCCGGTGGCGTGATCGGGCCGGCACTCGGGGCCGCGGAGGCGGTGTCCTCGCCGTCCCTGCCCTGATCTATCCGCTGGGCTTCACGCCCTCCGCGGCCACCACCGCGGGCCTGGTCATCGTCACGGTGACGTCGGCGACCGCGCTCGCCGCCCACGCCCGGCAGGGCACGGTCCACTGGCGGGGCGGCGCGCTGTTCGCGGCGGCGGGGCTGCTGCCCGCCGCGGCGGGCGGAGCCGTCGCCGGACAGCTGCCGTCCACCGCCGGCGTCGCCGCGGGGCCCGCGGGTAACGCAGGGGCCGCACGCCGGGCGGCGGACCGCCTCACGCCAGTGAGAGGAAGAGCTTCTCCAGCCGGCCACGCATCGCGTCCCTGTCCTCGCCGTTCTTCGCGCCGTCCTCGACATCGGTCAGGCACTGCTGGAGACCGGTGGCGATGATCGCGAATCCGGCCCGGTCGAGAGCCCGGGAGGCCGCGGCGAGCTGGGTGACCACGTCCTCGCAGTCGCGCCCCTCCTCGATCATCTTGATCACACCGGAAATCTGCCCCTGTGCACGACGCAGTCGGTTCAGCACCGACTTCAGCTCGGCACCCGCGAGATCCAAGTCCACGACAACACTCCTCCACCGATACCCCTAGGGGTATCGTACTCCGTCCGCCGGGGCACCCTAGAAGAGCAAGGATGACACTCGACATGAAAATTCCCCCGACCCTCGACGCCGATCAGGCCCGCACCCCCCTGTCCGAGCTCACCGTCCTCGACGTCCGCACGCCCGGCGAGTACGCCTCCGGGCATCTGCCCGGCGCCCTGAACGTCCCACTCGACCGGCTGCACCGCGCCCTGCCCGCCCTCAAGGAGATCACGTCCGGCCTGCTGGTCGTCTGCGCCTCCGGCGCGCGCTCCGACAGCGCCCGAAGGACCCTCGCCGAACACGGTGTGACGGCCGCGACCCTCACCGGCGGGACCAGCGCCTGGACCGCGCGCGGCCACGAGCTGGACCGTCCCGCGACCGGGTCCCGCACCACCTGGTCCATGGAGCGCCAGGTCCGGTTCACCGCGGGCAGTGTGGTGCCGGCCGGGCTCGGCCTCGGACTGCTGCACCCCGCCTGGCAGTTGCTCGCGGCGGGCATCGCCGGCGGCCTGGTCTTCTCCGCCCTGACCGACACCTGCGGCATGGCGGCCGTGCTGGCGAGGCTGCCGCACAACCGGCCCCGGCCCGCCGATCTCGAAGCGACCCTCGCCGCCCTGGGGGCACGCTGACCGCGGTCTGCCGTAAGGGAGTTGACCTGCTCCCGGTCCCGGCGGGCTCGGACGTAGCCTGAGTGCTCCGCACCGACTCACGCCAAGGAGCGCCGTGAGCCTCACCGACGCCCAGCCCGACGTGCCCACGTGGCGCCTGCTGCTCGGCTACGTACGACCGCATCGATGGGCCCTGCTGGCCGGCGCGCTGCTGGCGCTCGCGACCGGCGCCACAGGGCTGGTGCTGCCGCTGGTGGCGCGGGGTCTCATCGACGACCTGTCGCACGACCGGCCCATCGGGCGGGCGCTGCTCGGGATGGCGGCGCTGGTGGTCACCAACGCGGTGGTGGGGGCGACGGGTTCGTACGTCCTGCGGCGCACCGCGGAGTCGGTGGTGCTGGGCGCACGGCGCACCCTGTCCTCGTATCTGCTGCGGCTGCGCATACCTGCCGTGGACCGCAGCGAGCCGGGCGATCTGATGGCCCGCATCACCTCCGACACGACCCTGCTGCGCGAGGTGACGACCGACTCCCTGGTCGGCATCGGCACGGGCGGGCTCACCCTCGTCGCGACGGTGGTCATGATGGGCCTGGTCGACGTGGTGCTGCTCGGGGTCACCCTCGCCGTGATCCTGTGCGCGGGCACGGTGCTCGGGGTGATCGTGCCGCGCATCCACCGGGCCAGCAAGCAGGCCCAGGACGCCGTCGGGCTGATGGGCGCCGCGCTGGAGCGGATTCTCGGCGCGCTGCGCACCGTGAAGGCGTCCGGTGCCGAGCACCACGAGGAGGCGGTCGTCCACGCGGCGGCCGAGGAGTCGTGGCGGCAGAGCGTCCGGGCCGCCAAGTGGTCGGCCGCCGCGGGCAACACGGCCGGACTGGCGATGCAGATCGCCTTCATCACGGTGCTGGCGGTGGGCGGGGCCCGCGTCGCGACGGGAGCCGTGGACGTGGGCACCCTGGTGGCGTTCCTGCTGTACGTGTTCTATCTGATGTCGCCGATCCAGCAGGTGGTCGGCGCCGTCACCCAGTACCAGACCGGTGCCGCCGCGCTCGCCCGGATCCAGGAGGCGATGCGGCTGCCCGCCGAACCCGTGGCGCTGCCCGCGCCGCTGCCCTCCCCCGGCGCCGAGCCCGCGTCACTCGCCTTCGACGACGTCCGCTTCCGGTACGCCGACGACCTAGCGTACGTCCACCACGGTGTGACGTTCGCCGTCCCGGCGCGCGGCATGACCGCGTTCGTGGGGCCGTCCGGAGCGGGGAAGACGACCGTGTTCTCGCTGATCGAGCGGTTCTACGACCCCGAGACCGGGGTCATCACCTTGGACGGCCGGGAGCTGGACCAATGGGACCTGCCGCGGCTGCGGTCCGCCATCGGCTACGTGGAGCAGGACGCCCCGGTGCTGTCGGGCTCGCTGCGCGACAACCTGCTGCTCGGCAATCCGCAGGCCGACGAGCCCGAAATCGTCCGCGTGCTCAAGACGACACGTCTCGACGGGCTGGTCGCCCGGCTGCCCCGCGGTATGGACACGCTGGTCGGCCACCGCGGCACCAAGCTGTCCGGCGGCGAGCGCCAACGGGTCGCCATCGCCCGCGCGCTGCTGCGCCGTCCGCGACTGCTGCTCCTCGACGAGGCCACGTCCCAGCTCGACGCGGTCAACGAGGCGGCGCTGCGCGACACGGTTTCCGACGTGGCCCGGACCACGACGGTCCTCGTGGTCGCGCACCGGCTGTCCACCGTCACGATGGCCGACCGCATCGTCGTGATGGACGCGGGCCGTGTCCGCGCCGTGGGAACGCATCGCGAACTGGTGGCCGCGGACCCGCTGTACGCCGAACTCGCCGCCACGCAGTTCCTCGCCACCGCCGGGTAGGGCGGCGGGCCCTGGCACCGGGCGGCGGCCCTGGCAATGGAAAGAGGGCCGGTTCGATGGGCGAAGTGGCCTTCGCCCACCGAACCGGCCCTCGATGCACGTACGGGCCGACCCTCGATGCACGTACGGACAAGGCCCTCGGTGCTCGCAAGGGCAGGCCCTCCGCCGGACTAGCCCCCGACGGCCGGAACGACACCCATGACGGGCGCGGCGAGGTCGGTCAGCTGGTGCAGCTGGTTCAGGTCGTTCAGCCGGTTGAGGCCCGCGAGCTGGCGGGACGGCAGCGGCATGGCGGCCCGCTGCTCGGCGGGGACGGTGCTCAGGGCGAGGGAGTCGAGTTCGGCGACGGGGTTCAGCTTCCCCGCGTCCGCTGTCTCGGAGCCCGCCGCGCTCGCCATCGGCGCGGCGAGTCCGGCGACTCCGACGGCGAGACCAATGGCGGCGACCATACGTCGTGTTGAGATCATGCTTTCTGCAACGGCGCCGGTCCCCCCGCGGACACGGCCGTCACGCTCCGCTCACCCGAGAGGCTCATCGGAGCGGCTGCGCTTGCCGAGGACCGTGCGGCGGAGGAGTCTCGGAGATGAGGCCCTTCGCGACCCGCTCCTCGACGGGCCGCGGCCTTCAAGGAGGTCATCATGGGCACCTCGCTAGGCCCCGCCTTCGACACCGAAGCGCTGCGCCGAGCCATTGAAGGACACAGTGCGACGGATCTGCTGTCGCTCTACGCGGACGACGCGGAACTGCGCATCGTCGACCGCAACACGCAGCCCAGCCACCCGATGGTGAAACACGGTCGCGGCGAGATCGCCGAGATGCTCGACGACGTCTACAGCCGGGACATGACCCACAAACTGGAGCAGTGCGTGGTCCAGGGCGACCACGTCGCCTTCTCCGAGTCCTGCGAGTACGCGGACGGCGTGAAGGTGCTGAGCACGTCGATGATGTCGCTGCGTGACGGCAAGATCGTCGACCAGACGCTGCTCCAGGCATGGGACGAGTAGAAAGGCACTGGCCGAAGGTCCAGATCACGTCGCGTCTGACCTGGACCTTCTCGGCGCGTGTGGGGATGGGCCGGTCGCGCCCGCGCCCCGCTCGGCTGCCACGACCCGTCTCCGCGGCTGGTCTGCGGCTGCTCGGCTCAGTGCTGCGCGCGGCCCGGTCCCGCGCTCGTCCTCCGGCACCGCGTGCCGTTCGAAGGCTGCCCCTCCGGTTCCGGTGAGCCGCACCCGTACCCGGTGCCGGCCGCCCGCCTCGCGGGTACGGGTGACGAGACCGCCGCTCGAGCGGGCCGAACCTCCCTCGGCCTGTCCGCGCCGGAGAGCATCCGTGTCCCGGGCGTCCCGGGTGACCTGGATGACCCGGACATCCCGGGCGCCCCGGACATCCCGAATGTCCTGGTATCCCGGGTGCCCGGGCGCCCGGGCTTCCGAATGTCCCGGATGTCCCGAATTCGAGGTATCCCGGGTATCCGGGCATCCCGGGTATCCCGGGTATCCGGGCATCCCGGGTATCCCCGCGGTCCCTCGCCGGCCACCCGCGCGGACCGGCGGCGGCCGAACGCCGATCGGGTGTCTGAGCGGCACGGTCAGCGCATCCACGCGCGGTAGGAGAGCACGTCCCCGGACTTCACCCCGAACTCGGGGTCGTCCCGGGTGACGGTCTCCTCCAGGCCGAGGACGGCGCCGGTGGACGGGTCGAGCACCAGCATCCGCCGGACGGAGTGCGCCCGGTCGTCGTACACGTACGCCTGTCCCCCGCGACCCAGCCGGTCGGTGACCGCACCGGCCGGGCGCAGGCCCTCCGCGTCGGCGAGGATCCGGACCACCGCGGCGTTCTCCCGGGTGCCGAGCGTCCAGTTGTCCAGCAGCCCGGCGACGGCGTCGAGGAGTCCCGGGGTGTCCAGGGGGCCGGTGCGGTCGATCTCCTCCAGGTAGGCGCGCAGCCGTACGGCGTCGTGCGGCGGCCGGGCGACGGGCGGGGCGTCGCTCCAACTCGGCGGATAGGTCCGCCTGCTGAGGACGTGCCCGTCCTCGACGGTGCGGGGCACGGGGTCGGCGTCCGTGACGACCGGCTTTCCCGGGCGGCGCGGGTCGGTGGCCACGACGAGTTCCGTGTGGCTGCCGTCGGCCTTCCAGCGGACGAGGCGTTCCTCGGGCAGGGTGACGGGCGGCCGGGCGCCGGGGCCGGACGTCATGGCGAGGCTCCATGCCTGGAGATGGGTGCCCTCGATCAGCCGGAGGGTGTCACCGGCGGCCGCCGCGCGGCCGGCGATCCGGTCGAGCGGCACGGGAGCGGAGCCGGCCTCGACGACCAGCGGGCGCGGTGCGGCCACGGCGGGCGCGGTGGCCGTGCCCGAGAACATGAGGGTGAGGACGGCCACGCAGGCCGCCGCCACGGATCCGAGGCCCCAGGTCCAGCGGCGCAGGTGCCGGGGGCGCGGCCGGCGTTCCTCGCCGTGCGGGAGGCGGTCGAGCCCGCGTTCGTCGCCGCGCAGGAGCAGGTCGAGCCGGCGTTCGGCGTGCTCGTCGAGCGGGCGGTCGCCGAAGCGGGGGCCGGCCGACGGGACCGGGTTGGCGCGGCGCAGGAGTTCGAGTTCGTCAGCCATGGCCGGGCTCCTTCGAGGTGTCGCGGCGGGGCGTTGCGGTGCCGGTGGCCACGGGGGTGATCTGCAGACGGTCGATCTCGGCTCTGAGCCGGCGGCGGGCGCGGTGCAGGCGCATCGCGGCGGCGCGGCCGCCGCAGCCGAGGACGACGGCGACCTCGTCGACGGCGAGTTCCTCCCAGGCCGTCAGGCGCAGTACTTCCTGGTCGGCCGGGGAGAGCCGGGCCAGGGCCTCGTGTACCCAGTCGCCCGGCGTGTCGGAGCCGGGGCCGGCCACCACCTGTGTGCCGTGCGCGCTCTCGTCGTTGCCGAGCCGGTCGAGCAGCCTGCGGCGGCGTCCGTATCCGCGTACCGCGTTGGCCAGGCAGCGGCGCGCCACCCCGTACAACCAGGGAAGAGGAGTCGGCGGCAGGTCGGACCGGCGCCGCCAGGCGACGGTGAAGACCTCCGCCACCACCTCCTCGACATCACTGCCACGGCCGTCCAGTCGCCTCGCCACGTAGCGGCTGACCGCCCAGTAGTGCTCGCGATAGGCAGCGGCGAAGGTCTCGTCGTTGCTCATGATCCGTCTGTGTCCGGCAGGTGGGCGAGCGTCACACCCTTCGGTGTGACGCTCGTCGCGTCGCTCCATTGTGACGGTGCGGCGAGGGCCGGACACAGGCGGGGCATGGAGATCAACACGGTGACGGCGCCGCCCGCATCCGCGGGCCCGCGCGCACGGCGTCCGGGACGGGCCGCGGTGAAGTGGCTGACGTCCACGGACCACAAGACGATCGGCACGCTGTATCTGGTGACGTCGTTCGCGCTGTTCTGCGTCGCCGGCGTCATGGCGCTGCTGATGCGTGCGGAGCTGGCCCGGCCCGGTCTGCAGATCATGTCGAACGAGCAGTTCAACCAGGCGTTCACGATGCACGGCACGATCATGCTGCTGATGTTCGCGACGCCGCTGTTCGCCGGCTTCACCAACTGGATCATGCCGCTGCAGATCGGCGCGCCCGACGTGGCGTTCCCGCGGCTGAACATGTTCGCGTACTGGCTGTACCTCTTCGGGTCGCTGATCGCGGTGGGCGGTTTCCTCACCCCGCAGGGTGCCGCGGACTTCGGCTGGTTCGCCTACTCCCCGCTGTCGGACGCGGTCCGCTCGCCGGGCGTCGGCGCCGACATGTGGATCATGGGTCTGGCCTTCTCCGGCTTCGGCACCATCCTCGGCGCGGTCAACTTCATCACCACGATCATCTGCATGCGCGCTCCGGGCATGACGATGTTCCGCATGCCGATCTTCGTGTGGAACGTGCTGCT
>NZ_AUKV01000028.1:0-107201 GCF_000424945.1 Streptomyces sp. 142MFCol3.1
GTGACCCCGGTGACCCCGGTGACCCCGGTGACCCCGGTGACCCCGGTGACCCCGGTGACCCCGGTGACCCCGGTGACCCCGGTGACCCCGGTGACGCCCGTGGCTCCAGCGACTCCCGTCAAGTCAGAGCCCCAGCCTCACCACGCTGCCAGTACGGCCAGGAACCGGCCCCCACCCCGCCGCGAGCCCCCCGCCCCGGCGAGGACACGCCCACCCCCACCCCGTCCACATCCCGGACCCCACGCCAAACCCATTGGCCCTCCCACCCCCCTCCTCCCATACGCTTGTCCCGTGACCCCCGTCGAGCTCTCCCGGACCGTGCTGTGCGCGGTGCGGCGTGCTGTCGATTCGGGGGAGCTGAGTGTGGCCGTGCCCGCACGGGTCGTGGTGACGGTGCCGGGGCCCGGGGGGTGCGGGGACTACGCGACCAACGTCGCGTTGCAGCTCGCGCGGCCCGCCGGGCGGCCCGCGCGGGAGGTCGCCGAGATCCTGCGACCGCACATCGGCGGCGCGCCCGGCGTCGCGGGCGTCGAGATCACCGGGCCCGGTTTCCTGAACATCAGCCTCGGCCGCGAGGCCTCCGCCGCCCTGGTGGCGGAGGTGCTGGCACAGGGTGCCGGGTACGGACACGGTGACGCCCTCGCCGGACAGGTCGTCGAGCTGCGCGTGCCGTACGAAACCCGTGCCGAGGTCATCGCCGACGCGCTGGTACGGATCGTCGCCACCCAGGGCGGTCGCGCCGAGGTCCGGCACGTCGAGGCGGGGAGTCTCCGGTCGGTGCTCGCACCGGATCACCGGGTACGAGTTGCCGACCCCCAGGACGCCCACCCCGAGCCGCGCCACCCCGACGTGCGGCACGCCGAACCGCGCCACCCCGAGCCACGTCACCCCGACGTGCGGCACCCCGAGCCACGCCACCCCGACGTGCGGCACCCCGAGCCACGTCACCCCGACGTGCGGCACCCCGAGCCAGACCACCGCGAGGTCCGTCCCCCCGAGGTCCACCACCCCGAGCCGGTGAACCTGCGCCCCGTACCCGCCCCGGAGGACCCCGCCCCACTGGGTGCGGACGCCGCCCGCTGGGCCTTGCTGCACCCCGCACCGCACGACCGGCCCCGGATCAGCGCGGACCACCTCGTCCAGCGCGAGAGCAACCCTCTCTTCCGGGTCCGTTACGCCCATGCCCGCACCCGGGCCCTGCTTCGAAACGCCGCGGCGCTCGGCTACACCGGCGCCCCCGGCGACATACGCGACCTGGACCGGGCCGGGGACCTGCTCGCCGCCCTCGCCGAGTACCCGCACGCCCTGCGCGTCGCCGCGGCCGACCGCACTCCCGACCGGCTCGCCCGGCACCTCGTCGTCACCGCCGATGCCCTGCTCGCCGTCCAGCACAGCGTGCTGCCGCTCGGCGACGAGAAACCCGTGGCCGCCCACCGTGCCCGGCTTGCGCTCGCCGACGCCGCCGGGACGGTGCTGGCCGGTGGCCTGTCCCTGCTCGGCATCAGCGCACCCGACCACCTCTGACTGCCTCAGACACCGCAGAAAGCCGACACCTGAGATGAGCCGTTCCGCACACCCCGCCGGGCCCCGTCACGCCGATGTGCTTCCCGAGGGCCACTACACCGCGCCGCCCGCCGACCTGAACGTTCTCGACCCGAAGGTCTGGTCCCACACCGTGACCCGTACGGCCGACGGGGTCGTCAGTGTCGGCGGCATCGAAGTCACCCGGCTCGCCGAGGAGTTCGGCACGCCCGCCTACTTCCTGGACGAGACCGACTTCCGGGAGCGCGCCCGCGCCTGGCGCACCGCGTTCGGGCACGACGCCGACGTCTTCTACGCGGGGAAGGCCTTCCTGTCGCGTGCCGTCGTGCGCTGGCTGCACGAGGAGGGCCTCAACCTCGACGTGTGCTCGGGCGGCGAGCTGGCGACCGCGCTCTCGGCCGGCATGCCCGCCGACCGCATCGCGTTCCACGGCAACAACAAGTCGGAGACCGAGATCCGCGCGGCGATCGAGGCCGGGGTCGGGCGCATCGTCCTCGACTCCTTCCAGGAGATCGTGCGGGTCTCGCACATCGCGCAGTCGCTCGGCAAGCGCCAGCGGGTGCAGATCCGCGTCACCGTGGGCGTCGAGGCGCACACCCACGAGTTCATCGCCACGGCGCACGAGGACCAGAAGTTCGGCATCGCGCTCGCCGACGGGCAGGCAGCGGAGGCGGTGCGCCGGGCCCTGAGTCTGGACGGACTCGAACTCGTCGGCATCCACAGCCACATCGGTTCGCAGATCTTCGACATGGCTGGCTTCGAGGTCGCGGCCCGGCGCGTGGTGGGGCTGCTCGCCGCCGTCCGTGACGAGCACGGCATCGAGCTGCCCGAGATCGACCTCGGCGGCGGTCTCGGTATCGCGTACACCAGTGAGGACGACCCGCGCGAGCCGCACGAGATCGCCAAGGCGCTGAGCGAGATCGTGACGCGGGAGTGCGAGGCCGCCAGGCTGCGGACGCCCCGGATCTCGGTGGAGCCTGGCCGGGCGATCGTGGGCCCGACCGCCTTCACGCTCTACGAGGTCGGCACGATCAAGCCCCTCGACGGGCTGCGTACGTACGTCTCGGTGGACGGGGGCATGTCCGACAACATCCGTACGGCGCTGTACGACGCCGAGTACAGCGTCGCGCTGGTGTCGCGCACCTCGGACGCCGACCCGATGCTCGCCCGTGTCGTCGGCAAGCACTGCGAGAGCGGCGACATCGTCGTGAAGGACGCCTTCCTGCCCTCCGACCTGGCTCCGGGCGACCTCGTCGCGGTGCCGGCGACCGGGGCGTACTGCCGTTCCATGGCCAGCAACTACAACCACGCGCTGCGCCCGCCGGTCGTCGCCGTGCAGGACGGGACGGCCCGGGTGATCGTCCGGCGCGAGACGGAGGAGGACCTGCTGCGCCTCGACGTGGGCTGAGCGGCGTTCGAACCGGTGTCGGTGATGTCGGCCGAGGGGCGGCGTGTGCAGTCACTCGGCCGACATCGGGGGACGCCGGCTGAGAAGCTTGACCTGCGGCGGAAGATCTCCTGCGGTCCGCCGCCGGAAAAATGAAATAGACGTCTCACGATCCGGACGAGGGATAGAAACTCCAGTCCGGTGAGTGAGACTGGTCGAACCGAGAACGGTATGAGGAAACGAGGTCGGATGATGCGTACGCGTCCGCTGAAGGTGGCGCTGCTGGGCTGTGGGGTTGTCGGCTCAGAGGTGGCGCGCATCATGACGACGCACGCCGACGATCTCGCCGCCAGGATCGGAGCCCCGGTCGAGCTCGCGGGCGTCGCCGTCCGGCGCCCCTCGAAGGTCCGGGAGGGCATCGCGCCCGAGCTGGTCACCACGGACGCCACCGCGCTCGTCAAACGCGGGGACCTCGACGTCGTCGTCGAGGTCATCGGCGGCATCGAGCCCGCCCGTACGCTCATCACCACCGCCTTCGAGCACGGCGCCTCCGTCGTCTCCGCGAACAAGGCGCTCCTCGCCCAGGACGGCGCGGCCCTGCACGCCGCGGCCGGCGAGCACGGCAGGGACCTCTACTACGAGGCCGCCGTCGCCGGTGCCATCCCGCTGATCCGCCCCCTGCGCGAGTCCCTCGCCGGCGACAAGATCAACCGCGTGATGGGCATCGTCAACGGAACGACGAACTTCATCCTCGACAAGATGGACTCCACCGGCGCCGGCTATCAGGAGGCCCTCGACGAGGCCACCGGGCTCGGGTACGCCGAGGCCGACCCGACCGCCGACGTCGAGGGGTTCGACGCGGCCGCCAAGGCCGCCATCCTCGCCGGGATCGCCTTCCACACGCGCGTACGCCTCGACGACGTCTACCGGGAGGGCATGACCGAGGTCACCGCCGCGGACTTCGCCTCGGCGAAGGAGATGGGCTGCACCATCAAGCTGCTCGCCATCTGTGAGCGGGCCGCCGACGGCGGGTCGGTCACCGCGCGCGTGCACCCCGCGATGATTCCGCTGAGCCACCCTCTCGCCTCCGTGCGCGGCGCGTACAACGCCGTGTTCGTCGAGTCCGACGCGGCCGGGCAGCTCATGTTCTACGGGCCGGGTGCGGGCGGCGCCCCCACGGCCTCCGCGGTCCTCGGCGACCTGGTGGCCGTGTGCCGCAACAAGCTCAACGGCGCGACCGGACCGGGTGAGTCCGCGTACGCCGCGCTGCCGGTCTCGCCCATGGGCGACGTCGTCACCCGCTACCACATCAGCCTCGATGTGGCCGACAAGCCGGGTGTTCTCGCCCAGGTCGCCACCGTCTTCGCCGAGCACGGTGTGTCGATCGATACGGTTCGCCAGCAGGGCAAGGACGGCGAGGCCTCCCTCGTCGTCGTCACGCATCGTGCGTCCGACGCGTCCCTCACGGGGACCGTCGAGGCGCTGCGCAGCCTCGACACCGTGCGGGGTGTCGCCAGCATCATGCGGGTTGAAGGAGAGTAACCAGCAATGACCCACCAGTGGCGCGGAATCATCGAGGAGTACCGGGACCGGCTGCCGGTATCCGACAGCACGCCGGTCGTGACGCTCCGTGAGGGTGGTACGCCGCTCGTGCCCGCGCAGGTGCTCTCCGAGCGCACGGGCTGCGAGGTCCACCTCAAGGTGGAGGGCGCCAACCCGACCGGGTCCTTCAAGGACCGCGGTATGACCATGGCCATCACGAAGGCCAAGGAGGAGGGCGCGAAGGCCGTCATCTGCGCCTCCACCGGCAACACGTCCGCCTCCGCCGCGGCCTACGCGGTACGCGCCGGGATGGTCTGCGCCGTCCTGGTGCCGCAGGGCAAGATCGCGCTCGGCAAGATGGGCCAGGCCCTCGTGCACGGGGCGAAGATCCTCCAGGTCGACGGCAACTTCGACGACTGCCTCACGCTCGCCCGGTCGCTGTCCGACAACTACCCGGTGGCGCTGGTCAATTCGGTCAACCCGGTGCGTATCGAGGGCCAGAAGACCGCCGCCTTCGAGATCGTGGACATGCTCGGCGACGCGCCCGACGTCCATGTGCTCCCGGTGGGCAACGCGGGCAACATCACCGCGTACTGGAAGGGGTACACGGAGTACGCCGCCGACGGCGTCGCGAAGCGGACCCCGCGGATGTGGGGTTTCCAGGCCTCCGGTTCCGCGCCCATCGTGCGCGGCGAGGTGGTCAAGGACCCGTCGACCATCGCCACCGCGATCCGCATCGGCAACCCCGCCTCGTGGAAGTTCGCGCTGGCGGCCCGGGACGAGTCGGGCGGCCTCATCGACGAGGTGACGGACCGTGAGATCCTGCGCGCCTACCGGCTGTTGGCCGCGCAGGAGGGCGTCTTCGTGGAGCCCGCGTCCGCCGCGTCCGTCGCCGGTCTGCTGAAGGCCGCCGAGCAGGGCATGGTCGACCCCGGCCAGACGATCGTCTGCACGGTCACCGGCAACGGCCTCAAGGACCCCGACTGGGCCGTCGCGGGCGCCCCGCAGCCGGTCACCGTCCCCGTGGACGCGGCGACGGCGGCGGAGCGGCTCGGCCTGGCGTGACCTCGCGCGGGGGCCGGTCCTTCCCGGTCCGCCCCCGTCGGCCGTGGTCCGGCCCGTACCGGCCGTCGGTGTAGGCGCCGGCCCGGAGCGGGTGTGCGCACCCGCCGCAAGCAGGGGCACGCACCAGGCGGAAGCGGTGTGCGCACCGGCCGAAAGGCGCTGTCCGCCCGACTTGGCGGAAACCCGCCTGGCGTAAAGCCGCCACGTCGTCGCCTGGTCGGCGTCGACGGGCCGGGGAGACGGGCGGATCCCCTCGGACACGGGTGGAAAATCGCCAGAAGCCGACGGAAACCGTCCGGCGAAGGGGTCACCCACGTGGCAATCCGACAGGGGGTGCACAGGGGGCTTACGACACGCATCGTGCGCCTCCTGTGCGCCCTATGTCGCCACAGAACCTTCCTTCGATAGGCTGTACCGAACCCGCCCGCCGCATATGCCGCGGTGCCGCGCCGTCATTGCGGCCTCCGGGTCTTCGGTACGTATCGCAGTTCATCGAGAATCTCGCACATCACGCAGCTCAAGGAGAGTCATCGAGCGATGGCCGGTCCAGCGTTCCGCGCCGCCGCCGTCCGGGTGCGCGTCCCCGCCACCAGTGCCAACCTCGGCCCGGGTTTCGACACCCTCGGCCTGTCACTGGGGCTCTACGACGATGTGGTCGTCCGGGTGGCCGACTCCGGGCTGCACATCGACATCGCAGGTGAGGGCAGTGACACCCTGCCGCGCGACGAGAGTCACCTCCTTGTGCGCTCCCTGCGCACCGCCTTCGACCTGCTGGGCGGACAGCCGCGCGGACTGGAGATCGTCTGCGCCAACCGCATCCCGCACGGACGGGGCCTCGGCTCCTCCTCCGCCGCCATCTGCGCCGGCATCGTCGCCGCGCGCGCGGTGACCATAGGAGGGGACACCAAGCTCGACGACACCGCGCTCCTGGAGCTCGCCACCGAGATCGAGGGACACCCCGACAACGTCGCGGCCTGCCTGCTCGGCGGCTTCACGCTCTCCTGGATGGAGGCCGGCGCGGCCCGTGCCATCAGGATGGATCCAGCCGATTCCATCGTTCCGGTGGTTTTCGTACCGGGAAAGCCGGTCCTCACCGAGACCGCGCGCGGACTGCTGCCGCGCACCGTGCCGCACGTCGACGCCGCCGCCAACGCGGGCCGTGCCGCGCTGCTCGTAGAGGCCCTCACCCGGCGCCCCGAGCTGCTGCTGCCCGCGACCGAGGACCGGCTGCACCAGGAGTACCGGGCCCCGGCGATGCCGGAGAGCGCCGCCCTGGTGGAGCGTCTGCGCGCGGACGGAATTCCCGCGGTGATTTCCGGCGCGGGCCCCACAGTCCTCGCTCTGGCGGACCGGGCGTCGGCCGACAAGGTCGCCGATCTCGCAGGTCAGGGCTGGGCCGCCAACCGGCTGGACCTCGACGCCCAAGGGGCGAGCGTGCTGCCGCTCGCACCCGTCGGGGTCAATTGACGGCGCACGGTTGCCGGATTTGGAGAGGGGGAATGTTTGTTGGATCCGGTAGTGTTAACCTCAAGTCTGCACCCGACCCCACCATGGCGAGGTGCTTCGTGTCCCCGTCCGGGACAACCATTCTTCCGGGAGCCTCCCAAACTGCTTTGTGCCATGCATTGGGTGCTATGCGCTGAGCAGTGCTGAGCACGCTCCGGAGCCGGCGTGACCGAGCCGATGACACCGCAATTCAGTGCCACGGCCCCGGAATCGTCATCACCAGATATGTCTTCCGCCGCTTAGGCGGACCACCGCCCCGGCACGGTCCACACAGCAAGGACCAACGTCGGACAGCACAACCGGTCGCCGAGCCAGACAGGCCGACGTCCGCTCCAGGGAAGGACCCTTCGTGAGCGACACCACCGATCTGATGGGCGCACGTGTCGAGGAGACCGCTGCCGCGCCCGCCACGGACGCCTCCGCGCCTGCCACCGGTGCCGGCTCCCGGCGGCGCCGCGGTACCGGCCTCGAGGGCATGGTGCTGGCCGAGCTGCAGCAGGTCGCATCCGGCCTCGGCATCAGGGGCACCGCGCGCATGCGCAAGAGCCAGCTGATCGAGGTCATCAAGGAGGCGCAGGCCGGGGGTGCTCCGGCAGCCAAGGCCGAGGCCGCCGCCGAGACCAAGCCGAAGCGCCGGACCACCTCGAAGGCTCGTACCGGCGAGGACGCCGCCGCTCCGGCCGAGAAGAAGGCCGAGAAGCCCGCCGCCGAGAAGGCTGTGGCTCAGCAGCAGATCGAGATTCCCGGCCAGCCCGCCAGCGAGGACGCCCCCGTGGAGCGCCGTCGTCGCCGTGCCACCGCCGAGGCCGGCAGCCCCGAGACGGTCACCGCCGAGGCGAAGGCCGAGACGCAGGGCGAGGCCAGGACCGACACCGCCGAGGGCACCGACGGCCGTCAGGGCCGTCGCGACCGTCGTGACCGCGACCGGGGCGGCCGTGACCGCCGCGGAAAGGGCGACGAGCAGCAGGGTGGGGGCCAGCAGCGTCCGGACCGTCAGCAGCAGGGCGGTGGCGGTGGCCGCCAGGACCGCCAGGACCGCCAGGACCGCCAGCAGCGCGACAACGGACCGCGGGTCGACGAGGACGACGACTTCGAGGGCGGCCGCCGCGGCCGGCGCGGGCGCTACCGCGACCGTCGTGGTCGTCGTGGCCGTGACGAGATCGCCGAGCCGCAGCTCGCCGAGGACGATGTCCTGATCCCCGTCGCGGGCATCCTCGACATCCTCGACAACTACGCCTTCATCCGTACGTCGGGCTACCTGCCGGGTCCCAACGACGTGTACGTCTCCCTCGCCCAGGTCCGCAAGAACGGCCTGCGCAAGGGCGATCACGTCACCGGCGCGGTCCGTCAGCCCAAGGAGGGCGAGCGCCGCGAGAAGTTCAACGCGCTCGTGCGCCTCGACTCCGTCAACGGCATGGCGCCCGAACACGGCCGTGGCCGCCCGGAGTTCAACAAGCTGACGCCGCTGTACCCGCAGGACCGGCTCCGTCTGGAGACCGACCCGGGCGTGCTGACCACCCGCATCATCGACCTCGTGTCGCCGATCGGTAAGGGCCAGCGAGGTCTGATCGTGGCCCCGCCGAAGACCGGCAAGACCATGATCATGCAGGCGATCGCCAACGCGATCACCCACAACAACCCCGAGTGCCACCTGATGGTCGTCCTCGTCGACGAGCGTCCGGAAGAGGTCACCGACATGCAGCGGTCGGTGAAGGGCGAGGTCATCTCCTCGACCTTCGACCGCCCGGCCGAGGACCACACCACGGTCGCCGAGCTCGCCATCGAGCGCGCCAAGCGTCTGGTGGAGCTGGGCCACGACGTCGTCGTGCTGCTCGACTCGATCACCCGTCTGGGCCGTGCGTACAACCTCGCCGCCCCGGCCTCCGGCCGTATCCTGTCCGGTGGTGTCGACTCGACCGCGCTCTACCCGCCGAAGCGCTTCTTCGGTGCCGCGCGCAACATCGAGGACGGCGGCTCGCTGACCATCCTGGCCACCGCGCTCGTCGACACCGGCTCGCGCATGGACGAGGTCATCTTCGAGGAGTTCAAGGGCACCGGCAACGCCGAGCTCAAGCTCGACCGGAAGCTCGCCGACAAGCGCATCTTCCCGGCGGTGGACGTCGACGCGTCCGGTACCCGCAAGGAAGAGATCCTGCTCGGCAGCGACGAGCTCGCCATCACCTGGAAGCTGCGTCGCGTGCTGCACGCGCTCGACCAGCAGCAGGCGATCGAGCTGCTGCTCGACAAGATGAAGCAGACGAAGTCGAACGCCGAGTTCCTGCTCCAGATCCAGAAGACGACGCCGTCGCCGGGCAACGGCAACGACTGACGTCTCCTGCAGCACCACATCACAGGGCCGCTCCCGTGCCGGGGCGGCCCTGTGTGCCGTCCGGGACAGGTGTACGATCACGGCTCCTTTCAACGCGTGAGTCTCTGGGGGGACTTGAGTGGAAACACCCATATCCGGACGGGGGCGTCACAGACGCCGGATACGCATCGCCGTGCCCGTCGCGGCGGCGGGTCTGGCGGCAGCGGTCGCCGGCGCGCTCCTGATGTCGTCCGCGAACGCCGCCACGGCGCTGCCCGCGCCGACCGTCAAGCCCAGCACGTCCTCGCCCTCCCTGAGCGAGCTGACGAAGCGCGTCGCGGGTGCTGTCGCGGGCGATGACACCGCGGGCGAGACGACCACGAAGTCGTCGCTGAGCGCGAGCACGGACAGCTCGAGCGTCGACCCGAAGATCATCGGTGGCACCGAGACCACCATCACCACCGCCCCGTGGATGGCGCAGCTCTGGTACTACGACGACCGGGGCACCACGAGCGAGAGCGACGACCTCGGCTTCTTCTGCGGCGGTTCCGTCGTGTCGCCGACGAAGATCCTCACCGCCGCGCACTGCGTCAAGGGCTACGACTGGCACGCCAACGGCGCCATCGTGACGGGCACCGCGCAGCTGCCGACCACCGACTCCTCCGGCAACACCAACCTGCACGGCGGCACCGTCTCGGGCGTCTGGCGGCAGTGGAACCACCCCTCGTACAGCTCGACGACCATCGACAACGACATCGCGGTCATCACGCTGCCGAGCCCCGTCACGGCCAAGCCGATCCGCATGACGACGTCCGGTGACACCACCTCGTACGCGTCCGGCACCAAGGCGACGCTGTACGGCTGGGGCCGCACCAGCTCCACCAGCGAGGACATCTCCGAGACGCTGAAGACGGCCACGCTGCCCATCAAGTCCGACACCACCTGCGCCGGCTACTACGGCAGCGACTTCGTCAAGGGCCACATGGTCTGCGCGGGCGACGCGGCGACCGGCAGCGACACCGGGACCACCACGGCGTGCAACGGCGACTCCGGAGGCCCGCTGATCGTCGGCGGCCGTATCGTCGGCGTCGTCTCCTGGGGTGTGAAGGACTGTGTCGAGAAGGGCGCGTACAGCGTCTTCTCCAAGGTGAGCACGTACGTGGGCGCGGCCTGGCCGCGGGTGGAGGACACCAACCTCAGCGGCGACCACAAGGCCGACCTCTGGGTGCGCAACTCCTCCACGAAGACCGGGTACGAGAAGGACTCCAAGGGCACCTCGTTCGCCGCCCGTCAGTCGTGGGGGAACTGGAACGGCGTCAACGTCGTGCTCCAGACCGACCTGAACCGTGACGGCTACCAGGACCTCGTGGTCCGCGACAGCGCCAGCGGCGACGTCTTCTGGATGCACTACATGAAGTCGATCGACGACTGGTCCACCGACAAGATCTTCAGCAGCTGGGGCACCCGCACCCGGATCATCGCCCCCGGCGACATCACCGGCGACGGCCTGCCCGACATGCTCTCCGTCGACTCCGCCGGAGCGATGTGGGAGTACCCGGGCAAGGGCAACGGCACCTTCTCGGCGCGTATCCAGGTCCGCACCGGCTGGAACCAGTACAACTCCATCCGCGGGCACGGCGACTTCACCGGCGACGGCAAGGCCGACCTGATCGCGCGCAGCAGGACCGGCTCGTACGTCTACCTGTACAAGGGCACGGGCAAGACCGGCAGCGAGGCCTTCTCCAGCCGCATCAAGGTGCGCACCTGGAGCGGCTACAACGCCTTCGACGCCCCCGGTGACGTGACCGGCGACGGCAAGGCCGACTTCCTGGCCCGCACGCCCGGCGGCACGCTCTACCTGTACCCGGGCACCGGCAAGGCGACCACGGAGATCTTCGCCACAAGAATCTCGGTCGGCACCGACTTCAAGCAGTACGACATCTTCGGCTGACATCGCAGGTGAACGCGGGTTCGCCCGCTTTCGCCGGTGACGCTACGTGCCCATCGCGCCACGCGGTGGGCACATTGCGTTGTGCAACCCTTTCCCGGGTTTCCCCGTCTGACCGTACGGAGTGACCATGGAGCGGTACCCGTAGTCACGACCTGATGGGCCTGGCCCTGAAAGCAGGGGGTAACCGACCGCAGACACAGGACTGAGGAGCACATGCCTGCCGAGAGCACGCCGGAACCCGGCATACCGGGGGAGCCCGGCTCCCGCGCCCCACGTCAGCGCGGGAAGGGCCGACGCCGCAAGACGCGCAGCGCGCGGCGCAAAGCCCTCCTGATCACGGCCTGGACGGCCGCGGGTGTGGTCGTGCTGGGGGGTACCGGCGCGGGAATCCTGTACTTCAAGCTCAACGGCAACCTCAAGAACGTCGACATCAACGGCGCCCTCGGCACGGACCGGCCGACGAAGGTCGACAACGGCTCGCAGAACATCCTCGTCCTGGGCTCCGACACGCGCTCCGGCAGCAACAAGAAGCTCGGCGGCGGCGCCGACGACGGCAGCGCCCGGTCCGACACGGCGATGGTCGTGCATGTGTACAAGGGCCACAAGAAGGCGAGCGTCGTCTCCATACCCCGCGACACCCTCGTCGAGCGGCCCTCCTGCACCGATGCCGAGGCCGTCACCCACGACGCGGCCTCCGGCGTGATGTTCAATTCGGCCTACTCGACCGGCGGCGCCGCCTGCGCGGTCAAGACCGTCGAGTCCATGACCGGCATCCGCATGGACCACTATCTCGAGGTCGACTTCAGCGGCTTCCGGAAGCTCATCGACGACCTGGGCGGGGTGGACATCACCACCACCAAGGACATCTCCGACCGGGACAGCCACCTGCATCTGAAGGCCGGCCCGCACACGCTCGACGGCGAGCAGGCACTCGGCCTGGTCCGCACCCGGCACGGCGTCGGCGACGGCTCCGACCTCGGCCGCATCCAGCTCCAGCAGGCCTTCATCAAGGCCCTGGTGCAGCAGGTCAAGGACGTCGGTGTGCTGACCAGCCCGAAGAAGCTGTACGACCTCGCCGACACCGCGACCAAGACCGTCACCACCGACTCCGAGATCGGTTCCGTCGCCGAGCTCGCGTCCTTCGCCGACGGCCTCAAGGGCATCAACTCGTCCCGCATGACCATGGTGACGATGCCGGTCCAGTACGACGCCGCGGACGCCAACCGCGTCCTCGTCGACAAGGCCAAGTCGAAGCTGGTGTGGGACGCCCTGAAGAACGACCGGGCGATCCCCGCGGCGGCCACCAAGGGCACCGCCACGGGCTCCGCCAAGGGCGTCGTCACCTCCTGAGGCGCCCGCCGGGGCTGGTGAAAGCGCGCCGGGAACAGCCCGAGAAGGGCTCTGGAGCGGCCCGGGGACAGCCCGGGAGCCGGTCCCGGGGCGGCCCGGGAATAGATCCTCCACCACCCCGGTTTTGGGGGATGCGCCCAGTCCTGGCAGACTGGTACGTCGGCTCCGGTTCACGCTCCCGCATCCCGCGGCGGCGACCCGGCGCCCTCCCGAAACTAGGAGACACCTTGAAGCGCGACATCCACCCCGAGTACGTCGAGACGCAGGTCAGCTGCACCTGTGGCGCGTCGTTCACCACGCGTAGCACGATCGAGTCCGGCACCATCCGTGCCGAGGTCTGCTCCGAGTGCCACCCGTTCTACACGGGCAAGCAGAAGATCCTCGACACCGGTGGCCGCGTGGCCCGCTTCGAGGCCCGCTTCGGCAAGGCTGCCGCTGCCAAGAAGTAGCGAGCCCACAGCGCCGGTCTCCGGTGTCCCCTGCACGGGGACGCCGGGACCGGCGCTTTGCGGTGCAGCCCCTCCCCCGAGCTCGCACACACGCCCGAGCAGGGGGGACCCCCATGCCGTACCTACGTCCCGAGCCCATGATGGAGCTGGGGACAGTCCATTGGAGCCGGAGATGTTCGAGGCGGTCGAGGAACTCATCGGCGAGCACGCCGACCTGGAGAAGAAGCTCGCTGACCCGTCGGTCCACGCCGACCAGGCCAACGCGCGCAAGCTCAACAAGCGCTACGCCGAGCTGACCCCGATCGTCGCGACGTACCGCTCCTGGAAGCAGGCCGGGGAGGACATCGAGACGGCGAAGGAGTTCGCCGCCGACGACCCCGACTTCGCCGCCGAGGCCAAGGACCTGGAGAAGCAGCGCGAGGAGCTCACCGAGAAGCTGCGACTGCTGCTGGTCCCGCGCGACCCCAGCGACGACAAGGACGTGATCCTGGAGATCAAGGCGGGCGCGGGCGGCGACGAGTCCGCCCTGTTCGCCGGCGACCTGCTGCGCATGTACCTGCGGTACGCCGAGCGCGTCGGCTGGAAGACCGAGATCATCGACTCCACCGAGTCGGAGCTCGGCGGCTACAAGGACGTCCAGGTCGCCGTGAAGACCAAGGGCGGCCAGGGCGCCACCGAACCCGGCCAGGGCGTGTGGGCCCGTCTGAAGTACGAGGGCGGGGTGCACCGCGTGCAGCGGGTGCCGTCGACCGAGTCGCAGGGCCGCATCCACACCTCCGCCGCGGGCGTGCTGGTCACACCGGAGGCCGAGGAGGTCGACGTCGAGATCCACGCGAACGATCTGCGCATCGACGTGTACCGCTCGTCGGGCCCCGGCGGCCAGTCCGTCAACACGACCGACTCGGCGGTGCGCATCACGCACATTCCCACCGGAGTCGTCGCTTCCTGCCAGAACGAGAAGAGCCAGCTGCAGAACAAGGAGCAGGCGATGCGTATCCTGCGCTCCAGGCTCCTCGCGGCGGCGCAGGAGGAAGCGGAGCGGGAGGCCGCGGACGCCCGCCGCAGCCAGGTCCGTACCGTCGACCGCTCCGAGAAGATCCGTACGTACAACTTCCCGGAGAATCGCATCTCGGACCACCGGGTCGGCTTCAAGGCGTACAACTTGGACCAGGTCCTCGACGGCGACCTCGACTCGGTGATCCAGGCCTGCGTCGACGCGGACTCGGCGGCCAAGCTCGCCGCCGCGTAACAGCCGCGGAGACACCCAGCACACGACAACAGCTCAGCCCCGGAGGACCAGCGTGAACCTGCTGCTCGCGGAAGTGGCCCAGGCCACCCAGCGGCTGGCCGACGCCGGCGTGCCCTCGCCGCGCAACGACGCGGAGGAGCTCGCCGCCTTCGTGCACGGCGTCAAGCGGGGCGAGCTGCACACCGTCAAGGACGCGGACTTCGACGCCCGTTACTGGGAGGTGACCGCGCGCCGCGAGGCCCGCGAGCCGCTCCAGCACATCACCGGGCGGGCCTATTTCCGATACCTGGAACTCCAGGTCGGGCCCGGAGTGTTCGTGCCCCGGCCGGAGACCGAGTCGGTGGTCGGCTGGGCCATAGACGCCGTCCGCGCGATGGACGTCGTCGAACCCCTGATCGTGGACCTGTGCACCGGTTCGGGCGCCATCGCGCTCGCCCTCGCGCAGGAGGTCCCGCGCTCCCGCGTGCACGCCGTGGAGCTGTCCGAGGACGCCCTCCAGTGGACGCGCAAGAACGTCGAGGGGTCCAGGGTCGACCTGCGCCAGGGCGACGCCCTGGAGGCCTTCCCGGACCTCGACGGCCAGGTGGACCTGGTGATCTCCAACCCGCCGTACATCCCGCTGACGGAGTGGGAGTACGTCGCTCCGGAGGCCCGGGACTACGATCCCGAACTCGCCCTGTTCTCCGGCGAGGACGGACTCGACCTCATCCGCGGCATCGAACGCACCGCGCACCGGCTGCTGCGCCCCGGCGGCGTCGTCGTCATCGAGCACGCCGACACCCAGGGCGGACAGGTGCCGTGGATCTTCACCGAGGAGCGGGGCTGGGCCGACGCGGCCGACCACCCGGACCTCAACAACCGGCCGCGGTTCGCGACCGCCCGCAAGGCGATGCCGTGAGCACGCGCATCACGTTCCCCAGCCAGCAGTACGTGTACGAGGAGGCCCGCTAAATGGCACGGCGATACGACACCAACGACGCGACCGACCGCAGCACCGGTCTGCGTGAGGCAGCGTCCGCCGTCCGCCGTGGCGAGCTGGTGGTCCTCCCGACCGACACCGTGTACGGCGTGGGCGCCGACGCGTTCTCCTCGGAGGCCGTCGCCGACCTCCTGGAGGCCAAGGGCCGGGGCCGCAACATGCCCACCCCCGTCCTCATCGGCTCCCCGAACACCCTGCACGGCCTCGTCACGGACTTCTCCGAGATGGCCTGGGAGCTCGTCGACGCCTTCTGGCCGGGCGCCCTGACGCTCGTCACCAAGCACCAGCCGTCCCTCCAGTGGGACCTCGGGGACACCCGTGGCACCGTCGCCGTGCGCATGCCGCTGCACCCCGTCGCCATCGAACTGCTCACCGAGGTCGGCCCGATGGCCGTGTCGTCCGCGAACCTCACCGGCCACCCGGCGCCGGAGGACTGCGACGCCGCGCAGGAGATGCTCGGCGACTCCATCTCGGTCTACCTGGACGGCGGCCCCACCCCGGGCAACGTGCCCTCCTCGATCGTCGACGTGACCGGCAAGGTGCCCGTGCTGCTGCGCGCGGGCGCACTGTCGGCGGACGAGCTCCGGAAGGTCGTACCCGACCTCGAGGTGGCGAATTGACAGCGCCTGACACCTCCCGGCCCGCGGCTCCGCTCGACCAGGGGGCACCCCCATGCGTGGCATAGGCGAGGGGATCACGGAGGCCGGCGGGCTCTCCGGCGGGGCCTTCCGCATCCTCCACGTCAGCACCGGCAACGTGTGCCGATCGCCGATCACCGAGCGGCTGACCCGGCATGCCCTGGCGGACCGGCTCGGCGACCCCCTGTGGGGCGGCCTGATCGTGGAGAGCGCCGGCACCTGGGGCCACGAGGGCGCGCCCATGGAGGCCAACGCCGAGACGGTCCTCGCCGACTTCGGCGCGGACGCCTCCGGCTTCGTCGGCCGGGAACTCCTCGACGAGCACGTCATCCGCGCCGACCTGGTGCTGACCGCAACCCGTGACCATCGGGCCCAGGTCATCTCGATGGGCCACTCCGCGGGCCTGCGCACCTTCACCCTGAAGGAGTTCACCCGCCTCGTACGGGCGATAGACCCGGCGACGCTTCCGCCGCTGGACGACGGCGTCGTCGAACGCGCCCGCGCCCTCGTGCGGGCCGCCGCCGCGCTGCGCGGATGGCTGCTGGCCCCCACCGCCGAGGCGGACGAGGTGTACGACCCTTACGGGGCGCCGCTGCCGTTCTTCCGGTCGATCGGGGACGAGATCAACGAGGCGCTGGACCCCGTGGTGACCGCGCTGACGGGTGTGCCGGCCCGAGCCTAGGCGCAACGACCGCGCGCGGTGCGAATGGTGGTGATACCGGGCGCCCCACCGGCCCCGGTTCTACATTGGGACGTAGCGTCCCCCCGCCGAGGTCCGGAGTCCACCATGCCGGTCACACAAACGCTCGAAGCGGATGTCCTGCGCCGCCAGGACCCCGAGCTCGCCGAGATCATCCTCGGGGAGCTCGACCGGCAGTCCACCACGCTCCAGCTGATCGCGGCCGAGAACTTCACCTCGCCCGCCGTGCTGGCCGCGCTCGGCTCGCCGCTCGCCAACAAATACGCCGAGGGCTACCCCGGCGCCCGACATCACGGCGGGTGCGAGATCGTCGACGTCGCGGAGCGTCTCGCCGTGGACCGTGCCAAGGCGCTCTTCGGGTCCGCCCACGCCAACGTGCAGTCCCATTCGGGGTCTTCGGCGGTCCTCGCCGCCTACGCCGCGCTGCTGCGGCCCGGTGACACGGTGCTCGCCCTGGGACTGCCCTTCGGCGGTCACCTCACCCACGGTTCGCCCGCGAACTTCTCCGGCCGCTGGTTCGACTTCGTCGGATACGGCGTCGAGGCCGACAGCGGGCTCATCGACTACGCGCAGGTGCGCACGCTCGCCAGGACGCACCGGCCCAAGGCCCTGGTGTGCGGGTCGATCTCCTACCCGCGCCACATCGACTACGCCGTCTTCCGCGAGATCGCCGACGAGGTGGGCGCCTATCTCATCGCCGACGCCGCCCATCCCATCGGGCTCGTGGCCGGGGGAGCCGCACCCAACCCGGTGCCGTACGCCGATGTCGTGTGCGCGACGACGCACAAGGTGCTGCGGGGTCCGCGCGGCGGCATGATCCTGTGCGGGGCGGAGCTGGCCGAGCGGGTCGACCGGGCGGTCTTCCCGTTCACGCAGGGCGGTGCGCAGATGCACACCATCGCCGCCAAGGCCGTCGCGTTCGGCGAGGCGGCGACCCCGGCCTACAGGACCTACGCCCACCAGGTGGTCGCCAACGCGAGAGTGCTCGCGCAGCGGCTGGCGGCGCAGGGCCTGCACATCACCACCGGCGGCACCGACACCCATCTGCTGGCCGCGGACCCGGCGCCGCTCGGCCTCGACGGACGCACCGCGCGCGGACGCCTGGCCGCGGCGGGCATGGTCCTCGACACGTGTGCGCTTCCCCACGGGGACGCGCGCGGTCTGCGGCTCGGCACGGCCGCCCTGACCACGCAGGGCATGGGCGAGGCGGAGATGGTGCGGATCGCGGACCTGTTCGCCGGGGTGCTGCGCGAGGACGTCGACGCCAGGACCGCGCGTGAAGATGTGCGGGAGCTCACCGGAAGATTTCCGCCCTATCCGGACTGAGCAGGGGTGCTCGCACACTCGTGCACAGCCACTCGTGCAACCATCGTCGCTACCCGGAAGTCCCCAACCATATGCGTGCATCGCTAGGGTGTGGGGCTGAGATGGCCAGCGAGACCTGTGGGGAAGCCCGTGCGTGAATACCTGCTGACGCTCTGCATCACGGCCGCGGTGACGTACCTGCTGACAGGACCGGTACGGAAATTCGCGATCGTGGCCGGAGCCATGCCGGAGATCCGTGCGCGCGACGTGCACCGGGAACCCACTCCGCGCCTCGGCGGGATCGCTATGTTCTTCGGGCTGTGCGCGGGACTGCTGGTCGCCGACCACCTGAGGAACCTCAACGCGGTCTTCTCGAACTCCAACGAGCCGCGGGCACTGCTGTCCGGTGCCGCGCTGATCTGGCTCATCGGCGTCCTCGACGACAAGTTCGAGATCGACGCACTGATCAAACTGGGCGGTCAGATGATCGCCGCGGGCGTGATGGTCGTGCAGGGTCTGACGATCCTGTGGCTGCCCATCCCCGGCGTCGGCCTGGTGGCGCTCACCCAGTGGCAGGGCACGCTGCTGACCGTGGCCCTCGTCGTGATCACGATCAACGCCGTGAACTTCGTGGACGGCCTCGACGGCCTCGCCGCGGGCATGGTGTGCATCGCCTCCGCGGCGTTCTTCCTGTACGCGTACCGCATCTGGTACAGCTACGGCATCGAGGCCGCGGCCCCGGCGACGCTCTTCGCGGCCATCCTCATGGGCATGTGCCTCGGCTTCCTGCCGCACAACATGCATCCCGCGCGGATCTTCATGGGCGACTCCGGCTCGATGCTCATCGGGCTCGTGCTGGCGGCCGGCGCCATCTCCATCACCGGGCAGATCGACCCCGACGCGATGAACCTGTTCTCCGGTTCGGAGCGCAACACCGTGCACCAGACGGTGCCCGTCTACATCCCGCTGCTGCTCCCGCTGACGATCATCGCGGTGCCGGCCGCCGACCTGGTGCTGGCGATCGTGCGGCGCACCTGGCGCGGCCAGTCCCCGTTCGCCGCCGACCGCGGGCATCTGCACCACCGTCTCCTCGAGGTCGGGCACTCGCACAGCCGCGCGGTCCTGATCATGTACTTCTGGTCCGCGCTGATCGCCTTCGGCGCCCTCGCCTTCTCGGTCAACTCGGCGTCCATGTGGATCGTGCTCGGCATCGCCGCGCTCAGCGCGGTGGGCCTCGTCCTGCTCCTGCTGCCGCGCTTCACCCCGCGCGCCCCGCAGTGGGCCGAGCGTCTCGTGCCGCCGCGCTACCGGCGCCGCAGGGGGGCATCCTCGGCCGCCGCGGAGGCGGGGCAGGAGGTCACGCACGGGACGGCCGAGGCCGAGGAGGCGGACGAGGCGCGCGAGCACCGTGCGCCGGTCGTGGCGGGTGTGTCGGGAGTCAACGGAGCGACGGCCATCGGCCCCCGTTCGCGCTTTCTGGACGGGCGCAACGCCGGGTCGTCGCGCTGACGCGAAGGTAAGAATCTGACTAACGCGTGACCAAGTCGTGGGGGTGCAAAGCGCCCCAATATCAGACAAGTCCACGCTGTTCTTGCACAGACGCGCAGGTTCACTCTCATGTGTGACAGCGAGCACACCAACCAGGTAAAGACCTCATCAAATAGTTTGTGATACGGTTCACGAGAACCCGGGATGGAGCCGAAGGACCGTAGTGCGACGGTTCCTTGGCGTGAGGTTCTCTCTCGACCCGGGACTACGCTCGTCCATGACGACACGCCCCCCTTACAAGCGGAGTTGCCGCCATGCCGTCCAATGACGCCCGGATCCTCCTGCAGGCCGCTGTGCCCACAGCTGCCGTCGGCGCGATTGCCGCCGTCGTCAGTGGTGTGGTCGCCGGCGGCAAGGGGGCGATCGGGGCCGTCGTCGCGACGCTGGTCGTGATCCTCTTCATGGGGCTCGGGCTCTACGTCCTGCAGCGCACCGCCAAATCGCTTCCGCACCTGTTCCAGGCGATGGGTCTGCTGCTCTACACGGCGCAGATCCTGCTGCTGTTCGTCTTCGTGGCCGCGTTCAAGAACACGTCGCTGTTCAACCCCAAGGCCTTCGCGCTCACCCTGGTCGCCACCACGCTCGTGTGGATCGGCGCACAGGCGCGTGCCCACATGAAGGCCAAGATCCTTTACGTCGAACCCGACTCCTCGAAGGGCGACAAGCCCGAAAAGTCGGGGCACTCGTCGTGAGGGGTAGGGCCGGGATAAGTGCGCGTAAGAGATCCTGCTATCGTCCGGTGCCAACTGCGGCATCGCGGGCGCGGGCATCTGAGCTGACGCCTGCTCAATCGCGAGGCTTGATGCCCCACAGCCGCCCCCACATCCGTAACACCAGTCCAGTGCCGAACCGCGGCTGCGCGCCGCGCCGACACAACGAGGTTGCCGTACCTATGCGCCACGCTGAAGGAGCCCGCGGTGAGTGCTGACCCGACGCAGGTGCTCGCTTTCGAGACCGACTGCCACATCTTCGAGAACAACGGTTGTGGCTTCCCGGCACCCGGCCTGCACTCGTTCCTGTTCGAGCCTCTCTGGGGCGACGGGGACAGCAACGTGTACTTCAACAAGACGATGCTCCTGGCGCTGCTCGGCTCGATCGTCATCGTCGGCTTCTTCTGGGCCGCCTTCCGCAAGCCGAAGGTCGTCCCGGGCAAGCTGCAGATGGTCGCCGAGGCGGGCTACGACTTCGTCCGCCGCGGCGTCGTCTACGAGACGATCGGCAAGAAGGAGGGCGAGAAGTACGTTCCCCTCGTCGTCTCGCTGTTCTTCTTCGTCTGGATGATGAACCTCTGGTCGATCGTTCCGGTCGCCCAGTTCCCGGTCACCGCGATCATTTCGTACCCGCTGGTGCTGGCCCTGATCGTCTACGTCCTGTGGGTCTCGCTGACCTTCAAGCGGCACGGCTTCGTGGGCTTCTTCAAGAACGTCACCGGCTACGACAAGTCGCTCGGCCCGGTGCTCCCGCTCGCCATGACGATCGAGTTCTTCTCGAACCTGATCGTGCGTCCGTTCACGCATGCGGTGCGACTCTTCGCCAACATGTTCGCGGGCCACACCCTGCTGCTGCTGTTCACGATCGCCAGCTGGTACCTGCTCAACGGCATCGGCATCGCGTACGCGGGTGTCTCGTTCATCATGACGCTCGTCATGACGGCCTTCGAGCTGTTCATCCAGGCCCTGCAGGCCTACGTCTTCGTGCTGCTGACCTGCACCTACATCCAGGGCGCGCTGGCCGAGCACCACTGAGCGCCGCCCCTTACGACCCCGCATTCGTCCGGTGGCCAACCCCCACCGGTCCGTAAAGAAAAGGAAGAACTGGCATGTCCCAGACCCTTGCCGCTGTCTCCGGCTCGCTCGGCTCGATCGGTTACGGCCTCGCGGCCATCGGCCCCGGCGTCGGCGTCGGCATCATCTTCGGTAACGGCACCCAGGCGCTCGCCCGTCAGCCTGAGGCCGCCGGTCTGATCCGCGCCAACCAGATCCTCGGCTTCGCCTTCTGTGAGGCGCTCGCCCTCATCGGTCTGGTCATGCCGTTCGTCTACGGCACCTGATCGACCGATCAGCAACAGCCCACTAGACGAAAGGCACTGAAATGAGCCACCTGCTCATTCTGGCGGCCGAGGAGAAGGAAAACCCCCTCGTCCCGCCGATCCCCGAGCTTGTCATCGGCCTGATCGCCTTCGTCATCGTCTTCGGCTTCCTGGCCTGGAAGCTCCTCCCGAACATCAACAAGGTTCTGGAGCAGCGTCGCGAGGCCATCGAGGGCGGTATCGAGAAGGCCGAGGCCGCTCAGACCGAGGCCCAGAGCGTTCTTGAGCAGTACAAGGCACAGCTCGCCGAGGCCCGGCACGAGGCGGCCCGTCTGCGCCAGGAGGCGCAGGAACAGGGCGCCACGCTCATCACCGAGATGCGCGCGGAAGGCCAGCGGCAGCGCGAGGAGATCGTCACCGCCGGTCACGCGCAGATCGAGGCGGACCGCAAGGCTGCCGCCCAGGCGCTGCGTCAGGACGTCGGCCAGCTGGCCACCGCCCTGGCCGGCAAGCTGGTCGGCGAGTCCCTCGAGGACCACGCCCGGCAGAGCCGTGTCATCGACCGCTTCCTCGACGAGCTTGAGGAGAAGGCCGAGGCAGCTCGATGACAGCGCACGGAGCGAGCCGCGAGGCATTCGCAGCAGCCCGTGAGCGTCTCGACGCGCTGACGGACTCGGCGTCCGTGGACGCGGCGCAGCTCGCCGACGAGCTGGCCGCCGTCACCGCGCTGCTCGACCGCGAGGTGTCGCTGCGTCGGGTCCTGACCGACCCGGCGCAGCCCGGCGAGGCCAAGGCCGAACTGGCGCAGCGCCTGCTCGGCGGCCAGGTGAGCGGCACGGCCGTCGACCTGGTGTCCGGCATGGTGCGTTCCCGCTGGTCGCAGCCCCGCGACCTGGTGGACGCGCTGGAGGAGCTGACCGCGACGGCCGACCTCACGGCCGCGCAGCGCAGCGGTGGCCTCGACAACGTCGAGGACGAGCTGTTCCGGTTCGGCCGGATCGTCTCGTCGAACACCGAGCTGCGCGCCGCGCTGACCGACCGCGCCGCCTCCAAGGCGGCCAAGAGCGAGCTGCTGCGCAGCCTGCTCGGCGGACGGGCCGACGTGACCACCGAGCGTCTGGTGACGCGCCTTGTGACCGCTCCGCGTGGACGTAGCCTGGAAGCGGGACTCGAGTCCCTGTCCAAGCTCGCCGCAGAGCGCCGCAACCGCGTGGTCGCCGTCGTCACCTCGGCGGTCCCGCTGAGCGACGGACAGAAGCAGCGCCTGGGCGCCGCTCTTGCGAAGCTCTACGGCCGTCAGATGCACCTCAACCTCGACGTGGACCCCGAGGTCCTCGGCGGGATCCGGGTGCAGGTCGGCGACGAGGTCATCAACGGCTCCATCGCGGACCGACTTGAGGACGCAGGCCGCCGCCTGGCCGGCTAGCAGCAACTCAAAAAAGCAGTACGTAATTACGGCCCTCGTTGGGCCGTGCAGAGGATTCACCTCTCTTAGGGGGGAGTCCCCATCCCCCCAAAGTGAAACTTCGGGCCCAACAAGGAGAGCAGGGAACCCAGATGGCGGAGCTCACGATCCGGCCGGAGGAGATCCGGGACGCGCTGGAGAACTTTGTCCAGTCGTACAAGCCGGACGCGGCCTCGCGCGAGGAGGTCGGTACGGTCACCCTTGCCGGCGACGGCATCGCGAAGGTCGAGGGCCTGCCCTCGGCCATGGCCAACGAACTGCTGAAGTTCGAGGACGGCACCCTCGGCCTCGCGCTGAACCTGGAAGAGCGCGAGATCGGCGCCATCGTCCTCGGCGAGTTCAGCGGCATCGAGGAGGGCCAGCCGGTGCAGCGCACCGGAGAGGTTCTGTCCGTCGCCGTCGGCGAGGGCTACCTCGGCCGCGTTGTCGACCCGCTCGGCAACCCGATCGACGGTCTCGGCGAGATCGAGACCACCGGCCGCCGCGCCCTCGAGCTGCAGGCCCCCACGGTCATGCAGCGCAAGTCGGTGCACGAGCCGATGGAGACCGGCTACAAGGCCGTCGACGCGATGACCCCCGTCGGCCGTGGCCAGCGTCAGCTGATCATCGGCGACCGCCAGACCGGCAAGACCGCCCTGGCCGTCGACACGATCATCAACCAGCGCGACAACTGGCGCACCGGCGACCCGAAGAAGCAGGTCCGCTGCATCTACGTCGCCATCGGCCAGAAGGGCTCCACCATCGCCTCGGTGCGCGGTGCCCTGGAAGAGGCCGGCGCGCTCGAGTACACGACCATCGTCGCCGCCCCGGCGTCCGACCCGGCCGGCTTCAAGTACCTGGCGCCGTACACCGGTTCGGCCATCGGCCAGCAGTGGATGTACGAGGGCAAGCACGTCCTCATCATCTTCGACGACCTCTCGAAGCAGGCCGACGCCTACCGCGCCGTCTCCCTGCTGCTGCGCCGCCCGCCGGGCCGCGAGGCCTACCCGGGTGACGTCTTCTACCTGCACTCCCGTCTGCTGGAGCGCTGCGCGAAGCTCTCCGACGACATGGGCGCCGGTTCGATGACGGGTCTGCCGATCGTCGAGACCAAGGCGAACGACGTGTCGGCGTTCATCCCGACCAACGTCATCTCCATCACCGACGGCCAGTGCTTCCTGGAGTCGGACCTCTTCAACGCCGGTCAGCGTCCCGCGCTGAACGTCGGTATCTCCGTCTCCCGTGTCGGTGGTTCCGCCCAGCACAAGGCGATGAAGCAGGTCTCCGGCCGACTGCGCGTCGACCTCGCCCAGTTCCGTGAGCTGGAGGCGTTCGCCGCCTTCGGTTCCGACCTGGACGCCGCGTCGAAGTCGCAGCTGGAGCGCGGTCAGCGCATGGTCGAGCTGCTCAAGCAGGCTCAGTACCAGCCGATGCCGACCGAGGACCAGGTCGTCTCCGTGTGGGCCGGTACCACCGGCAAGATGGACGACGTGCCGGTCGCCGACATCCGCCGCTTCGAGAAGGAGCTCCTGGAGTACCTGCACCGCAAGGAGCAGGGCCTCATGACCTCCATCAAGGAGGGCGGCAAGATGTCGGACGACACGCTGACGGCCGTGGCCGACGCGATCGCGGACTTCAAGAAGCAGTTCGAGACCTCTGACGGCAAGCTGCTCGGCGAGGACGCTCCGGCCGCTGCCGCCAAGTGACGTAAGGAAGGGACCTGACTCATGGGAGCCCAGCTCCGGGTCTACAAGCGTCGCATCCGATCCGTCACCGCGACCAAGAAGATCACCAAGGCGATGGAGATGATCGCCGCCTCGCGCGTCGTCAAGGCGCAGCGCAAGGTGAGGGCCTCCACGCCGTACGCGACCGAGCTCACCCGCGCGGTCACGGCGGTCGGTACCGGTTCGAACACCAAGCACCCGCTGACCACGGAGGCGGAGACGGCGACCCGTTCCGCGGTGCTGCTCCTCACGAGCGACCGCGGACTGGCCGGCGCCTTCAACTCCAACGCCATCAAGGCCGCCGAGCAGCTGACGGCGCGCCTCGAGGCGGAGGGCAAGCAGGTCGACACGTACATCGTCGGCCGCCGCGGTGTCGCCCACTACAACTTCCGTGAGCGCAAGATCGCGGAGCAGTGGACGGGCTTCACCGACGAGCCCACCTACGCGGACGCGAAGAAGGTCGCGGGTCCGCTCATCGAGGCCATCGAGAAGGAGACGGTGAACGGCGGCGTGGACGAGATCCACATCGTCTACACCGAGTTCGTCTCGATGATGACGCAGACGGCCGTCGACGGCCGACTGCTTCCGCTTCGCCTCGAAGAGGTGGCGGAGGAGGCGTCCGGCAAGGGCGAGATCCTCCCGCTGTTCGAGTTCGAGCCGTCGGCGGAGGACGTCCTCGACGCCCTCCTGCCGCGCTACGTCGAGAGCCGTATCTACAACGCGCTGCTCCAGTCGGCTGCCTCCAAGCACGCCGCCACCCGCCGCGCGATGAAGTCGGCGACCGACAACGCGGGCGAGCTGATCAACACGCTCTCCCGTCTTGCCAACGCGGCCCGCCAGGCCGAAATCACCCAGGAAATCAGCGAGATCGTCGGTGGCGCCAGCGCCCTTGCCGACGCGACCGCGGGGAGTGACAAGTAATGACGACGACTTCAGAGACGGCCGTTGCCACGGGCCGCGTCGCCCGGGTCATCGGTCCGGTCGTCGACGTGGAGTTCCCCGTCGACGCGATGCCGGACATCTACAACGCCCTTCACGTCGAGGTGGCCGACCCGGCCAACGCCGGCGAGAAGAAGACGCTGACCCTGGAGGTCGCCCAGCACCTGGGTGACGGCCTGGTCCGCACGATCTCCATGCAGCCCACCGACGGTCTGGTCCGCCAGGCCGCGGTCACCGACACCGGCGACGGCATCACCGTCCCGGTCGGTGACTTCACCAAGGGCAAGGTGTTCAACACCCTCGGTGAGGTGCTGAACGTCGACGAGAAGTACACGGGCGAGCGCTGGTCCATCCACCGCAAGGCCCCGAACTTCGACGAGCTCGAGTCGAAGACCGAGATGTTCGAGACCGGCGTCAAGGTCATCGACCTTCTCACCCCGTACGTCAAGGGTGGAAAGATCGGTCTGTTCGGTGGTGCCGGCGTCGGCAAGACGGTGCTCATCCAGGAGATGATCTACCGCGTCGCCAACAACCACGACGGTGTCTCCGTGTTCGCCGGTGTCGGTGAGCGCACCCGTGAGGGCAACGACCTCATCGAGGAGATGTCGGACTCGGGCGTCATCGACAAGACCGCCCTTGTCTTCGGTCAGATGGACGAGCCCCCGGGCACCCGTCTGCGCGTGGCCCTGGCCGGTCTGACCATGGCGGAGTACTTCCGCGATGTGCAGAAGCAGGACGTGCTGTTCTTCATCGACAACATCTTCCGCTTCACCCAGGCCGGTTCCGAGGTCTCCACGCTGCTCGGCCGCATGCCCTCCGCGGTGGGCTACCAGCCGAACCTGGCCGACGAGATGGGTCTCCTCCAGGAGCGCATCACCTCGACCCGTGGTCACTCGATCACCTCGATGCAGGCGATCTACGTCCCCGCGGACGACCTGACCGACCCGGCCCCGGCCACCACGTTCGCCCACCTCGACGCGACGACGGTTCTGTCCCGTCCGATCTCCGAGAAGGGCATCTACCCGGCCGTGGACCCGCTGGACTCCACGTCCCGCATCCTGGACCCGCGCTACATCGCGCAGGACCACTACACCGCCGCGATGCGCGTGAAGTCGGTGCTGCAGAAGTACAAGGACCTCCAGGACATCATCGCGATCCTCGGTATCGACGAGCTGGGCGAGGAGGACAAGCTCACCGTCCACCGTGCCCGTCGCGTGGAGCGCTTCCTGTCCCAGAACACCCACGTCGCCAAGCAGTTCACCGGCGTCGACGGGTCGGACGTCCCGCTGGACGAGTCGATCGCGGCCTTCAACGCGATCATCGACGGTGAGTACGACCACTTCCCGGAGCAGGCGTTCTTCATGTGCGGTGGCCTGGAGGACCTCAAGGCCAACGCCAAGGAGCTCGGCGTCTCCTGAACCTCGTGTTCTGAGTGAGGGGGGCGGGGCCGCACCTCGCGGGGCGCGTCCCGTCCCCCTCCGTACGCCTACTAGACTTTGACCCAACACCCGGCAGCAACGCCGGGTGGTGACCCGAGGAGCCCACCTTGGCTGCTGAGCTGCACGTCGAGCTCGTCGCCGCGGACCGCAGTGTCTGGTCCGGCGAGGCCACCCTGGTCGTCGCGCGTACCGCGTCCGGCGACATCGGCGTCATGCCCGGTCACCAGCCGCTGCTCGGTGTGCTGGAGTCGGGCCCGGTGACCATCCGTACGAGTGATGGTGGAACGGTCGTCGCCGCGGTGCACGGCGGTTTCATCTCGTTCGCCGACAACAAGCTGTCACTGCTGGCCGAGATCGCCGAGCTGTCGGACGAGATCGACGTCCAGCGTGCGGAGCGGGAGCTCGAGCGCGCGAAGGCGGAGGGCGATGCCTCCGCCGAGCGCCGCGCGGACGTCCGCCTGCGGGCGGTGGCGGCGCGCTGACCCCAGCGCGCACGGAATGACGTGACTCAGCCGCGGCCGGGACTGGAGACATCCAGACCGGGCCGCGGCTGAGGCGATGCGGGTACTTTTTTCCGTTTCATTACCTGCTTTACCTAGGAGACGAGGAGGTCGGTGTCGATGGTCCTCGCTCTGACTGTGTGCGGGTTGGTAGTGGCGCTCGTGGTCGTGGGCCTTTTCGTCTTCGGTCTGCGCCGTCGGCTGATCCAGCGGTCCGGCGGTACCTTCGACTGCAGCCTGCGGTGGGACGTCCCGGAGGACGGCGACCTCAGCGGCAAGGGCTGGAGCTACGGGGTGGCCCGCTACAACGGCGACCGCATCGAGTGGTACCGCGTCTTCTCCTACGCACCGCGCCCGCGTCGTGTGCTGGAGCGTTCCGCGATCGAGGTGGCCGGCCGCCGCGCCCCGGAGGGCGAGGAGGAGCTGGCCCTGCTCTCCGACGCCGTCATCCTCGCCTGTCTGCACCGCGGGACACGGCTCGAACTGGCGATGAGCGAGGACGCCCTGACGGGATTCCTCGCGTGGCTGGAGGCCGCTCCACCCGGACAGCGGGTGAACGTGGCCTGAGAGGTCACGTCCACCCGCCGGGTGAGATGTCCCGGACCGGTCCGGGGAGGGGCGTCACTGCCGCCCGGGTGTTCCGACCTTCTTACGACAGGCCGCTGTTGATGGCGCCGACGAGTTCACCGTTGCTGGTGTCGCCGCTGAACTCCCAGAAGAACGCGCCGCCCAGGCCCTGGTTCTTGGCCCAGGTCATCTTGGTCCCGATGGTGGCCGGGGTGTCGTAGCTCCACCAGTTGCTGCCGCAGTGCGCGTACGCCGTTCCGGCGATGGTGCCGGTGGCGGGGCAGGACGTCTTGAGGACCTTGTAGTCCTCGATGCCCTGCTCGTACGTGCCGGCGGCGGGTCCGGTCGCGGTGCCGCCGGGGGCGTCCTGGGTGACACCGGTCCAGCCGCGCCCGTAGAAGCCGATGCCGATCAGCAGCTTGCTCGCGGGCACGCCCTTCGCCTTGTACTTGGCGATCGCGTCGGCCGTGGTGAAGCCGGCCGTCGGGATGCCGCTGTACGAGGTGAGCGGGGAGTGCGGGGCCGTCGGGCCCTGGGCCGCCCAGGCGCCGAAGAAGTCGTACGTCATCACGTTGTACCAGTCGACGTACTGCGCGGCGCCCGCGTAGTCGGCGGCGTCGATCTTGCCGCCGGAGGAGCCGTCCGCGGTGGTGGCCGCGGTGACCAGGTTGTTCGAGCCGAACTTGGCGCGCAGCGCCTGCATCAGGTTCTTGTAGGCCGCCGCTCCGCTGGTGTCGCAGCTCAGGCCACAGGCGTTCGGGTACTCCCAGTCGATGTCGATGCCGTCGAAGACGTCGGCCCAGCGCGGGTCCTCGACCAGGTTGTAGCAGGACTGGGCGAAGGCGGTCGGGTTGGCCGCAGCCTGCGCGAAGCCGCCGGACCAGGTCCAGCCGCCGAAGGACCACAGCACCTTGATGTTCGGGTACTTGGCCTTCAGCTGGCGCAGCTGGTTGAAGTTGCCGCGCAGCGGCTGGTCCCAGGTGTCGGCGGTGCCGCTGACCGACTGGTCGGCGGTGAAGGCCTTGTCGTAGTCGGCGTAGGAGTCGCCGATGGCGCACTGTCCGTTCGTGACGTTGCCGAAGGCGTAGTTGATGTGCGTGATCTTGGCGGCTGAACCGGACGTCACCAGGTTCTTGACGTTGTAGTTGCGGCCGTAGATGCCCCACTCGGTGAAGTAGCCGAGCCTGACCTTGTTGCCGGTGGGCGGCGGGTCGGTGGTGCCGCCCGTGGTGTGCACGGCGACCGCGCCGCTGACCGGTCCGGTCTGGTCGGCGGTGTCACGGGCCTGGACGGTGTACGAGTAGTCGGTGCCGGCGGTCAGCCCGGTGTCCGAGTACGACGTCGTGGTCACGGTCGCGACCTTGGCGCCGTCGCGCAGGACGTCGTAGTTCTTGACGCCCTTGTCGTCGGTGGCCGCGGACCAGGACAGCTTCACCGAGGTGTCGGTGATCGCGGAGGCGGTCGGGGTGCCGGGCGCGGAGGGGGCGGCGTCCCCGGGGACGGTGGTGCCGTCACAACTGTCGCCGTTGAGCTTGCAGTTGGAGGGCGAGCCGGAGCCGGAGCCGTTGAAGCCGAAGGAGATGGAGGCGCCCGCGGCGAGGGTGCCGTTGTAGGACTTGTTCTTGGCGGTCCAGTGGTTGCCGGAGGAGGTGACGTCGGCGTCCCAGGCCGAGGTGACCGACGTGCCGGAGGGGAAGTCCCACTCGACGGTCCAGGAACTGATGCTGGTGGTACCGGTGTTGGTGACCGTCCACTTGCCTTCGAAGCCCGTACCCCAGTCCTGGGTCTTGGTGTACGTGGCCTTGGCGCCGGCGGCCGCGTGGGCGGGGCCCGCGAGGCCGACCAGTGCGGCGAGGGGGAGGAGCAGGGTGGTGAGCCCTGCCACGGTTCTGTGTCGGGCTCTCTGCCGGAAGCGCATGATGCCTCTCCTCTTGAGTCTGATCGCCTGTGGGGGCCAGGCGGTGTCGTGGGCATGGCCAAGCGCAGTGCGGCGAGAATAGAAAGGTCTGGACCATAGGTCAATAGGTCTGGACCAGTGGGAGTGGTGCGGTGTCAGTACGACGCGCTGGACGCCCAACTCCTGGGCCAGAAGCACCGCTTGGACCTTGCTACGCATCTCTCGCTTCCCCAGCAGACGGCGCCAGTCCCGCTGCGCTCCTGGCGGTGGGGCGCCCTGCGGATCGTCGTGATCCACGGGCTGATCGCCCTGTCCCGCCTGCTCTGGCCCAAGAGGAACCCGGCCGCCGCTGCCGCCCGCGAGAAGGAGGGCCGTACCCTGACCGGGCGACGGGGAGGGGCGAGGCGCATGAGCGGTGCGGTGCTGGTCGTCGACGACGACGCGGCGATACGACGGTCACTGGAACGCGGGCTGCGACTGAGCGGTTTCCGGGTCCGCACCGCGGACGGCGGCCTGGAGGCGCTCGACGCGGTCCGCGACGAGCCGCCGGACGTGCTCGTCCTGGACGTCTCGATGCCCGGCATGAGCGGCATCGAGGTGTGCACCCGGCTCCGCGACGACGGACGGGACCTGCCGGTGCTCATGCTCTCCGCGCTCGACGAGACCGCCGACCGCATCGCCGGACTCCAGGCGGGCGGCGACGACTACCTGGTCAAGCCGTTCGCCCTCCAGGAACTCGTGCTCCGGCTGCACGCACTGCTGCGCCGCCGCCCCCCGACGGGCCACGAGGTGCTGCGGGTGGCGGGCCTGGTCGTCGACCCGGCCGCCCGCACCGCCGAGCGCGACGGCAGGGCCCTGGAGCTGACCCGGCGGGAATTCGAACTCCTAGAGGTGCTCGCCCGCAACGCCGGGCTCGTCCTCACCCGCGACCAGCTCCTGGAGCGCGTGTGGGGCTACGACTTCGACGTGCGCACCGACGCCGTGGACACCTTCGTCAGCTATCTGCGCCGCAAACTGGAGGCCGGCGGCGCCGGGCGGCTGGTGCACACCGTGCGCGGGGTGGGCTTCGTCCTGCGGGAGGAGCCGTGAGGCTCTCGACCCGCATCGGGCTCGCCGTCGGACTCACCGTGCCGCTGCTCGTCCTTGCCTCCGGCTGGCTCCTGCTCCAGCTGGTCTCCCGGGACCTGCACCGGGTGGAGGACGACCACCTGCGCAAGCGGGCCGCGGCCGTCGCCCCCGACGCCCTCGCGCTGCTGCGGGCCGGCGCCAACGACCGGCCCAAGGCGGCCGACACCAGGGAACGGCGCCTCTACAGCGCCGCCCTGGACGTCGGCGTACGCGTCGTCGGACCGGAGACGACGTACAGCGGCGGGCCGCAGCCGGAGGACTCCGTCCCGCTGCCGGACCACGCTTCCGCTCCGGTGACCGTCCGCGCCGACGGCGACAGCTGGCGGGCGCTGTCCGTGCCGGTCGCGGGCGCCCGTGTCTCGGGCACCCTGTGGGTCTTCGCGCAGGACACCGCCGACCGGGCCCAACTCCATCTGGTGCGCCGGCGCGTGGTCACCACCGCGCTGCTCGCGGCCCCGCTCTCCGGCCTGCTCGCGTGGGGTGTCGCCGCCGGGGCGGGCCGCCCCCTGCGCCGCCTCAACCGTCGCGCCGCCGGTCTCGACCCGCGGACGAGCACCGCGCGTCTGCACCACGAGCCGACCGGTCTGACCGAGGTGGACGAACTGGCCGCCACCCTGCAGACGGTCCTCGCCCGTTACGACGCCCAGGCCGTGCGCACCGGTGAGGCCCTGGACACCGCGCGCTCCTTCGCCACCGCGGCCTCGCACGAACTGCGCACCCCGCTGATGAGCATCGGCACAAACCTCGACATCCTCGCCGACCATCCCGGCCTCCCCGACCCGGACCGCACCGAGGTCCTCACCGACCTGCGCCGCGAACACGCCCGGCTGCTCGGTCTGCTGGTGATGCTGCGCGAACTGGGGCGCGGGGACCTGGTGGAGGCGGAAGCGCTGCGGACCGTCGACCTGCCGGAGGCCGCCGACGCCGCGGTGGCCGAGGCCCGGCGGCGCGCCCCCGGAGCCCGGATCACCCTGGACGCGGCCCCCGGGCTCACCGTCCACGGCTGGGAACCCGGCCTGCGCCTGCTGCTCGACAACCTCCTCGCCAACGCGCTCGCCCACGGCCGGGACGAGGAGCGGCCGGCCGAGGTGACGGTGGCCGTGCGGGGAGCGGGGGAACAGGTGGTGATCACGGTGGACGACCGCGGACCGGGCGTGCCGCCGCAGGCCCGCGCCCAGATCTTCGAACGCTTCCGGCGGGGCCCGGCCAGCACCGGCTCCGGCCTCGGCCTGACCCTGGTCGCCCAGCAGACGGCGCTGCACCGGGGGAGCGTCACGGTGGCCGACGGCCCGGACGGCACCGGGGCGCGCTTCGAGGTGCGGCTGCCGCGCGCGAGCGGCGAACTGCCCGGACGCAGGGACTGGCTGATCGGCACAGTGGGGGCAAACCGGTCACAGAGTTTCCCCAAGGACGCCTCCTAGCCTCCGCTGCGGCGGACGGACGACGGGGCCGTCCGGGGAACGGAGACGCACATGTACATTCGACGGCCGCTCATCGCGGGGCTGGCCACGGTGGCACTGCTCGCGGGTGCCACGGGCGCGGCCTCGGCGGAGAGCTCTCCCGCGGCGGGGCCGACGGGCGACGGGGTGCAGGCGCTGTGCAAGCGGGCGCCGAAGATCGACCACCGGATCGACCGGGCGCTCAAGCGCCTCCAGGCGGGCCCGGGCAGGCGTGGCTCGGTCGCCCGGCTGGAGCAGCGCGTGGCCGAGGCGAAGAAGGCGGGGCACGACGAGATCGCCACCTACCTGAAGGACCGGCTGACCTTCCGCACGTCGCTGGTGACGACGCTTCAGCAGCGGCAGAAGGATCTGAAGGACGTCCGCACCTGGTGCGCGGACCACGACAACGGGGCGAGCTGATGCGCGCGCTGCGGGTCCTGCCGGCGGTCCTGCTCGCCCTGGGACTCGCCGCGGGCTGCGGGGCGCACGACGGCCCGGCGGACGAGCCGTCGTCCTCGACTCCTTCGGGGTACGCCGACCTGCAGAAGAAGGTGGACGCCGCCGAGTCGGCGGCGGCGGAGGCAGACCGGGACGCGCGCACCGACAAGTGACGGGCGCGGGCCGGTGACCGGCGGGAAGGAAGAAGGCGAGGGGCTCCCACGGCACGTCGGTCCGCGCGACGCGGACCGGCCGGGGCGCCCCTAGCCGTCGAGATGACTCCGGGTGCGAAGGCTAGCGCTCCCCGCCCGGGACCCAGAGCACGTCCCCGACCTCGCCGTTCGCCGTGCGGGCGAGGATGAACAGCAGGTCGGACAGCCTGTTGAGGTAGGTCGCGGTGAGCGGATTCATGGCCTCGCCGTGCACCTCCAGCGCGGCCCACGTGGACCGCTCCGCACGGCGGACCACCGTGCAGGCCTGGTGCAGCAGCGCCGCTCCGGGAGTGCCGCCGGGCAGGATGAAGGAGCGCAGCTTCTCCAGCCGCTCGTTGAAGCGGTCGCAGTCCGCCTCCAGCTTGTCGATGTAGAACTGCTCCACCCGCAGCGGCGGGAACTGCGGGTTCTCGACCACCGGCGTCGACAGGTCCGCGCCCACGTCGAACAGGTCGTTCTGCACACGAGTGAGGACCGTGATGATCTCCTCGTCGAGCCCGCCGAGCGCGATCGCCGTGCCGATCACCGCGTTCGCCTCGTTGGCGTCGGCGTACGCCGAGATCCGCAGGTCGGTCTTGGCGACCCTGCTCATGTCGCCGAGGGCCGTGGTGCCCTGGTCGCCGGTCCTGGTGTAGATGCGTGTCAGATTGACCATGGGACCAGCCTAGTTACGCTCCGGCCGTCCGGAAGACCCGTGTGCCCACCGTCACGGAGAGCGCGGTGAAGCCGAGGGCCACGACGACGCCGTACAGCATGTGGGCCGTGGCGTACGAGCCCACGTACGCGTCGCGCACCGCGTCCACCAGATAGCGGAACGGGACGAAGTGCGAGAGCACGTCCAGCCAGCCCGGCGCGAGGCTCATCGGCAGCATCAGGCCGGACAGGAGCATGGACGGCATGGTCAGGGCGTTGACCGCGGGACCGAACTCCTGCGGGGTGGCGACCTTCATCGCCATCGCGTACGACAGCGAGCCCAGCGAGACGGTGAGCAGCGCGACGAAAGCGAATCCGATGAGCACGCCCGGCAGCGGGGCGCGCAGCCCCATCGCCACCGCGGCCAGCACCAGCAACACGGCCTGGAAGACGAAGACGGTGGCGTCGCGCAGCACCCGGCCGAGCAGCAGGGCGAGCCGGCTGACGGGTGTCACCCGCATCCGCTCGAGCACCCCCTGCCCGTTCTCGATGATGACGGCGAAGCCCGCGAACGCGGCGCCGAAAAGGCCGAGTTGGAGCAGCAGCCCGGGCACGAGCAGTTGCCACGAACTGCCCCGCGCGCCCAGCGGCAGCCCGGTGAGCAGGGGTCCGAAGAACAGCAGGTAGAGCAAGGGCATCAGCACGCCGAAGAGCAGCGCGAAGCGCGAGCGCAGCGACTGGCGCAGATACCGGCCGTAGATGAGCGCGGTGTCGTGAAGAAGCATCGGGCGGTCCTATACGGCTACGGGGGCGGTGTCGGCCGGGGCCGGTCCGCGTCCGGTGACGGCGAGGAAGGTGTCCTGGAGCGAGGCGTCGGCCGAGCCGGCGTACGCCAGTTTCAAGGCGTCCGGCGTGCCCTCGGCGGCGACCACGCCCCGGTCGACGATCACCAGGCGGTCGGAGAGGGTGTCGGCCTCGTCCAGGTAGTGGGTGGTGAGGAACACCGTCGTGCCGTGGTCGTCGCGCAGACGGCGGATGAGGTCCCAGAGGTCGGCGCGGCTGCCCGGGTCCAGACCGGTCGTCGGCTCGTCCAGGAAGAGCACCCGGGGCCGGTGCGTGAGGGCCATCGCGATGTCCAGGCGGCGCCGCTGGCCGCCGGAGAGCGCCGACGTCCTGCGGTCCAGCAGCTCCGTCAGGCCGAGGTCGTTGGCCAGTTCCTCGGCACGCGCCACGGCCCGCTCCTTCGGCAGGCGGTACAGGCGTCCCTGGGTGACCAGTTCCTCCCGCGCGGTGATCTGCCCGTCGACGCCGCCCGACTGCGCGACGTAGCCGCAGGCCCGGCGCACCCCGGCCGGATCGGTGGCCAGGTCGTGGCCCGCGACGGTGGCGGCGCCGCCCGTCGGCGCGAGCAGGGTGGTGAGCATGCGGAGCGTGGTCGTCTTGCCCGCGCCGTTCGGGCCGAGGAATCCGAGGATCTCGCCCGGCCGCACGGTGAGGTCGATGCCGGGCACCGCCTCCACGGGGCCGCTCTTCGTCCGGAAGGTACGGGCCAGGCCGGCCGTACTGATGATTGCCATGCGGCCCAGAAAAACAGAGTCACTGAAATTTTGCAATGACTCCAAGATTTAAGGAGCTCCAGCGAAAGTTACGATGCGGGCATGGCTGAAGGGCTCAGGGAGCGGAAGAAGCGCCAGACCAGGCAGTACATCTCGGACGTCGCCACGGGGTTGTTCCTGGAGCGGGGCTTCGACGCGGTGACGGTCGCGGAGGTCGCGGACGCGGCGAACGTCTCCGTGAACACCGTCTACAACTACTTCCCGGCCAAGGAGGACCTCTTCCTGGACCGCTCCCAGGGTGTCGTCGACCGGCTGGCGCGCTGGGTGCGCGGCCGGAACAAGGGCGAGTCCGCCGCCGCCGCGGTCCTGCGCGAACTGCGCGAGGAGGCGGAGGCCGTCTCGCCCCGGCTCGGCCTGATGGCCGGATATGCCCGCTTCATGCATGTCATCCACGAAGCCCCGGCGCTCCGCTCGCGGTTGTGGGCGATCGCCCAGGAGGTCCTCGACAACCTGGAGGAGGCGCTGCGTGAGGAGACCGGCGCGTCCGACGACGACCCGCTGCCCGGTCTGGTGGCCGGCCAGATCAACTGGATCCACCAGACCGTGATGTCCGTCATCGGCGGGAAGATGATGGCCGGTCGTGATCCGGGCGAAGTGTCTCGCGAGGTGCTCGTCCTCCTCGACGACATGGAGGACCTTTTGAGCGAGAAGGTCCTCAACTACGCCGTACGGGGGGCGCAATGACCCGTGCCGGTGTGATGTCCGTCAGATGAGACGTGACGCGCATTACTTACCGGTCACACAGGCCCTCACGGGCGCTAGGGTCCGCCGGAGAGGCACTCAGGGTTACCCGGGGTCGCCTTGCGAAGTCAGCGTCGGTCGACCCAGCTGACCTTTCTTTCGGCTGGGGGTCCGGGGGTCGTCCCCCGGGGAAACGCAGTAGGGGAGTCGGAGTGGCACGGAAACTTGCCGTCATCGGAGCCGGACTCATGGGGTCCGGCATCGCCCAGGTCTCCGCGCAGGCGGGCTGGGACGTCGTCCTTCGCGATGTCACCGACGAGGCCCTCACCCGTGGCCTCGACGGCATCAAGGCCTCGTACGACAAGTTCGTGAACAAGGGCAGGCTGGAAGCCGCGGACGCCGACGCGGCGCTCGCGCGCATCACCGCCACCACCGACCTGGACGCCGCCGCCGATGCCGACATCGTCGTCGAGGCCGTCTTCGAGAAGCTCGAGATCAAGCACGAGATCTTCCGGACGCTCGACAAGATCGTCCGTGACGACGCCGTCCTCGCCTCCAACACCTCCGCGATCCCGATCACCAAGATCGCGGCGGTCACCGAGCGCCCGGAGCGCGTCGTCGGCGTGCACTTCTTCTCGCCGGTGCCGATGATGCAGCTCGTCGAACTGGTCCGCGGCTACAAGACGAGCGACGAAGCGCTCGCCACAGCGCGGGAGTTCGCCGAGTCCGTCGGCAAGACCTGCATCGTCGTCAACCGCGACGTGGCCGGCTTCGTCACGACGCGCCTCATCTCGGCCCTGGTCGTCGAGGCGACGAAGCTGTACGAGTCCGGCGTGGCGAGTGCCGAGGACATCGACCTGGCCTGCAAGCTGGGCTTCGGACACGCCATGGGCCCGCTGGCCACGGCCGACCTGACGGGCGTCGACATCCTGCTGCACGCCACCGGCAACATCTACACCGAGACCCAGGACGAGAAGTTCGCACCGCCGGAGCTGATGCGCCGGATGGTTGACGCCGGTGACATCGGGCGCAAGAGCGGGCAGGGCTTCTACAAGCACTGAACGACCACGCGGCGCCCGGACGCCGGGGCCCGCATCCGGCACGGAATCCGCACGGGCCTCTGGAGCATCACTCCATGAGGTGAATTCGGTATCGGTTCGCTTACAGACGGCAACCTCTGCGGGCCTCAGTCAGTCAGACGATGCAACACAGACACAACGCGGAGTACGAGACGCACTCTCGGGGAGCGCATATGTACATCAGGGGCGACCACGCCGAGCTGGTCGTCGGGGGCCGCCTCGACGTACGCAGCGCGGCGGACGCCCGCACCGTCCTGCACTCGGCCGTCGACGACGGAGCCGGCGACCTGGTGCTGGACCTGTCCGAACTGGACTCCTGGGACGCCACCGGACTCGGCGTCATCATGGGAGCCCACCGACGGGCCGGGCGGTGCGGGCGACGGCTCGTGCTGCGCGGCGTGCCACCACAGATGCAGCGCCTGCTCGTCGCCACCCGGCTGCACCGGATCCTGGCGATCGAGGGCGGCATCGGCGTCGACTCCCTGCCCCGGGTGTGACCTCGTACCCGTCCCGACCGGCGTACCAAAGGCACCACGCGCACAATCCTCACGAAGCTGTGACGTCTCGGACGGCGCGGTACCCCGCCTGTTCATAGATACTGTGCGAAGGTTTAGGGTTCGGCTGCCCGCCGCCCGAAACCCTGAGAGCGGGCACCGGACCAGAAGCGACAGCGCGGTGTGCAGCAAGGCCGGGAGGGGCTTGGCACACGACGCTTTTGGGGGGCTTGGAACATGGACCCGACCAACCGGGGACCCGAAGAGTACGGCCATGAAGACGACGGCCAGGCGCCTCGTTCGCGCCCGCCTCGTGACCCGCTCACCGCTGACCTCGGTCAGCACTCGCCCGCACTCGCCCGCACCGTCCAGCTCGTCGCGGGCGACTTCCTGCTCACCGTCAATCCCGTCGACGGCAGCGAGATAGAGAACTGCCCGCCGAACGAGCGGCCGCAGCCGCCGGTGAAGTTCAGCGCCGCCGAGCGGGCCGAGCAGGCCCGCGCCGCCCGGCCGCCGGTGCCACCCGGCCCGGCGCAGCCCCGGCTGCCGCTCCTGGAGCGCCAGGAGGAGCGTGAGCGGCTCGTACGCCTCCTCGCGCGCGGACGCTCGGTGCGCCTGACCGGGCCGTCGGGATCGGGCCGCACAAGCCTGCTCGACGCCGTCGCCGTCGACTGCGCGGACCTCGCCCCCGACGGCGTCGTCCGCCTCTCCGGCCACCGGCGCACCGCGGCCGACCTGCTGCACGACCTCTTCACGGCCGTCCACTCCGCACCCCTGTACCGCCCGGAACACGAGGACCTGCTCCGGCACGTCCACGAAATCGGCGCGGTCGTCGTCCTCGACGACGCCGAGATCGGCGGGAGCGCGCTCGACGAACTGCTCGACGCCACCCCCGAGTGCGCCTTCCTGATCGCCGCGACCCCCGACGTCCCCGCGCCGTCCGCCGACTCCCTCCTCGAAGAGGTGCTCCTCGGCGGCCTCGACCGCAGCGGCGGCCTGGAACTGCTCGAACGGGCCGTGGGGCGCGAGCTGACCGAGGACGAGGCGAACTGGGCCGGCGACCTCTGGTTCGAGTCCGAGGGCCTGCCCCTGCGCTTCGTGCAGGCCGGGGCGCTGCTGCGGCAGCGCGACCGGCTGCGGGCCAGCGAGGAGGCCTTCGACGAGTTCGGCGTCTTCCAGGAGGCGCCGGTCGACGCGCCCTTCGACGCCGGCGACGGCCACGACGTTCCGCTGCCCTCGCTCGCCGAGGGTGCCGCGCCCGCCGCGCTGCTCGCGTCCCGGCTGAGCGACTCGGCGCGCACCACCCTGCGTTTCGCCGTCGCGCTCGGCGGCGAGGTCCCGCACCAGGCGCACCTGCCCGCACTCGTCGGCGACACCCACGCCGACGCCGCGCTCGCCGAGCTCGCGAACTGCGCGCTGGTCTCCCCGGTCGGCTCCCGCTACCGGCTCGCCGCCGGCGTGCTCACCCAGCTGGAGGCCGCCGGATACGCGGACGACCTGGAGGAGCGTGCGCTCGCCGCCGCCCGGCACTACACCTGGTGGGCCGGCCATCCCTCGGTCACCCCGGAGCGGGTGTGCGCCGAGGCCGACGCCCTGCTCGCCGCCCTGACCGTGCTCGTGCCGCTCTCCACGGCTCCGCTCGACGACGAGGACGAGGCGAACCAGGGCGTGCGGCTGGCCCGCACCGCGGCGCCCGCCTTCGCCGCCGGCCTGCACTGGAGCGCCTGGGAACGCATGCTGCGCGCCGGCTCCGAGGCCTCCCGGCTCTCCGGCGCGGTCGCCGAACAAGCCTACTTCCACCACGAGTTGGGCATCTTCGCGCTCTGTGGAGGCCAGCTCGACCGGGCCCGCGCCGAGCTGGAGGCGTCCATCGGGCTGCGCGGCGCGCTCGCCGACAAGCGCGGCACCGTCGCGGGCCGCCGCGCCCTCGCGCTGGTCTCCGACCGCTCCGGGACCGTCGGGTCCGGCGCCGGCACGGCTGCCGGGGAGGAGGTGTCCGGCGCGCGCTACGAGGAGTCGGCATCGCCTCCCGGCGGGGTGCCGGCCGCCTTCGTGCTCGCCGCGCCGCCCGCCGAACCCACGACGCTGGTCACCCACCGGGTGGAGCCCGACCGTCCCGCGGGCGGGCCCATGGGCGTCGCGGGCCGGCTGGTCAGCGGCACCCGCCGCAATCTGGTGGCGGCCGGGGCCGGTGCGCTCCTCGTCGCGGTGCTCGGCACTGTGGTGACGCTCGGCGCGACCTCGAACCACGAGGACAACCCCCCGTCCGAGAAGGTCGGCGTCAACCCCTCGGCCACCCAGGGCGGCGACGACGACAGCCTGGGCGCGGACAGGGCGAAGAAGGACGGCGACTCCGACGCGGGGACGGTGCCCACGCCCACGAACCCGGGCCCCGACGGCACCTACGGGACGTCGGACGACCCGACGCCGCCGTCGGCGACCGACAGCGGTGAGCCGTCCGACGAACCGAGCGGTTCGCACAGCTCGAAGCCGTCGACCAAGCCGCCGTCCTCGTCGTCGAAGCCACCGTCCACGTCCAAGCCGCCGTCGTCCACCTCGAAGCCGCCGTCCACGTCGAAGCCCCCGACGACGTCCTCGTCCCCGACTCCCACGGAGACGCCGACGACCACCACGCCGTCGACGACACCGACCACGTCGGACAGCGCGAGCGGCCCCGCGTCGAGCGCCCCGGCCGTCACCACGACGGCCGGCGCCCCCGAGAGCAGCGGCACCGCCGCGTCGCCGGGAGGCGCGCTGATCTGACCGCACAGGGCATGGGAGAGGGCCCGCACCGTCCACGGACGGTGCGGGCCCTCTCCCATGCCCTGTGCGGGACCCTCAGGGGGTCAGAACAGCCGCAGCTTGTCGTCCTCGATGCCGCGCAGCGCGTCGTAGTCCAGGACCGTGCAGCCGATGCCGCGGTCGGTGGCGAGGACGCGGGCCTGCGGCTTGATCTCCTGGGCGGCGAAGACACCGCGCACCGGCGCGAGGTGCGGGTCTCGGTTCAACAGCTCCAGATAGCGGGTGAGTTGCTCGACGCCGTCGATCTCGCCGCGCCGCTTGATCTCCACGGCGACGGTCCGGCCGTCCGCGTCCCGGCACAGGATGTCGACCGGGCCGATGGCCGTCATGTACTCGCGGCGGATGAGCGTGTAGCCCTCGCCGAGCGTCTCGATGCGGTCGGCGAGCAGCTCCTGGAGGTGTGCTTCCACGCCGTCCTTGATCAGGCCGGGGTCGACGCCGAGTTCGTGCGAGGAGTCGTGGAGGACCTCCTCCATCGTGATGATGAGCTTCTCGCCCGCCTTGTTGATGACGGTCCAGGTGCCTTCCTCGTCACCGGAACCCTCCTTCAGCGTGCAGGGCGGCGACATCCAGTTGAGAGGCTTGTAGGCCCGGTCGTCGGCATGGATCGAGACGCTGCCGTCCGCCTTCACCAGGATGAGGCGGGGGGCCGACGGGAGATGGGCGGTGAGCCGGCCCGCGTAGTCCACGGAACAGCGGGCAATGACGAGACGCATGGTCGGCAACGCTACTCGACGGGTGCGGGTGCACGCGATTCGCCCTGGAAGGCGCATGTTCCGTGGTGGCTGATTGTGTGCCTACTGGGAGTTCGCTATGTGCCCATTCTCCTGGTGCCGTCACCGCCCGTTGCTTACCGTATAAACGGGAGGTCGCGGTGTGTGTACTCACCGTGTTCGACATCGCGAATTCCCTGTCCCTGTCCGGCAACCCCCGAGGTCTGGGGGTGCGAGAGGAGAACCCATGTCGCTCGACGTCTCACCGGCCCTACTCGAACAGGCCGAGCGAGGCGAGGTCGACGAAGCTGAATTCGTCGACTGCGTCCGGACCTCCCTGCCCTACGCGTGGGAGATGATCAGCTCCCTGGTGGCCCAGCTGAAGGTGGACGGCGGCAACTTCGCCGACAACCAGACGCCCCCGCCGGACGAGCAGGCACGTGGGCAGCTGCTGCGAGCGCTCGCGAGTGACGCGATTCGCGGCGCGTTGCAGCGGCACTTCGGAGTGCGGCTGGCCTTCCAGAACTGCCACCGGGTGGCGGTGTTCCCGCTGGACGCCTCGGTGGACGACACGCTGGCACGCTTCACCTCGGTCCGCAGTCAGGTGCTGAACCAGTCCCCGGAGTTCCGGGACTGCTGACACGGTGATGCCGTATGGCTTGCCGCTCCGTACGCGGGAGGTGCATTCGTACTGGGCGGCAAGCTCCCCGCACACCCGGCCCGTGGGGCCGGCCGCGCCACGTCAGCCGAGGTTGGGCAATACTTCGGCCCCGAGCCGGCGGACGTTCTCCTCGGTCGCCGCGAGGTCTCCCGAGCCTTCGACCAGCAGGGCGAAGCGGGTGATGCCGGTGCGCTCCGAGGTCGCCGCGAGCCGGTCGGCGCACAGGCGTGGAGTCCCCACCGGGTGGAGGCCGCAGAGCAGTTCGGTGTACGCCAGGGGGTCGCGCATGGAGCGGGTGCGGCCGTCGACCGTCACATGGGCCTCCAGACCGTGCTTGAGCCAGCCCGGCATGGCCTTGACGAGCGTCTCGACGGCGTCGGTACGTCGGTCCGCGATCTGGCACACACCGGCGGACACATGGGCCGCCCCGTACACCTCGTCCGCCGGACGTCCCGCCGCACGCGCGTACTGCCGCCACAGGGCCACCATTTCGGCCTTCTCCTCGTCCCCGACGTGCATGCCGAGGAGCATCGGCAGCCCGCGCTCCGCGGCGAGCCGCACGCTCGCCGGAGAGGTGCAGGCGACGACCACCTCAGGACCGGGGGCGCCGCTCAGCGCCTCCGACGGCCGGGGAACCACGGGGACTTCACGGAACCGGAAGCGCCCGGAGTCGCTCGCCACGGCCGGCTCGCGCAGCCAGCGCACCAGCAGATCGAGTGATTCCGGGAACTCCTTCTCGTACGCGTCGAGACCGGAGCCGAAGACCTCCAGATCGACCCAGGGGCCGCCGCGCCCGACGCCCAGCGAGAACCGGCCGCCGGACGTGAGGTGCAGCAGCGCGGCCTGTTCGCCGAGTGCCACGGGATGTGCGGTGGGCAGCACACTGACCGCCGTGCCGACACGGATCCGGCTGGTGCGGCCGAGCAGATACGCGGCGAGCGTGACGGCCGACGGGCACGTGCCGTACGGCACGAAGTGGTGTTCGGCCAGCCAGACCGAGTCGAGGCCCGCTTCCTCCGCGACCTCGGCGGACCGCACCGCGCGGTGCAGGGCCTCCCCGTGGCCCTGTCCCGGGAACTGCGCTGCCAGTACAAAACTTCCAACGTGCATGGCACTTCCTGCTTCCTCGGCTCCGACACGGAGCTCCCCCACCCGGCATAACCGCGTGACACGTGCCGAAGTCACGGCCTGGCGGAGAGATTTGCGGATTGTCTGCGAAATGGGCTGTCCGGTGGGGGATCTGTGCGGGTTGGAGGAGTACGCGTACCCCTGGGCGCGCCGCGTAGGCTGGACATGGCCGCTGCTCCCTGTATAGCTCCGTGAGGTGTTCCGTGTCCCCGCGTCGCAACCGTTCGAAGGACGCCGGCAGCCCCGGCCGCAGTGCGTCCGCAGAGGACGACCGGGCCGACCGCTACGGCGGCTGGCAGTCCACGGAGAGCTGGCAGGGCGAGGAGTGGAGCGTGCGCCACGTCGCGGGCGCGAGCGCCGAGGGCAAGACGTACCGCTGCCCCGGCTGCGACCAGATGATCCCCTCGGGCGTACCGCACGTGGTGGCGTGGCCGGAGCACTCGGGCGTCGACGAGCGGCGCCACTGGCACAAGGCCTGCTGGAACGCGAAGGACCGCCGTACCTCGCGGGTGCAGCGGGCCCGTAACGCGCCCAGGTTCTAGAGCGGACCGGGAGTCCGGCCGAGCAGGTGCCGGTGGCCCGTGCGGGTCGTCGACGCGGCTTTTACTTGCGGTCTCGTGTGTCGTCAAGCCCCGAATCCTCGGAGCGTGACCCTGCCGCGGGACGCGGGCCTACTTGAAGTGCGGACCTCGCCGGAGAAACCGAGGCTCCGGAGGTGCGGAGGCGCCTTTCACTTCAGGAGGAGAGAACCATGACTCGCATTACCCGCAAGCGTGACGGCGTTCGTTCCAAGGGTCTGCTCGGCCTGGCGACGATGACGGCGTCGGCTGCCGTAATCGGCGGAGCCGTGATTCTGCCGGCGACCGCCGCGACGGCGGCCCCGATGTCCCCGACGTCGGCCACGGCCACGGTGGACGGACACAAGGGTCACCACAAGAACTACTGCTGGGACAAGAAGTCCAAGCACTTCAAGTCCTTCAAGCAGCACGAACATCAGAAGTACTCGTGCTGGTACAAGACCTACAAGTTCTACTGGGACGACCACCACAAGTGCTTCTACGTCATCAAGAACCATGAGCCGCGGTATTTCGTGGCCAGCCGCAACAATCCCAGCTTCTTTGTCCAGCACGTCACCAACATCACGAACGTCAACATAAACAACGTCAATATCAACATCACGATCAACATCAACGACCCGAAGCAGTTCAAGGACGAGGACGGGATCAAGAAGGAGGACAAGGACAACAAGACGTCGCCTGAGGACAAGGCGTCTCCCGAGGACAAGTCCTCGCCTGAGGACAAGACGTCTCCCGAGGACAAGACGTCTCCCGAGGACAAGTCCTCGCCCGAGGACAAAAGCTCGCCTGAGGACAAGAGCACGCCTGAGGACAAGAGCACGGACCCGGCGCAGCAGGGCACGGACGACCAGCAGGGCACGGACCCGGCGCAGCAGGGCACCGATGACCAGCAGGGCACGGACCCGGCGCAGCAGGGCACCGATGACCAGCAGGGTCAGGAGCAGGGCGCCACTGACCAGGGCGCGACCGATCAGACCGCGACTGAGCAGGGTGCCACCGACCAGACCGCGACCGACCAGAGTGTGAGCGACCAAGGTGCCACCGACCAAGGTGCGGCCGGCCAGACTCCCGCGGACAGCGGTGCCGGGGCGGACGCCGGTGCCACCGACGGCGGGGAGTGACGGTCACAGGACAAAGGCGACGGGGCGAAGGTCTTCATCGACCTTCGCCCCGTCGCCTTTGCGCGCCCCTCGTCGGGGGCGGACTCACACGTCCCGGCGCTCCAGCAGCACGAACGCGCCGATGATCGCCGCGGCCGTGACCCCGGCGAGCAGGCCGAGCTGCGCCCCGCCGTGACCGCTCTCGGTGTCCAGCTGGAAGATCCGGGCGAGGGCGTTGGGCGCGTTGTACTCCTGCATCTTCTCGCCGATGGTGCGCATGCTGTCGGACATCATCAGGAACGCGGGCATGATCGCGGGCACGAGCACCACGCCGAGCATGGTGGTGATCGCTCCGGCCGAGTGGCGCAGCATCGAGCCGACCGCGAGCGCGAGGGCGCCGAGCAGCGAGACGTACAGCGAGCCCATGATCACCGAGCCGCCCCAGCCGACGTCCGAGGAGCCGCCGTGCATCCCCGACGTCATCATGCCGACCAGCGCGATCGAGAAGGCCGACACGACGAACGCCACCGCGAAGAAGATGATCAGCTTCGCGGCGAGCACCCGGTGACGCTGCGGGGAGGCCGTGAAGGTCGTACGGATCATGCCCGTGCCGTACTCGGACGAGACCACCAGGACGCCCAGGGTGATCAGGCAGATCTGCCCGAGCATCAGGCCGAAGAAGGCCGGGATGGTGTACGGGACGTCGCTGAAGTCTTCGTTCGTGGTCTGCGCGGCGACCAGGAAGCCGATGCCGATCACGAGAAGCAGGAAGATACCGAGCGTCCACATCGTGGAGCGCACCGACTTGATCTTCGTCCACTCGGAGGTGAGCGCGTGGCCGATGTGGGTGCGGGTGACCGGGATCGGCGAGGTGTACGAAGCGCCGGGCGCCGCCTGCCAGTTGGGGGCAGCGGCGGCCTGCTGCGGCATCGGGGGCTGGGGCGTGCTCATCGGGCGTCCTCGGGCTTGGTCAGGTCGGGTGCGGCGGCGGGAGCGGCGGGAACAGCCGGTGCGGCGGGCGGTTGCGCGGGAGCCTGTGCGGGCGCCTGGGGCGCGGACTGGGCGTACGGGTTGGCGTCCGCGCCCGCGGGTGCGGCCGGAGCGCCGTACGGGCCCGGAGCGCCGCCCGCGGGGACGCCGTAGGGGCCGGGCTGTCCCTGCGGCATCGAGAACGGCTGTCCGCCCTGCTGGGGCGGCGGCGGGGCGTACCAGCCCGGCTGGCCCTGGCCGGCGACCGGCATCTGCGGCTGGGGCACGGCGCCCGGCGGCAGCTCCTGCTGGAGGCCGGCCTTCTGGTCGATCGTCGAGCGGTAGTCGACGGCGCCCTGCGTCATCCGCATGTACGCCTCCTCCAGCGAGGCCTGATGGGGCGACAGCTCCCACAGGCGTACGTCGGCGGAGTGTGCGAGATCGCTGATGCGGGGCAGCGGCAGACCGGTGACGCGCAGGGCGCCGTCCTGCTCGGGCAGCACCTGGCCGCCGGCCTCGGTCAGCGCGGCGGTGAGCTTCTCGCGTTGCTGGGGCTCGGTGTCCGGGGTGCGGACCCGGGCGAAGTCGGCCGAGTTGTGCGAGATGAAGTCCCTGATGTTCATGTCGGCGAGCAGCTGGCCGCGGCCGATCACGATCAGGTGGTCGGCGGTCAGCGCCATCTCGCTCATCAGGTGCGAGGAGACGAAGACCGTCCGGCCCTCCGCCGCGAGGGACTTCATCAGGTTGCGGACCCAGAGGATGCCCTCGGGGTCGAGGCCGTTGACCGGTTCGTCGAAGAGCAGCACCTGCGGGTCGCCGAGGAGCGCGGCGGCGATGCCGAGCCGCTGCCCCATGCCGAGCGAGAAGCCCTTGGAGCGCTTCCTGGCGACGTCCTGGAGACCGACGACACCGAGCACCTCGTCCACCCGGCGGGCGGGGATGCCGGACAGCTGGGCCAGGCACAGCAGGTGGTTACGGGCGTGGCGGCCACCGTGCACGGCCTTGGCGTCGAGCAGCGCGCCGACCTGGCGGGGCGCGTTCGGCAGCTTGCGGTAGGGGAAGCCGCCGATGGTCACATGCCCCGAGGTGGGGTTGTCCAGGCCGAGGATCATCCGCATGGTGGTCGACTTGCCCGAGCCGTTGGGCCCGAGGAAGCCGGTTACGGCGCCCGGCCGCACCTGGAAGGAAAGGTTGTACACGGCCGTCTTGGCGCCGTAGCGCTTCGTCAGGCCGACTGCCTCGATCATGCTCCGCACCCATCGAAAGGTTCAGGACGTCGGGGCACACGCCCCCGTAAGGGTTAGGAGGATATCGGGGCGCTGACGGTTCCACTCAAGGGAAAGTAAAACCACGCAGGTCACACGGTCGTATTGTCAGGTACGCGTCTTCGCAGGTCAGGGGCGGGACGGAACCCCGAGGGGCAGAAACCGCCGTGTTCCGGCAACGTCCCGAAGGGCCCGGAGACACCTCCGGAACCGGGAACCCGGACCCCGGAGACATCGCCGGAACCCGGACCCCGGAGGTCCAGGTGCCCGCGCGGCGTGCCCTACGGCAGCGAGTCGCCCGACGGCGGCAGGTCGTCGTACAGCCGCAGGTCCGCCGGATCGACGAAGGCGGGAAGCCGGACCCCTTCCGGCCCAGCGCGACGAAGCAGGAAGCCACGGATTCCCGCTCGAACCCTGTGCCGCGTAGTGGCACAGCAACCCCGGTGCCGCGTGGCGGCACCGCGACGAACGAGAAGGTCGGAATCCTCGGGGGCCACCCCGAGGAGCAAGTCAAGCGTCCCGCTTCTTCAGCAGCGCGTACCCCCCGAGCAGCGCCGCGATCACCCACAGCACCATGATCCCGAAGCCGCCCCAGGGCCCGTACGGGGTGTCGTCGCCGAGCGGCGTCACCACTTGCATGATCTTGCTGCCGGCCTGGTCGGGCAGGTAGCGGCCCACCTTCTTGGTCGCGGAGACCGCGCCCAGGATGTTGGAGATCAGGAAGAAGAACGGCATCAGGATGCCCAGCGAGAGCATCGGACTGCGCAGCATCGTCGCGACGCCCATCGAGAACACGGCGATCAGCGTCATGTACAGGCCGCCGCCGATCACCGCGCGCAGGACACCGGCGTCGCCGATCGACGCCCGGTGCGGGCCGAGCGCGGCCTGACCGAGGAAGAAGGCGACGAAGCTGGTGACGAGGCCGACCACGAGGGCGAGCACCGCGGCGACCGTGATCTTGCCGGACAGGAACATGCCGCGCTGCGGGACCGCGGCGAGCGAGGTACGGATCATGCCGGTGCTGTACTCGTTGCTCACCACCAGCACCCCGAACACGATCATCGCGAGCTGCCCGAGGCTCATGCCGGCGAAGCTGATGAACGTGGGGTCGAAGGACAGCCGGTCCTTCACGCTCATCCGGTCGAACTCGTTCTTCGACAGCAGCGAGATCAGGATGCCCAGGGCGATCGTGACGACCGCGGCGAGACTCAGGGTCCACACCGTCGACGAGACCGACCGGATCTTGGTCCACTCGGACCGCAGGACCTGGGACGCGGCCATGGTCAGGCCCCCCTCTTCCAGTCGCTGCCCCATTCCCGGCGGGGCTCCGGCGGTGCGTGCGGGGTGTCCGCGTGCGCGTGGTACTCCACCGACTCCGCGGTCAGCTGCATGAAGGCCTCCTCCAAGGAGGCCTGCTGCGGACTGAGCTCGTGCAGCACGATCTGGTGCTGGGCGGCCAGCTCACCGATGTGCTCCGGCTTGCCGCTGTCCACTTCCAGCGTGCCGCTGCCCGACTCGACGACGGTGATGCCCGCGCCGTGCAGCACGTCGAGCAGCCGCTCGCGCTGCGGGGAGCGGATCCGCACGTAGGACCGCGAGTTCTGCTGGATGAAGTCGGCCATGGACGTGTCGGCGAGCAGCCGCCCCTGGCCGATGACGACCAGGTGGTCGGCGGTCAGCGCCATCTCGCTCATCAGGTGCGAGGAGACGAAGACCGTACGCCCCTGGGCGGCCAGGGACTTCATCAGGTTGCGGATCCAGTGGATGCCCTCGGGATCGAGGCCGTTGACCGGTTCGTCGAACATCAGGATCCGCGGGTCGCCGAGCAGCGCGCCCGCGATGCCGAGCCGCTGGCCCATGCCGAGCGAGAAGCCCTTCGCCTTCTTCCTCGCCACCGCGGTGAGCCCCACCGTGTCGAGGACCTCGTGCACCCGCGCCCTCGGGATGCCGTTGCTCTGGGCCAGACACAGCAGGTGGTTGAAGGCGCTGCGCCCGCCGTGCATGGCCTTCGCGTCCAGCAGGGCGCCGATGTACTTGAGCGGGTCCTTGAGATGGTCGTAGTGGCGGCCGTCGATCCGTACGTCGCCCGTGGTGGGGTGGTCGAGCCCGAGCACCATCCGCATCGTGGTGGACTTGCCGGCGCCGTTCGGGCCGAGGAAGCCCGTCACGATGCCCGGTCTGACGGTGAAGGTGAGGTTGTTGACCGCCACCTTCTCGCCGTACCGCTTGGTCAGCCCCACGAGTTCGATCATGCGGCCACGCTAAGACGGGGTACAGAGGCCTGCCACTTGAGCATCCCGGCACGACGAAGGCCCGCACCCCGAGGAGAGGGTGCGGGCCTGCGGCGTCGTCAGCCGGTCCTGCGGTTACCGGGACTGCTGGGCCGGAACACCACGGGAGATCGGCTCGTCCTCGGCCGGCGTGCCGGCAGCGGCCACCGCGGCGCCCGTGAGCGTCGCGAGCATCTCGCGGACGTTGGTGAGCTGGGCGTTGATCGAGTCGCGGCGGTTGGTGAGGGCCGCGAGCTCGCGCTCGGATTCCGAACGGATCCGGTCGGCCTTGGCGTTCGCGTCGGCCACGATGTCCTCGGCCTGGCGCTGAGCCGTCTCCACCGTCTGGCGGGCGCGGCGCTCGGCGTCCGTGCGCAGCTTCTCGGCCTCCAGGCGGAGCTGCTCGGCGCGGTGCTCGATCTCCGCGAGGCGCTTCTCGGCCTTGGCCTGACGCGAGGCCAGGTCCCGCTCCGACTGCTCGCGGCGCTTGGCGAGGTTCGTCTCGAAGTCCGCGGCGGCCTGCGCGGCCTTGGCGCGGGTCTCCTCGAAGAGGGCGTCCGCCTCCTCACGCTTGGACTGCGCGTCCTTCTGCGCATCGGATCGCAGCTGGGAGGCGTCGCTCTTGGCCTTCTCGACGATCCGGACGCCCTCGTCCTCCGCCTTGGCCTTGCGGTCCGCGGCGAACGATTCTGCGTCGTTGCGCACCTGCTGGGCCGCCGACTCGGCGAGCTCGCGGTGCTGCTCGGAAGCGCGACGGGCCTCCTCGCGCAGGTCCTTCGCCTCCTCCTCGGCGAGGCGGAGGATCTTCTCGACCCGCGCGCCGAGACCCGCGTACGACGGCTCTGCGTCGGTGACCTGGGCCTGGGCGTTCTGCGTTTCGAGGTGGAGCTCCTCGATGCGCTTTTCCAGAGCAGTGATGCGGGCCAGAGCGCTGTCACGGTCGGAGACGAGCTTCGAGATGCGTTCGTCCACCTGAGCGCGGTCGTACCCACGCCGCACAAGCTCGAAGCCGTAGGGGGAAGTGTCGCTCATGGGGTTCCTGTCGAATGAGACCGGTGAGGTGATAGGGGAATCCTAGGGGCCAAAGCGGTGTGTCATCGAGCGGATACGTGTTTGATCTGGAGAATGACACTCCTTTTGGGTGGCTAGCTGTCGGAGGGCTTGCCAGAGCCTGTGTGAAAGGTCCCGGCAAAGCACGGAATCGGTGCTTCTGGCTAGCCCTCTGACGACTTGCCACTCGAACGGGTAGCGCCGGCGGCGGCCCCCGCCTTGACCCCGCTTTCCTTGCCGCCGGACGGCGCCTCGAAGGACTCCAGCGCCTCCAGGACGTCCTGGACGCGTGAGATCTCGGCGTTGATGTCCTCGCGGCGCCGCACCAGGACCTCCAGGTCGCGCTTGCCCTCCTCGACGGCCGCCTTGGCCTCCTGGATGGCCTCGGACCTGATCTTCTCCGCCTCGGCGACGACCGAGTGCTTCTTCTGCTCGGCCTCCTTGAGGAGACCCTCCGCCTTCTTCACGGCGGCGATACGCACCTTGCTGGCCTCGGAATTGGCCTCCGAGAGCAGGTCCTTCGCCTTCGCCTCGGCCTCGGCGAGCTGGTCCTCGGCGGCCTTCACCAGCGTGTCGCAGCGTTCGCCGGCCGTCTTCATCGCCTCGGCCGACTCGCGGCGCGCCCGCTCGTGCAGGTCCTCGATCTCCGAGGTGATCCGGTCGCGCAGCTCCTCCGCGCGCTCCCGGATCGCCGTCGCGTCCCGGCGCGCACCGACCAGCAGCTCGTCCGCGTCCGTGCGGGCCCGCTCCACCAGGGTGTTGCCCTCCACGGTCGCCTCGGAGACCAGGCGCTCGGCCTCGCCCCGCGCGACGCCGACCATCGTGTCGGCCTGCGACTCGGCGTCCGCCGTGGTCTTCTGTGCGCTCTGCTGGGCCTCGGCGAGCAGCTTGTCCGCCTCGGACGCCGTCTCCGAGATGAGCGTGTCGACCTGCTCGGCGGCCTCCGAGCGCCGCTTGTTGGCCTCCTGACGCGCCTCGTCCAGCATCCGCTCGGCCTCCTCGCGCGCCGACGAGGTGAGCCGCTCGGCCTCCTCCTCGGCCCGCGCCTTGACGCGCTCCGCCTCGGCCCGGGTCCGCTCGGCGTGCTGCTGCGCGGAGCCGACCGTCTCGGCGGCCTCGGCGCGCAGCCGCTCCGCGTCGCCCGTCGCGTCCGCGATGAGCTTCTCGGCCTTCGCCACGGACTCGGCGCGGACCCGCTCGGCCTCGGCGGCGGTCTCGGCCGCCAGCCGCTCGGCCTCCGACGCCGCCTCGGTGATCAGGGTGTCGGCCTGCGTTGCCGCGTCGGAACGGATCCGGTTCGCGTCCTCACGGGCGTCGGCGCGGGTGCGCGAGGCGTCCTGGTCGGCGTTGGCGATGGTGTCCGACGCCTCGGTGCGTACCCGCTGGGCGTGCTCGGCGGCGTCCGAACGCAGCCGCTCCGACTCGGCGACCGCCTCGGACAGCGTGCGCTCGGCGAGCGACTTGGCGGCCTCCGTCTCCTCGGCCGCCTCACGGCGCAGGCGCGCCGCGTCCTCGGAGGCCCGCTCGCGCTCCGCGTAGGCGTCGGCGCGGACCCGGTCCGCCTCCTCCTGCGCCTCGCTGCGCGTACGGTCCGCCGCGTGTTCGGCCGCCGACCGCAGCCCGGTGATCTCCTCCTGAGCCTGCTCGTGCAGCCCGGACACGGAGTCGCGCACCTGCTGGGCGGTCTGCTCCGCGCTCGACACCATCTCGGTGGCGCGCCGGTCGGCCTCCTCGACCAGGCGAACCGCCTCGGCCTGGGCCTCCTCGACGCGGTTGCGGGCGGACGCGAGGAGCTCCTCGCTCTGCTCGCGGGCCCGCTCGCGCTCCTGGTCGGCCTCCTGGCGCGCGGAGCCGAGGAGTTCCTCCGCCTCGCGCCGCCGGCGGGCGGCCTCCTCCTGCGCGGCGGCCAGGGTCTCGGCGCCCTCGGTCGCCAGCCGCTCGGCCGCGGCCTGCGCCTCGGCCCGCACGCGGTCCGCGGTGTCCTGTGCCTCCGACTTCAGCCGCTCGGCCTCCGCGGCGGCGTCCGACCGCAGCCGTACGGCGATGGCCTCGCCCTCGGCCCGGGAGGCGGACGCGTCCGCCGCCGCCTCGTTGCGTAGCCGCTCGGCCTCGGTCTCGGCCTGCGCCTGGAGCGTACGGATCCGCTCGGCGGCCTCCGACCGCAGCCGGTCCGCCTCCTCGGCGGCCTCGCGCCGGATGCGCTCGGCCTCCGCACGCGCGTCCGTCAGCGCCTGCTCGGCGTTGGCGAGGCGCTCCTCGGCCTCCGTGTGCTGCCGGGACAGCTCCTCGGCGGCCTCGGCCTGGCGTGCCGCTATGGCCCGCTCGGTCTCCTCGCGCAGCCCCTCGGCGGCCCGCTCGGCCTCCGCCTTGATCGTCTCGGACTGCTCGACGACCTCCGCGCGGTGCCGCTCGGCCTCCGCCCGGGTGCGCTCCAGCGTCTCCTCGGCCTGCCGGCGCAGCGTGGTGGCGCGCTCGATGGCCTCGGTGCGGACCTTCTCGCTGTCCGCCGTGGCCGTCGCCCGCAGCTCGTCCGCGTCCGCCTTCGCCTTGGCGAGCAGCTCCTCGGCGGTCCTGGCCCCTTCCTCGATCTGCTGGACGGCCTCGCGCCGCGCCTCCGCACGGATGCGCTCGCCCTCGGCGACCGCGTCGGCCCGCAGCTGCTCGGCCTCGCCACGCAGCCGGCGGGCCTCCTCCTGGAGCTCGACGGTCTTGGCGCGGTACTCCTTGGTGTCGTCCTTGGCGGCGCCCTTGAGCTCCTCGGCGATGTCGTGCGCCTGGCCGCGCAGCCGGTCGGCCTCGGCCTCCGCCTCGGAACGGATCCGCTCGGCCTCGTCGGACGCGGCCTTCGTCGTCTTCTTGGCGTCCTCGGACGCCTTGTTCAGCACCTCCTCGGCGGTGCGGGCCGCCTTGGAGAGCTGGGAGGCGGTCTCCTCCGCCGTGAGGCTGCGGGCCTTCTCGCTGGCCGTCGCGATGATGCTCTCGGCCTCGGTACGGGCGTCGGCGACGAGCTGCTCGGCCTCGGACCTGGTGTTCTCGGCCTCCTTGGTGGCCTCGCTGACCAGGCGGGCGACCTGCTCCTTCGCGGTCCGCGTGCGCTGCTCGTTCGTCGACTCGGCGGTCGCCAGGGCCTTGGCCGCGGCCTCCTTCGCCTCGGCGACGACCTTGTCCGCCTCCGCGCGCGCCTCGCGCAGCGCCGTCTCGGCCTCCGACATGCGCTGCTCGGCGGCCCGGCTCAGCTCCGAGGCCTGGCGGCGTGCGGTGTCCGACTCGCTCGCCGTGGAGCTGCGCAGCTGCTCGGCGTGGTCGGTGGCCTCCTGGGCCTGCGTGGACGCGGCGTTGAGCAGCCGCTCGGCGTCGGTGCGGGCCCGGCGCAGCAGCGCCTCGGCCTCCGCGCGGGCCGCCTCGGCGTCGTTGGTGAGCCGCTGGCGGGCCTCGCCGGCGATCCGCTCGGCCTCGGCGCGGGCGGTGGCCAGTGCCTGTTCCGCCTCGGCGCGCGACTCGTCGAGGAGACGGCGGGCCTGCGACTCGCTGCGGGCGCGCAGCTGCTCCGCCCACGCCACGTTCTCGTTGACGTGCGACTCGACGGTCTGACGGCGCTCGGCCAGCTCCTGGTCGAGCTGCTGGCGACGGTTGACCGCCTCCTGGTGCAGCTCGGCCTGGAGCCGGGCGGCCTGCTCGGCGTGCTCCTGAAGGATGCGCTGGGTCTGCGCGCGGGCCTGGCTGAGTTCGCGCTCGGCGTCCGAGCGCAGCTGGTCGGCCTGGATCTGCGCATTGCGGAGCAGCTGCTCGGCCTGATAGCCGATGTCGGCGCCGTCGTAGGCAGGACGGGTCGCCAGACTGCGCCGCGCCTCGTGCAGCTTGGCGCGCAGCACCTCGACCTGATAGCCGAGGTCCTCGGCGTGCTGGACCGCCTTCTCCCGCTCGGTCTTCAGCCGCTCCATCTCGGCCTCGAACCGAGAGAGGTGGTCGACGTCAGCCGCCGGCTCTCGCTCCTGGCGTTCGTAGCCCCGCACTGCGCGGTCCCATCCGTCCCCTGGTCGCAAGTCTTTCCGAACGAGCTCCGTCCATCCGCCGAACGGGGCCCCCGGGGAATGGTGTCAGATCAACGGCGGAGCATGGGCTGCTGCCCCGACGCTCGACCCCCGAAACCTGGACCCCGGCCCTCGGTCCTGCTCGCTGGAATGCGGCAGGACCTCGGCCGTCACCGCACTGAGGCGACGGCCGCCCCCAACCCTACCGGCCCAGATATACGGAGGTCAGTGCTCAGGTGACTCAACAGCCGCCGAAGTGACCAGTTCTGTCAGGACACCGTGGCAATCCTTCGGGTGCAGGAAGGTGATCCGGGACCCCATGGACCCGATCCGAGGCTCGTCGTAGAGCACCCGTACGCCCTTGCCGCGGATGTCGGCGGCGTCGCCGTCCACGTCCGCCGTGCCGAAGGCGATGTGGTGCACGCCCTCGCCGTTCTTGGCCAGCCACTTCCCGACGGCGGAGTCCTCGCGGGTGGGTTCGAGCAGCTGGAGGTAGGAGGCGCCGCCGTCGGACGTCTCGTTGATCTTGAGCATGGCCTCGCGCACGCCCTGCTCCTCGTTGACCTCGGAGTGGAAGACTTCGAAGCCGTACGTGGCCCGGTAGAACTCGACAGTCCTGTCGAGGTCGAAACAGGCGATCCCGATGTGGTCGATTCGCGTCAGCATGGAGTCAGTGCAGCGCTCCGCGAGTGGTTACGCAACGTGCGCGCGATCACACCGCGGGCCGGATGACGCGTGGCTTACCGCTCAGTACATTCGAGTAAACCCTCGTTCACTCCTCAGCTGTGCAAGCTGGAAGGGGATCGCACCTCATGTCTGGAACGAACAGCACGACCTCCGTGATCGTCGCGGGTGCCCGCACCCCGATGGGACGGTTGCTGGGCTCCCTGAAATCATTCTCCGGAGCCGAGCTCGGAGGCTTCGCGATCAAGGCCGCCCTCGACCGTGCGGGGATCGGCGGCGACCAGGTGCAGTACGTGATCATGGGCCAGGTGCTCCAGGCCGGGGCAGGCCAGATCCCGGCCCGTCAGGCGGCCGTCAAGGCGGGCATCCCGATGGGCGTACCGGCGCTCACGATCAACAAGGTGTGTCTGTCCGGCCTCGACGCCATCGCGTTGGCCGACCAGCTGATCCGCGCCGGTGAGTTCGACGTGGTGGTCGCGGGCGGCCAGGAGTCGATGACGAACGCGCCGCACCTGCTGCCGAAGTCCCGCGAGGGATTCAAGTACGGCGCGATCGCGATGCTCGACGCCATGGCGCACGACGGACTCACCGACGCCTTCGAGGGCATCGCCATGGGTGAGTCCACCGAGAAGCACAACGGACGCCTCGGCATCACCCGTCCGGAGCAGGACGAGATCGCGGCTCTCTCGCACCAGCGCGCCGCCGCCGCCCAGAAGAACGGCATCTTCGAGGCGGAGATCACCCCGGTCGAGATCCCGCAGCGCAAGGGCGAGCCCGTCGTCTTCAGCAAGGACGAGGGCATCCGCGGCGAGACCACCGCCGAGTCCCTCGGCAAGCTGCGCCCCGCCTTCACCCGCGACGGCACGATCACCGCGGGCACCGCCTCGCAGATCTCCGACGGCGCCGCCGCCGTGGTTGTGATGAGCAAGGCCAAGGCGCAGGAGCTGGGCCTGGAGTGGATCGCGGAGATCGGCGCCCACGGCAACGTGGCCGGTCCGGACAACTCTCTCCAGTCGCAGCCCTCCAACGCCATCCTGCACGCGCTGAAGAAGGAGGGCCTGGAGGTCGAGGACCTCGACCTCATCGAGATCAACGAGGCCTTCGCCGCGGTCGCCGTCCAGTCAATGAAGGACCTCGGCGTGTCCACGGAAAAGGTGAACGTCAACGGCGGTGCCATCGCCCTCGGTCACCCGATCGGGATGTCCGGCGCGCGGCTCGTGCTGCACCTCGCGCTCGAGCTGAAGCGGCGCGGTGGAGGTGTCGGCGCGGCCGCGCTGTGCGGCGGCGGCGGTCAGGGTGACGCGCTCATCGTGCGGGTACCCAAGGCCTGACACGCGTTTTCCTCGTAGAACCCTCGTGAACGGAGCTGTGATGCAGGACGTCTCCTCGCTGGTGGCCCAGGCCAGGGAAGGCAGGCCGCGGGCCGTGGCCCGGCTGATCTCCCTGGTGGAGGGGGCGGCACCGCAGCTCCGCGAGGTCATGGCGGCGCTCGCGCCGCTCACCGGCAACGCCTACGTGGTCGGGCTGACCGGCTCGCCGGGCGTCGGCAAGTCGACGTCCACGTCGGCGCTGGTCACGGCCTACCGGAAGCAGGGCAGGCGGGTCGGAGTGCTGGCCGTCGACCCGTCCTCCCCGTTCAGCGGTGGAGCGCTGCTCGGCGACCGCGTACGCATGTCCGAGCACGCCTCGGACCCCGGTGTGTACATCCGCTCGATGGCGACCCGCGGCCACCTCGGCGGACTCGCCTGGGCCGCCCCCCAGGCGATCCGGGTGCTGGACGCGGCGGGCTGCGACGTGATCCTCGTCGAGACCGTCGGAGTCGGGCAGTCCGAGGTCGAGATCGCCTCCCAGGCGGACACCTCGGTGGTCCTGCTGGCGCCCGGGATGGGGGACGGCATCCAGGCCGCGAAGGCCGGAATCCTGGAGATCGGCGACGTCTACGTCGTCAACAAGGCCGACCGGGACGGCGCCGATGCCACCGCCCGCGAGCTCAATCACATGCTGGGGCTCGGGGAGTCGCGGGCGCCCGGGGACTGGCGGCCCCCGATCGTGAAGACGATCGCCGCCCGTGGCGAGGGGGTCGACGAGGTCGTCGAGGCGCTGGAGAAGCACCGGGCGTGGATGGAGGAGCACGGGGTGCTCGCCGAGCGGCGCCGGGCGCGAGCCGCGCAGGAGGTCGAGACGATCGCCGTCACCGCGTTGCGGCAGCGGATCGGTGACTTGCACGGGGATCGGCGGCTCGGGGCGCTCGCGGAGCGGATCGTGGCGGGGGAGCTCGACCCGTACCGGGCCGCGGACACGCTTGTGGAGGGGCTCACCGAGGGCTGACCTCTTCCCGCGCGGAGGGCCGCCCGCGGGGTGACCCCTCCTGCGTGGGAGGGCTGACCCCTCCTGCTCTGTTCCTGACCCGGCCCCGGAGACCGCTGCCCAGCGACCGCCGGGGCCGACGTGTTTCGCCCCCTCCGCCCCTGCCCGCCCCTTGTCCCTGCGGGCTCCGCCCCCAGACCCCGGATCGGCCTGGGCGGCCTCGTCCTCTGTCCCTGCGGGCTCCGCCCCCAGACCCCTGGATCGGCCTGGGCGGCCTCGTCCTCAAGCGCCGGTCGGGCTGGGTGTGTGCGGTGGCTTCAGGCCCCCGGGATGGGTCTGGGCGGTCTGGTCCTCATGCGCCGGTCGGGCTGAGAACAGCCGTCCGGCGATCGATGGGCGTTGGGGCTGGTGGTCAACTCGTTGTGTCCGCTGTTAAGTTAGGGCGCATGTTCCTCCTCTGTGCGTAGGGCCCACCCAGGCCCGCGATCGGTCGGCAGCACGCGTGCTGCGCCGTCGCGGCCCCTCGGTGTCCCCCTTTTCGCCTCGACAGAGGAATCACGAGCATGTCCACGCCTTCCACCGGACGGCCCTCGTACGCCGCCGTGCTGCGTATCCCGTACGCCCGCCGTACCTTCGGCGCCGCCCTGCTGGGCCGCCTGTCGTACGGGATCGTCTCCCTCTCAGTGATGCTGGCCGTGACCCGGGCCACAGGGTCGTACACCGTCGCCGGCACGGTGATGGCGCTGTTCGGCGCCACCAGCGTCTTCCTGTCCCCGGCGCGCGCGGCCCTGGTCGACCGGCACGGTCCGCGCGCCGCGCTGCTCCCCATGGCCCTGCTCTACGCCGCGCTCCTCGGCACGCTCGCGGCGGCGAGCTGGCGGCCCGGGGCGCCCCCGGTGGTGCTCGGCGCCGTCGCGGTCGCGGCGGGTTCCTGCACACCTCCGCTCGGCCCCACGATGCGCGCGGTCTGGGGCGAACTCGTCGGCGACCGGCTGCTGTTGCAGCGCGCCTACAGCCTGGACGGTGTCGCTGAGGAAGTGCTGTTCGTCTCCGGCCCGCTGCTGGTCGGCGCGCTGGTGCAGATCGCGCCCCCGGCGGCCGGCATCGCGCTCAGCGGGCTGCTGGTGGGCGCCGGGACGCTCGCGTTCGTCGCGTCGCCGGCCGTCCGCGGCGTACGGCCGTCCGGTGTGCGCGAGCCCGGGCGCGGCGTCGCCCGGCCGAGTGCCGCGCGGGCGCTGGTGCGGCCCGTCGTCGTCGCCGCCGGGGTCGGACTGTCCCTCGGCGCGGTCGACCTGCTGGTCCTGGCCTTCGCCGGGGAACGGCACCATGGCGACGACGTGGTCGCCTGGGTGCTCGCGGCGCTGTCGGCAGGCAGCGCGGTCGGCGGCCTGCTGAACGGCGCCGTCGACTGGCGTACCAGCGCCCGCGTCCGGCTGCCGCTGCTGGCCGTCGGACTGGGCCTGGCCCTGGCCGCCGCCGGACTCGCCCCCGGCCTCGGTACGCTGGCGGCCGCGGTGGCCTGCGCGGGCTTCTTCGTGGCTCCGGCGCTCACCACGGCGTATCTGCTGGCGGACGAGACGGCTCCGGAGGGTTCCCGGACCCAGGCGGGAGCCTGGGTCAACACGGCCGTGAACGCGGGCAGTTCGGGAGGTACGGCGGCGATCGGCCTGCTGGTCGGGCGGCTGCCGCTGAGTGTGTGCTTCGCGGTCTCGGGGGCCGTGGCGCTGCTTGCCGCGCTGGTCTCCGGCTGGGGTGGCGGGGCCACGGCGGAGGGGGCGGGGCCCCTCATGGGCCCGGAGAACGAAGGGGAGGCGGAGCCGGGCCGCGGCCGGCGCTCTCGGCCCGCCGTGCCCTCCGGTGCGCCGTCGGACCCGGAGGGGGCGGCGCCGTCTTCCGTGAAAGGCGGCTCGGCGGAGTCCTCGTCCCGATGAGAAGCGGCGGGCGGCGGGACGGTGTTCCCGCCGCCCGCCCGCTTCGTCAGGGCTTTCCGCGCTGTCCGCGCAGGTGCTCGGCGATCGGCCGCAGCGACTTGTGGAGGTCTTCCAGCGCCTCGGGGGACAGCAGGTCGATGAAGTGCTTGCGCACGGACGCCACATGATGGGGCGCGACCTTCTTCATCGTCTCCATGCCGTGCGGGGTCAGGACGGCATAAAGTCCCCGGCGGTCGGACTCGCAGTTCTCGCGGCGCACCAGGTCCGCGTTCTCCATACGGGTGATCTGGTGCGAGAGTCGGCTCTTGGACTGGAGGGTCGCGGACGCGAGGTCGCTCATCCGCATCCGTACGCCCTCCGACTCGGAGAGGTTCACCAGGATCTCGTAGTCGTTCATCGTCAGCCCGAACGGCTGGAGGTCCCTCTCGAGCTGGTACGTCAACAGCCTGTTGACCTCCAGGTGGGTGCGCCAGGCGCACTGCTCCGCATCGGTCAGCCAGCGCGTGGCCGTCTCGGTCTCCATGAATGAAGTCTACCTAAAATGTTGAAAGGCGAACTAGTGAGGGTGGTGTGACGGTGCGCACGCGTTCGATGTCACACTCCGCAGACTACCGCTCACAGCCCGAAGCGACGCTGGAGGTCCCCCAGCTGTCCGGGAAGGCGCGGTGCGCCGGCTTGCGCCCCGTGCTGCCCCGATACCCCGCCCGCACCCGGCACTCCCGCCTGCTGCGGAACCGCCCCCGTGGCCTGCTCGGGCATCAGGGTTTCGGTGGACTGGAGCAGCACCGTGCCGGCCCCGACGAACTCGAACTGGTGCTCCTCTCCGGAGGCCCCGCCGAGGCCCGTCATCGCACGTAGACCGCCCATTACACCTGTCATGTACCCGTGGTCGTAATGGTGGCAGGGGGACGGGCAGTCGGCCCAGCCGACCAGGGCCTGCGGGTCCACCCTGATCGGGGGTTCCATGAACACCACCGGACCGTTTGACGCGGCCACGAACTTTCCGGTTCCGATCAGGGTCAGAAAGCCCGGCACGATCGACTGTTTGAGGGCAAGACTTGGCTGAAAAGCGAGCAGGTTGCCCGAGCGAATGGTCAGGTTGCCCTCGTCGAGGTCGTACGAATTCACGTCGAAGGCCCGGTCGGCGAGGAGCATCTTGCCCGAGCCCTCCGCCACGACCCAGTCGCTCGCGTGCAGAGGCGAATGGAACGACGTTCGCACCAGACGGTCCAGCCGGCCGTGCCCGACGCCGTTGAACTCCATCGAGCCGTAGTAGGCGATCATCTTCCCCTTCTGGAGGAACCACTGGCTCCCCTTGAGCTCCACGCAGAAGGTGTAGTTGTTCACGTTGTCGTCGACCGGCAGGGTCATCGGGTCGTGGATGACCGGGCCGCCCGGGGTCCCGTACGCGCTCACAGCTTCTCCTCCGAGGCCTGGACGTACACCGCGCCGTTGCCGCTCAGCTCCAGCTGGAAGGCCTCGCCCGAGCCGCGTCCGACCATGTCGCGCCAGCCCAGCGCCGTCGACAGCTTGTTGCGCACGTCCCCGTGGTGCGCCACGTACGCCTGCGGGTCCACGTGCACCGGGCGCTGCGGGGTGATCGGGACCTCGAAGACGCCGCCGTGCGCCATGACGGCGACCGCGCCGTGCCCCTTGAGCGTCGTCGTGAACAGGCCCTGGCCGGTGACCTGGCCGCGCACCATGCCCATGACGCCGCCCTGCGAGCCGAGGAACATCGTCCCCTGCTGGAGCGTGCCGTCGAAGGCGAGCAGCCGGTCCGCCTCCACGTACAGGGTGTCTCCGGTGAGCTCGATCACCTGGACGTGGTGGCCGCCGTGTCCGAAGAGCACGGTGCCCGAGCCCTCCACCGTCATGAGCGGCGTCGCCTCGTTCGCCAGGCGGCGGCCGATCATCGACATCACACCGCCCTGACCGCCCTGGACGTTGGGGGTGAAGGAGACCTCGCCGCGGTAGGCGAGCATCGCGCCGCGCTGACTGAACATCCGCTGGCCCGGCAGCACCGTGGCCTCGACCATCTTCGAGTTCACCTCACGGAACGGCATCTCACACGTCCCCCGCGATCGTGTTGCGCTCACTGGGCTGCACATAGACCAGACCGTCGCCCTCGAAGCGGATCTGGAACGCCTCGCCGCCGCCCTCGCCGAGCAGTGTGCGGAACGTCACGCCGGACTGGAACGACTGCCGCACATTGCCCTGGTGCGCGATGTACGCGCCCGGGTCGACCGTCAGCGGGTACTGGGAGCTCACCCGCAGCACCACCGCCGGGCCGTCCGACGTGATCGCCGCCTGCCCGTGCCCCTCGACTGTGGTCGTGAACAGCCCGTTGCCCTGCGAGGCGCCGCGCAGCCCGGTGAAGGTCGTGCCGGTGCGCAGCCCCGCGTCGGTCGCGAGCAGATTGCTGGACTCCACGTACAGCTTGTCCCCCTGGAGATTCACGAGGTTGATCTCGGCGGCCCGGTCCGCGAACCAGCAGGTCCCGTGCCCCTTCACCTCCATCACCGTCATCTGCTCGCCGGTGAGGCGCCGGGTCACCATCCCCCGTACGCCCTCACCGCCCCCGCTCAGCTTCTTGAAGGCCATCTGGCCGTCGTACGCGACCATCGAGCCGTTCTTCGCCTTCACGGCGTCCCCGGTCATGTCGACGGCCAGCACCTTGCTGCCTTGAAGTCGGAACATCGCCACGGTGTGAAGGTAGCCGCAGGGTGGGACGGCCGACAGGTCCCCGGGGAGGATCCCGACCCCGAGGACACCCCGACACCCCCCTGCCGGGGCGGCCGGGGCGCGGGTGCCACAATGGACCGACGCTTGTGCTTGCGTTCACAAAGCGAGCCCCGGCGCCGCCCGTACGACCCCCACGCGACGATCAAGTCGACAGCGAATCTCTCACCGAAGGTGAACCGTGGACATAAAGACCGCCTCCGCCCTCCGCCGCCTCCGCCTGGTCTCGGCCCCCGAGGCCGTCTCCTTCCTGCTGCTGCTCGTCTGCTCGGTGCTCAAGCGGACCACGGACTTCAACGCGGTGCCCGTCATGGGAGCCCTCCACGGTGTCCTGTTCATCCTGTACGTGATCTTCTGGGCGGACGCCTGGAACCGCGCCAGGTGGAGCGCGGGGACCGGCATCTTCTACTTCGTCCTCTCCGTCCTGCCGACCGGCGGCTTCTTCGCCGAGCGCAAGCTCAAGCGGGAGGCCGAGGACGCGGTGATCGCGTCGCGCGCCCGCAAGGAAGGGATCGTGAACGCATGATCGTCGCCTTCTCCGTGACGCCGCTGGGTGTCGGCGAGGACGTGGGGGAGTACGTCGCCGACGCCGTCCGGGTCGTCCGGGAGTCGGGTCTGCCGAACCGCACCGACGCGATGTTCACCTCCGTCGTGGGCGAGTGGGACGAAGTGATGGACGTCGTCAAGCGCGCCGTCGCCGTGGTCGAGGAACGCGCGCCGCGCGTCTCGGTCGTCCTCAAGGCGGACATCCGCCCCGGCGTCACGGACGGTCTGATCTCCAAGGTGGAGACGGTGGAGCGGCACCTGTCCGCATAGGCCCGCGCCCACTGGATCTTACGTACCGATTCCCTTGTCGAACCCCGGCCGCCGGGCCGGGGTTTCTTCGTGTCCGGGGGCCGGCGCAGGCCGGGCGTGCCCCGGCCGGCGCCATGGGTGCGGAGCCCCCGCGGTCACCCCGCTCCGGCCGCCAGCGCCAGGCCCAGGGGTGTGTGCTCGTAGAGGACCTGGTGGCCGTAGCGGCGGGAGGTGAGCAGGCCCGCGTCGCGGAGCGTCGCGAGGTGGGCCGACACGGAGGACGGCGCGAGCCCGAGACGCCGCGCCAGGACCGTCGTGGTGGCGGGCTCGGTCAGTGCGGTGAGGACGGCGGCCCGCCCCCGCCCGAGCAGCCGTACGAGCGGGTCGGGCGCCCGGTCCGACGGTTCGGCCCACAGACCGCCGATGCCCCGCGCCGGATAGACGAGTGTGGGCTGCCAGGGCGGGTCGTAGGAGCTGACCACGTCGGGCCAGATGAAGACGCTGGGCATCAGGACGAGCCCCTGCCCCGCGAGGTCCCGTTCGTGGAGCCCCTTCCACTCGACGGCCAGCGTCCGGGCGCGCCAGCCGAACCGCGGGTCGATCTCCGGCAGCAGCCCGCCGAGTCCGACCTCCGCGAGCCGCCGTGAGTGGAACGAGACGTCCGCCTCCAGCAGGGCCCGCAGCCGCGGCCAGTCCGGTTCGAGAAGGGTGTGCCAGGCCTCCTCCACCAGGTCGGCCAGTTCCCCGACCATGCGGACCGGGTCCTCCAGCAAGGTCCGTCCGCGGGCGGACGCGAGGGCGCCGGGGGTGTCCTCGAGCGACCGTGCGGTCTCCTCGCGGGCCGCCCCGGGGTCCGCCGCGCGGACCGCGGCGATCTCCTCCTCGAAGCCGGCGGCCGGGCCGATCGGCGGCCGGCCGAGCCAGTCGGGCGTGTAGCCGCGGTGCGGCATGAGCATCCACAGGGGCGCGAGGTCGAGCGCCGCCGCCACGGCACGGATCCGGCGCAGCCAGTGCGCGTGGTAGCCGTGGCGTGCGGGACGGTTCAGGGTCCGCACCGCCTCCAGGGTCTCCCACAGCGGGGACACCGCGAAGCGGCAGTTGAGGAGGTCGTCCTCCCCGAAGCGCAGCAGGGACGGCACGGCGCCTCCCGCGCGGGATCTCGAAGATTCGGCTGACGCCGAAACTCTACGGGTCCCGCCGACGTACGGGCACGCTGCTGCCCATGCGAGAAGCACGGGACGCGGAAGCGCGGGACACCGGGGGAACGGGGCGGGCAGGACCGGCGGGCACCCCGGTGCCGTCCGCCGCGAACCCCGACTCCGACGTCACGGGCTACGGCCGTGTCCTCGCGGTACGGGAGTTCAGGGCCGTCTTCGCCGCGCACGCCCTGTCGCTGCTCGGGCTCGTGGTCAGCGAGATCGCCCTGTCGGTCCTGGTCTACGACCTGACGGGCTCCCCGTTGCTGAGCTCCCTCACCTTCGCGCTCGGCTTCCTGCCGTACCTCGTCGGCGGAACCCTCCTCGCGGGCGTCGCCGACCGTTTCCCGGCCCGGCGGGTGCTGGTGGTGTGCGACCTGCTGTGCGCGGGGTGCGTGGCCGTGATGGTGACGCCGGGCGCGCCCACGGCCGTACTGCTCGCGATGCGGTGCGCGCTCGCCGTGATCTCGCCGGTCTTCCAGGGGACGCGGACGGCGACCCTCGCCGACGTGCTCGGCGACGGAGACCTGTTCGTGCTCGGCCGTTCCCTGCTGCGGATCGTCTCGCAGAGCGCGCTGCTCGCCGGTTTCGCGGCCGGCGGGCTGCTGCTGACCGTCGTCACGCCGCGGCACGCCCTCGTCGTCACCGTGTGCACGTTCCTGGCGTCCGCCGCACTGCTGCGTCTGGGCACCCGGCGGCGCCCGGCGCGGGCCCGGCAGCCGGGGGCCCTGGTGCGGGACTCGCTGCGCGGCACCCGGCTCGTGCTCGCCGACCGGCGTGTGCGCGCGCTGCTCCTGCTGTTCTGGGTGCCACCGATGTTCGCTGTGGCGCCCGAGGCGCTGGCCGCTCCGTACGCCGACGGGCTGAGCGCCGGTCCGGCCGGGCTCGGCCTGCTGATGTGCGCGCTGCCGGTCGGCACGATCGCGGGGGAGCTGTACGCCGGAGCGAGGCTGCGGCCGGCCACCCGCACCCGGCTCGCCCTCCCGCTGGTCTGCGTCACCCTGCTTCCCTACGTGGGCTACGCCCTGCGGCCCGGACTCGGCTGGTCACTGGTCCTGCTGCTGCTCGCGGGTGCCGGGTCGGCGTACACGCTCGGCCTCGACCAGTGGTTCGTGCGGGCCGTTCCGGAGGAGCTGCGAGGGCGGGCCATGACCCTGAACACGGCGGGGCTGATGACCGTCCAGGGGCTCGGGATGGCGCTGGCGGGGGTGGCCGCGGAGTTCGCCGGGGTGCGGGCGGCCGTCGCGGGCGCGGGTGTGCTGGGCACCGTCTGCTGCGTCCTGCTGGCGGTGGAGGCGCGACGGGCGGAATCGGGGCGGGCGCGGAGCGCGGACGAGGGGGCGGCGGCCCGTGCCGGAGAGGGCGGAATCCCCGTCGGACCGGGGCCGGCGACCGAAAGGCGAGACGGGGCTGACCACGATGTGACCGGCCGGTAAGGTCTTTGGCGTGCCGAAGCCCCTCAGTCTTGCCTTCGATCCGATCGCCCGCGCCGACGAACACTGGAAGCAGCGCTGGGGATCGGTTCCGTCCATGGCCGCGATCACGTCGATCATGCGCGCGCACCAGATCCTGCTCGCCGAGGTGGACGCCGTCGTCAAGCCGTACGAACTGACCTTCGCGCGGTACGAGGCGCTGGTGCTGCTCACCTTCTCCAAGGCGGGCGAGCTGCCGATGTCCAAGATCGGCGAGCGGCTGATGGTGCACCCGACGTCCGTCACGAACACCGTGGACCGGCTGGTGCGGTCCGGGCTCGTCGACAAGCGGCCCAACCCCAACGACGGGCGTGGCACGCTCGCCTCCATCACCGCGAAGGGCCGTGAGGTCTGTGACGCGGCCACCCGCGACCTGATGGCGATGGACTTCGGCCTCGGGGTGTACGACGCGGAGGAGTGCGCGGAGATCTTCGCGATGCTGCGGCCGCTGCGGGTCGCGGCGCACGACTTCGCGGACGAGTAGGACCGCGCGGCGCGCTCGGCGCCGCGGACGGGCAGGGCCCCGCCGATGCGTACGGCAACGGGACCGCGGCGGCACGCACGGCGCCGCGGGCGCGTGGCGGGGCACACGTCCGGTGGACGGGGGCGGGGGCGCGCGAAGATCGCGCAAATGGGGTGGTTACGCTCGTACCCATGAAGAAGAGCGTGCTGACCAGGTACCGCGTGATGGCCTACGTCACCGGTGTGCTGCTGGTCCTGCTGACCCTCGGTGTGATCGCCAAGTACGTGCTCGACATGGACGGTGCCGCGGACTTCACGCGCGTCGTCGGTATCGCCCACGGCTGGCTCTACGTCGTCTACCTGGTCTTCGCCTTCGATCTCGGCTCCAAGGCGAAGTGGCCGGTCGGCAAGCAGCTGTGGGTGCTGCTGGCGGGGACGATCCCCACGGCCGCCTTCTTCGTGGAGCGCAGGATCTCGCGCGAGCTGGAGTCGAGGGTCGCGGACGCCGCTCCCGCGGTCGCCGAGGCATAGTTCACACCGCCGTACGACACCGTACGGCGGTTCCCCATCGACATTTACTAGGACGTCCTAGTAAATTCGAAGACATGGACGCTGACGCCATCGAGGAAGGCCGCCGCCGCTGGCAGGCCCGCTACGACGCCTCGCGCAAGCGCGAGGCCGACTTCACCACGCTCTCCGGCGACCCCGTGGAGCCGGTGTACGGTCCCCGGCCCGGGGACACATATGAGGGCTTCGAGCGGATCGGATGGCCCGGTGAGTATCCCTTCACCCGCGGTCTCTATCCGACCGGCTACCGAGGGCGTACGTGGACCATCCGGCAGTTCGCCGGGTTCGGCAACGCCGAGCAGACCAACGAGCGCTACAAGATGATCCTGGCCAACGGCGGCGGAGGCCTGTCCGTGGCCTTCGACATGCCCACGCTCATGGGCCGCGACTCCGACGACCCGCGCTCGCTCGGCGAGGTCGGGCACTGCGGTGTCGCGATCGACTCGGCCGCGGACATGGAGGTCCTGTTCAAGGACATCCCGCTGGGCGACGTCACGACGTCGATGACCATCAGCGGACCGGCCGTCCCGGTCTTCTGCATGTACCTGGTCGCGGCCGAGCGGCAGGGCATCGACCCGGCCGTCCTGAACGGCACCCTGCAGACCGACATCTTCAAGGAGTACATCGCGCAGAAGGAGTGGCTCTTCCAGCCCGAGCCGCACCTGCGCCTCATCGGGGACCTCATGGAGCACTGCGCCTCCTCGATCCCCGCGTACAAGCCCCTCTCCGTCTCCGGCTACCACATCCGGGAGGCGGGGGCCACGGCCGCGCAGGAGCTGGCCTACACGCTGGCCGACGGCTTCGGGTACGTCGAGCTGGGCCTGTCCCGCGGTCTCGACGTGGACGTCTTCGCCCCGGGCCTCAGCTTCTTCTTCGACGCGCACGTCGACTTCTTCGAGGAGATCGCCAAGTTCCGTGCGGCCCGGCGCATCTGGGCCCGCTGGATGCGCGACGTGTACGGCGCGAAGTCGGAGAAGGCGCAGTGGCTGCGTTTCCACACGCAGACGGCCGGAGTCTCGCTGACCGCCCAGCAGCCGTACAACAACGTGGTGCGCACGGCCGTGGAGGCGCTCGCGGCGGTGCTCGGCGGGACCAACTCGCTGCACACCAACGCCCTCGACGAGACCCTCGCCCTGCCGTCCGAGCAGGCCGCCGAGATCGCCCTGCGCACGCAGCAGGTGCTGATGGAGGAGACCGGCGTCGCCAACGTGGCCGACCCGCTGGGCGGTTCCTGGTACGTCGAGCAGCTCACCGACCGGATCGAGGCCGACGCCGAGAAGATCTTCGAGCAGATCAAGGAGCGGGGCCTGCGGGCGCACCCCGACGGGCAGCACCCCATCGGACCGATCACCTCCGGAATCCTGCGGGGCATCGAGGACGGCTGGTTCACCGGCGAGATCGCCGAGTCGGCCTTCCAGTACCAGCGGGCCCTGGAGAAGGGCGACAAGCGCGTCGTCGGCGTCAACGTCCACCACGGCTCCGTCACCGGCGACCTGGAGATCCTCCGGGTCAGCCACGAGGTGGAGCGGGAGCAGGTGCGCGTGCTCGGCGGGCGCAAGGCCGCACGCGACGAGGTGGCCGTGCGCGGGGCGCTGGACGCGATGCTCGTGGCCGCGCGCGACGGGTCGAACATGATCGCCCCCATGCTGGAGGCCGTCCGGGCGGAGGCCACGCTGGGCGAGATCTGCGACGTCCTGCGGGACGAGTGGGGCATCTACACGGAGCCGGCGGGCTTCTGACCCTCTTTCCGCTCCCCGGCCCGGCCGGGGGTTCTCTTCACCGGGGTGGCCGGGGGCCGTTCGCTCGGCCGCGGCCACCCCTGCTCCGTCTCCGGGCAGGTCGTCAGGGCTGGGCCGAGGCGCCCGCGAGACCCAGCAGCAGCACCCGGGTGAAGCTGTGCACCCACTCCTCGTCAGCGGGCTCCGCGCTGACGAGGGTGCGGTGCACCACGGCACCCGCGACCACGTCGAAGATCAGGTCGGCCGTGCGGGCGGCGGTGGCCGCGTCGGTCTCCGGGGGTAGTTCCCCGCGTGCGGTGGCGCGGGCGCGCCCCTCCAGAACCAGCCGCTTCTGGCGATCCACGATCGAGGTGCGGATGCGCTCGCGCAGGGGTTCGTCGCGGGTGGACTCGGCCACCACCGCCATCAGCGCGGTCTTCGTCTCAGGGCGGTCCAGGATCGCCGCGAACTGGAGCACGACGCCCTCGATGTCGGCGGCCAGACTGCCCCGGTCGGGGAGTTCCAGCTCGTCGAAGAGGACCGCCACCGCGTCGACCACGAGCTCGTTCTTGCCGGCCCAGCGGCGGTAGAGCGTCGTCTTGGCGACCCCCGCGCGCGTCGCCACGTCCCCCAACGTCATCTTGGACCAGCCCAGTTCGACCAGGGCCGCGCGCGTCGCCTCCAGGATCGCGGCGTCCGCGGCGGCGCTGCGCGGGCGCCCCGTACGAGGGGCTGAAGTGCGACTCTGCATGTCGGTGACCATATCCGGCAATCTCGATGGCCGAATCCGGCGGTTGTGTGAAGCCGTGAGGGAGATCACCGGAGGAAGGTGCACGGCGGCGCCGGGGGACAGTTACGCTACGACTCGTAGCGAAAGCGTGTGCAGCATGATCACGCACGAGCGACAACCACAGTGACACACCAGCACGCCACTGACGCCAGGTGGGGACCCGGCGCCGAGCGGACGCGATCGAGACGTAACAGGTCTGGCTTTCACCACGTTTTTCACACGTGCGCGCGGAAGGGGGAGGATGTACTCATGCAGCCACGGAACATGTCCATGAGCGGAGTCGTCGACCTCGCCGCGGTGAAGGCGGCCCAGGAGGCCAAGACGAAGGCGGAGCAGGCGCGCGCCGAAGCGGCCAGGCAGGGCGGCGGAACAGGGGCCGTGTCCCCCGCCAGCCTCGTCATCGACGTCGACGAGGCGGGCTTCGAGCGCGATGTCCTGCAGCGGTCCACCGAGGTTCCCGTCGTCATCGACTTCTGGGCCGAGTGGTGCGAGCCGTGCAAGCAACTGAGCCCGCTGCTCGAACGCCTGGCCCTCGAGTACGCCGGACGCTTCGTCCTGGCCAAGATCGACGTCGACGCCAACCAGATGCTGATGCAGCAGTTCGGGATCCAGGGGATCCCGGCCGTCTTCGCGGTGGTCGCGGGACAGGCCCTGCCGCTCTTCCAGGGAGCCGCCGGCGAGGCGCAGATCCGGGGGACCCTCGACCAGCTCGTCCAGGTCGCCGAACAGCGCTTCGGGCTCACCGGTCTGACGGTCGACCCGGACGCCGCGCCGGGCGAGGCCCAGGCCGCGCCCGAGGTGCCTGCCGGCCCGTACGACGCGCTCCTCGAAGCCGCCGTGCAGGCCCTGGACGCGGGCGACTTGGCGGGTGCCGTCCAGGCGTACAAGAACGTGCTGAGCGACGACCCGGCCAACATGGAGGCCAAACTGGGTCTCGCTCAGGCCGAATTGCTCCAGCGCGTGCAGAGCGTCGACCCGCAACAGGTGCGCAAGGACGCCGCCGACAAGCCCGGCGACGTGCGGGCGCAGATCGCCGCCGCCGACCTGGACCTGGTGGGCGGGCACGTGGAGGACGCCTTCGGGCGGCTGATCGACACGGTGCAGCGCACGGCGGGCGACGACCGTGACGCCGTACGGCTGCGGCTGCTCGAACTGTTCGAGGTGGTCGGGGCCGACGATCCGCGGGTCGTGGCGGCGCGCCGGGCGTTGGCCAGGGCTCTGTTCTGACCTGTCTCTAAACGCCGGGGCTTGTGATGCCCAGGTGAAAGATTGGCCGACAGGTCGACACGTGGCCGCGCTTTACCAAATCTTGGTAAACGCGGCCGCTGTTACTTGGAGTAAGTCAGGGCTGTTGGTCTGTCGGATTCCGTCCACTAATCAACCGTTGTGTCACCCCACCTGATGCCACCCTGCGTCGCCGCCCGATACCGACGGGTCGTTGTTCGGTTATCCGGCCGTTACTAGCGAGTAACGAACCCCCTTGTGCGGGCGGCGAGAATGCACCACGATCGGCGACGCTCGGTCCATTCCCGTACCCCGACAACCAATCGGGTCAACGGATTTTCTGGGTCCCCACCGAGTAGAGCCGACGGCAGTGGCGCCGGCTCTTGGACAGGGGGGTCTCTGCCGTTCGGCGGAGCCTGTCCAGCAGGTTGTGCGTGATGTGTGTCAGGCGCGACCAGTGGTTGTCGCTCGGGGGTGATCGCCGGTGATTCGGGTGCTGTACGCACCTCCGAGTACGGGCGCTCTCCTTCCCGAGGACGTAGCACTTCTCCCATCCCTGCCCGGCTGAGCCGCCGACTTCGGGGCAGTCAGGGCCAGGAGATGTACGTCCGAGAAGGAGGAAATATGGAGTCCCAGGTGCGTGGCGGGACCAGATGGAAGCGGTTCGCAGTCGTGATGGTGCCCAGCGTGGCCGCCACGGCAGCGATAGGTGTCGCCCTCGCGCAGGGTGCTCTCGCCGCGTCGTTCAGCGTTTCCGGTCAGTCGTTCAAGGTGACGGCGGACAGACTCGACGGTACCGGCTTCTCGCAGTACGGAGCCATCGACTCGGGCTACACCCTGGACGGCAAGAAGACGGCTCACCCCGTCGCCGTCTCGGCGTTCAAGTCCGCGACGATCAAGGGCATGTGCCAGTCCGTGGTCACCCCGGACATCCCGCTGCTCGGGTCCGTCAGCCTCGTGCTCAAGGCCGGCGGTGGCGACACCCCGGTCGAGGCCGAGAACCTGTACATCGACGTCGAGGACCTCGAGGCCAACGCGACGTTCCGCGGCATCGACATCGGTGTTGCGGCCAAGGACGCCAGCAAGGGTCCGGGCATTGCCAAGGGCGACACGGCGAACCCCTACGGCTTCGCTCAGCAGGCCGACTCGGCCACGCTGACCGACGTCAAGCAGACGGCGTGGGCGACCACCGCCGGCACGTTCAAGCTCAGCGGCCTGAAGATGTCGCTGTCCAAGGGCGTCAAGGAGTGCTACTAGGCACTCCCTGGGGCGGGTGAGGAGGCTCCGGCAGCCTCGCCCGCCCCGCTCCGCACCGCCGTACGCGGACCACTCACGCGTACTTCTCACAGCAAAGCTGTTCCAGGGAGCTGTTTTCCATGAGCGCCGAGACCCCTGCCGCGCCCGGACACGACGAGCACTACCTCCGGGTCTTCCGGCGGAACTTCCGTACCTGGAGGGGCGATCGTCCCTTCTGGGCCGGCCTGTTCGTCCTGCTCGGCGGTTTCCCGATCGCCTACTTCCCGTACGCGAACCTCCAGATCGGTCACCTCACGCTCGCGATGGCCACCACCGCCGGCGCGGGCTCCCTGATCATCGGCGTTCTGCTCGTCGTGCTGGGCATCAGCCTCTGGTTCCAGAAGCACGTCCGCACCTTCGCTGGTGTGGCGGCGATCCTGCTGGCCCTGGTGTCCATCCCGGTGGCCAACCTGGGCGGCTTCCTGATCGGCTTTCTGTTCGCCATGATCGGCGGCGCGATGGCGGTCTCCTGGGCCCCGGGCGCACCTGCCGCCGAGGAGCGGCCCGCGTCGGCCTCCCTCGCCAAGGGGGACGGCCCGGAGGGCCTCGACGCCGAGCCCGCGATCGCCGCGAACGGTGTGGGTGAGCCGAACGATCTGTCAGGAACGAGCCCGACCAACGGGGCGAACGGGAGGCACAGTGCCGGCTGACGAGGTGACCCACGGGACTGAGGTGGACGAGTCCCGTGTGAGAACCGGGCCGCGCCACGCGGCCCCAAGGAAGCCGCTGTTCACCAGGTTCCACATGCCGGCCGGCAAGGCGATCGCCCTGGCGGCCATGCCCACGGCTGTCCTCATGGGAATGGGCCTCACCCCCACGCTGGCCCAGGCCGAGGACCACCCGACCGCGAAGAGCCTGACGGCCGACGAGTACCAGAAGTGCGTCGAGGCCGTGACGGGCTCCGAGGACGGCAAGGACGCGTCGGATACGGCGTCGCCCTCCGCCTCGCCGAGCGCGAGCGAGTCCGCGGACAAGGCGACACCGGAGCCCTCGTCGAGTTCGGACTCCTCGGACACGACCTCTTCGTCGGATTCAGGTTCCGACGACCAGGCCGAGCCGACGCCGTCCGCCTCCTCGTCCTCCGCGAGCACCTCGCAGAGCTCCTCGGACGGAGCCGCGTCCACGCCGGCCCCGTCCGCGTCCGAGAGCAGCAAGAACCCGCTCGACCCGCTGGGTGTCGGCGACGCCCTCGAGGACCTCCTCACGCCCGACGACACGGCGAGCCCCACCCCCACGCCGTCCGCGTCGGCGAGCGAGAGCACGGACTCCTCCGCGTCGGACGACAAGAGCGTCTCGGACACCGTCAAGGACACGACCGACAAGGTCACCAAGACGGTCGAGGACACCGTGAAGGACACCACCGACACGGCCTCCAAGGCCGCTTCGGACGCCACGGAGAAGGTCCAGGAGGCCGCCGACGCGGCGACCGCCTCGCCCAGCCCGTCCGCGAGCGAGAGCACCGACGCCTCGGACTGCCCGGTCGCGACCGACGACGAGGGCGGTGTCGATAACCCGGTGGCCCTGCCGGACGACCCCTGGTACCTGAACGCCAGTTCGCTGCTGCTCAAGGGTGCCGACTACAAGGGCATCGTCAAGGTGAAGACGGCCAACGGCAGCACCAAGAGGGTCCTGAAGTACGTCATCTCCGACGGCACGGACATCGGGGACCTGCACCAGACGGTGAACGACAAGCAGTCCGGCAAGACCTACCACGTGCAGGCCGCCAAGGGCTCGACGTCCACCATCCGCGACGGCAAGACGATCATGTACACGGAGAGCATCTCCGGAAACCTGCTCGGTCTGATCCCGATCACGTTCGACCCGGACAACCCGCCGCCGCTGAACATCCCGCTCATCTACTTCACCAAGGTGAAGGTCGTGCAGGCGGGCCAGTTCGGCGGCACGCTGACCGTGCCGGGGCTGCACCAGTACACGACCGACTGAGCACCGCCGAGAGCCCTTCCGGGAGCCGCAGAAGACGCTGAGGGCGCCCCCTGTCACAGGGGGCGCCCTCAGCGGTGTACGGGGCCCGGCGGTCAGCCGTGGTGGCCGCCCTCGCCCAGGTGGTGCACCCGGACCATGTTGGTGGTGCCGGGGACGCCGGGCGGCGAGCCGGCGGTCATCACGACGATGTCGCCGTCGTTGAACCGCTTGAGCCGCTGCAGCTGCTGGTCCACGAGGTCGACCATCTCGTCGGTGCTCTGCACGAACGGCACGATGTGCGACTCGACTCCCCAGCTCAGCGTGAGCTGGTTGCGGGTGCCCTCGTCCGTGGTGAAGGCGAGGATGGGCTGGGTCGCGCGGTAGCGGGACAGCCGGCGGGCCGTGTCACCGGACTTGGTGAAGGCCACCAGGCCCCTGCCGCCGAGGAAGTCCGCGATCTCGCACGCGGCGCGGGCGACCGAACCGCCCTGCGTGCGCGGCTTCTTGCCCGGCACGAGCGGCTGGAGGCCCTTGGCCAGGAGCTCCTCCTCGGCCGCGACGACGATCTTCGACATCGTCTTCACGGTCTCGATCGGGTACGCGCCCACGCTCGACTCCGCCGACAGCATGACCGCGTCCGCGCCGTCCAGGATCGCGTTGGCCACGTCGGAGGCCTCGGCGCGCGTCGGACGCGAGTTGGTGATCATCGACTCCATCATCTGGGTCGCGACGATCACCGGCTTGGCGTTGCGGCGGCACATCTCCACGAGGCGCTTCTGCACCATCGGGACCTTCTCCAGCGGGTACTCCACCGCCAGGTCGCCACGGGCCACCATCACCGCGTCGAACGCGGCGACGACGCCCTCCATGTTCTCGACCGCCTGCGGCTTCTCCACCTTGGCGATGACGGGGACCCGGCGGCCCTCCTCGTCCATCACCTTGTGGACGTCGTTGACGTCGTTGGCGTCGCGCACGAAGGACAGGGCCACCATGTCGCAGCCCATCCGCAGCGCGAAGCGCAGGTCCTCGACGTCCTTCTCGGACAGCGCCGGCACGTTCACGGCCGCGCCGGGCAGGTTGATGCCCTTGTGGTCCGAGATCACGCCGCCCTCGATGACGACCGTCTTGACCCGGGTGCCGTCGACCTCGACGACCCGCAGCTCGACGTTGCCGTCGTTGATGAGGATCTGGTCGCCCTTGGACACGTCGCCGGGCAGGCCCTTGTAGGTCGTGCCGCAGATGTGCTTGTCGCCGGGCACGTCCTCGACGGTGATGGTGAACTCGTCACCACGCTCCAGCTCCACGGGACCCTCGGCGAAGGTCTCCAGCCGGATCTTCGGGCCCTGGAGGTCGGCGAGGACCCCGATGGCCTTGCCGGTCTCGGCCGAGGCGGCCCGGACGCGGTCGTACCGCCCCTGGTGCTCCTCGTGCGTGCCGTGGCTGAAGTTGAAGCGGGCCACATTCATGCCGGCCTCGATCAGCGCGACCAGCTTCTCTTGGGAGTCGACCGCGGGGCCGAGAGTACAGACGATTTTCGAACGGCGCATGGGGCGATCCTATCGGTTTGTTTCGCTACGGAATATTCCGTCTGGCGGAAGATACAAATGGGCGGTCGGCCGCTCAGGCGTTGCTCTCCACGAGTCCGGCGCCGCTCCCACTGCTCTTTTCGACCAGCGCATACGTCTGTGTGGCGATCTCCAGTTCCTCGTCCGTCGGCACCACGGCGACGGCGACCCGGGCGTCCCGCGGCGAGATGAGCCGCGGCTCACCGCTGCGGACCGCGTTCAGGTCGCCGTCGACCACGAGGCCCAGCTGCTCCAGCCCGGCGACGGCCGCCTCGCGCACCGGCGCGGCGTTCTCGCCGACCCCGGCGGTGAAGGAGACGGCGTCCACCCGGCCGAGGACCGCGTAGTAGGCGCCGATGTACTTCTTCAGGCGGTGGATGTAGATGTCGAAGGCGAGGCGGGCCTGCTCGTCGCCCTCGTCGACGCGGCGGCGTATCTCCCGCATGTCGTTGTCGCCGCACAGACCGATCAGACCGCTCCTCTTGTTGAGAAGAGTGTCGATCTCGTCCGTGCACATCCCCCCAACACGCTGCAAATGGAAGATGACGGCCGGATCCACGTCACCGGAGCGCGTACCCATCACGAGCCCCTCCAGCGGCGTGAGCCCCATGGAGGTGTCGACGCACCTGCCGCCCCGCACGGCCGACGCGGAGGCGCCGTTGCCCAGGTGTAGCACGATGACGTTCACGTCCTCGGGCGCCTTGCCGAGCAGCCTCGCGGTCTCGCGGGACACGTACGCGTGCGAGGTCCCGTGGAAGCCGTACCGGCGGATACGGTGCGCGTCGGCGGTCTGCACGTCGATCGCGTAGCGCGCCGCCGACTCCGGCATCGTCGTGTGGAACGCGGTGTCGAAGACGGCGACCTGGGGCAGGTCCGGGCGCAGTGCCATGGCGGTGCGGATGCCGGTGAGGTTCGCCGGATTGTGCAGCGGCGCGACCGGGATGAGCCGCTCGATCTCCGCGAGCACGGCGTCGTCGATGACCGTCGGCTCGGTGAACCGCTGCCCGCCGTGCACCACCCGGTGACCGATCGCGGCCAGCTCGGGGGAGTCCAGGCCGAGCCCGTCCGCGGCCAGCTCCGCGGCGACGGCCTTCAGCGCGGCGTCGTGGTCGGCGATGGGGCCGACCTGCTCGCGGGTCCGGCCGCCGGTCAGCGGAGTGTGCTTGAGCCGGGAGGTCTCCTCGCCGATCCGCTCCACCAGGCCGACCGCCAGCCGCGAGCTGTCGCGCATGTCGAGCAGCTGGTACTTCACCGACGAGGAGCCGGAGTTGAGGACGAGGACGCGCGAGGCACCGGTGGCCGGGCGCGGCCCGCCGGACGCGGCGGTCGTGGGCGACGGATGGGAGCTCACTGCTGGGAAGCCTTCTGGTCGGGGGTCTGGGCCTGGATCGCCGTGATGGCGACGGTGTTGACGATGTCCTGGACGAGCGCGCCGCGGGAGAGGTCGTTGACGGGCTTGCGCAGCCCCTGGAGGACCGGCCCGACGGCGATCGCGCCGGCCGAGCGCTGCACGGCCTTGTAGGTGTTGTTGCCGGTGTTGAGGTCCGGGAAGATCAGCACGGACGCCTGCCCGGCGACCTCCGACTCCGGCAGCTTCGTCGCGGCGACCGACGGCTCGACGGCGGCGTCGTACTGGATCGGCCCCTCGACGCTCAGATCGGCGCGGCGCAGCCGCACCAGCTCGGTCGCCTCGCGCACCTTGTCGACGTCGGCGCCGGAGCCGGACGTGCCCGTCGAGTACGACAGCATCGCGATCCTCGGCTCCACACCGAACTGCTCGGCGGTGGCCGCCGACTGGATGGCGATGTCGCTGAGCTGCTCGGCGTTCGGGTCGGGGTTCACCGCGCAGTCCCCGTAGACCAGGACCTTGTCGGCGAGACACATGAAGAAGACCGACGACACGATCTTGGAGTCCGCCTTCGTCTTGATGATCTCGAAGGCGGGCCGGATGGTGGCGGCCGTGGAGTGCACCGAACCGGAGACCATGCCGTCGGCGAGACCCTCCTCGACCATCAGCGTGCCGAAGTAGTTCACGTCGGCGACCACGTCGTGCGCGAGCTCCACGGTGACGCCCTTGTGGGCCCGCAGCCGGGCGTACTTCATCGCGAAGGCGTCCCGCAGCTCGGAGGTCTGCGGGTCGACGATCTGGCATCCGCCTAGGTCGATGCCGAGGTCGGCGGCCTTCTTGCGGATCTGGTCGACGGGCCCGAGCAGGGTCAGATCGCACACCCCGCGGCGCAGCAGCACCTCGGCGGCGTGCAGCACCCGCTCCTCGGTGCCCTCGGGGAGGACGACACGCCGCTTGTCGGAGCGGGCCTGCTCCAGCAGCTTGTGCTCGAACATCATCGGCGTGAGCCGGTCGCTGCTCGGGGCGGAGACCCGCTTCAGCAGATCGCTCGTGTCCACGTACCGCTCGAAGAGGCCGAGTGCGGTCTCCGCCTTGCGGGGTGTGGCGGCGTTCAGCTTCCCCTCCAGGGAGAAGAGCTCCGCCGCGGTCGGGAAGGAGGTCCCGGGCACCGAGACGACCGGGGTGCCGGGCGCGAGACGTGCCGCCAGGGTGAGGATCTCGTCGCTGGGCCGCTCGTTCAGGGTGAGCAGCACGCCGGCTATCGGGGGAGTGCCGGCGCTGTGCGCGGCGAGGGCGCCGACGACGAGGTCGGCGCGGTCGCCCGGGGTGACCACGAGACAGCCCGGAGTCAGGGCGCGCAGGAAGATCGGCAGCATCGCGCCGCCGAAGACGAAGTCGAGTGCGTCGCGGGCCAGCCCGGCGTCGTCGCCGAGGAGCACCTTGCCGCCCAGGGCATGGGTGATCTGCGCGACGGTGGGCGCGGAGAGCGCGGGTTCGTCGGGCAGCACGTAACAGGGCACGGGCAGGCGGGAGTCGAGCCGTCCGAGGATCTCGGCGCGGTCCTCCGGCGCCACCCGGTTCACGACCATGGCGAGCACGTCGCAGCCCAGCCCGTCGTAGGCGCGGTAGGCGTTGCGCGTCTCGGCGCGGACCGACTCGGCGTTCTGACCGCGACCGCCGACGACCGGGATCACGGAGGCGGCGAACTCGTTGGCGAGCCGCGCGTTCAGGGCCAGCTCGTCGGGGAGCTGGGTGGCTGCGAAGTCGGTGCCGAGGACGAGGACGACGTCGTACTCGCGGGCGACGCCGTGGAAACGGTCGACGAGGGTCGACACCAGTTCGTCGGTGCCCTGCTCGGCCTGGAGCGCGGACGCCTCGTGATAGTCCATGCCGTACACCGTCGCCGGGTCCTGGGACAGCCGGTAGCGGGAGCGCAGCAGCTCGAAGAGCCGGTCCGGACCGTCGTGCACAAGCGGACGGAACACCCCCACCCGGTCGACCTGGCGGGTCAGGATCTCCATGACCCCCAGCTCGACGACCTGGCGGCCGTCACCGCGGTCGATTCCGGTCACGTACACGCTGCGCGTCACGCGTGCTCTCCGTTTCATCCCGACAGTGCATTCGGGGCGTCGTGGTCTTCGCGGTCTGTACTCTTCGCGACCCTGCCCGCTTTACGGCGCGGAAAAATGGCCCGCTGAGGTGAGCAGAACCCTCTTGACAATACCCCCGCGGCTGGATAAGGCGCCCGCCGGACCCGAGGTCACGAGGTGCAGACCGGGATGCACGGGACGGAAGCGACGCTGCCGGGGAGCCGTGAAACAATCGGATCGGCTCACCGGCATCAACAGCGAGCAGGAGACACAGCACGATGCGCATCGGAGTTCTCACCGCAGGCGGCGACTGCCCAGGGCTGAACGCAGTGATCCGGTCGGTCGTGCACCGAGCGGTCACCAACTTCGGCGACGAGGTCATCGGCTTCGAGGACGGCTACGCCGGCCTGCTCGAAGGCCGCTTCCGCACCCTCGACCTCGACGCGGTCGGCGGCATCCTCGCTCTCGGCGGCACCATCCTCGGCTCCTCGCGTCTGCAGCGCGACCGGCTCCGCGAGGCCTGCGACAACGCGCAGGACATGGCCCGCGAATTCGGTATCGACGTCCTCATCCCGATCGGCGGAGAGGGCACGCTGACCGCCGCCCGCATGCTGGCGGACGCCGGCCTGCCGGTCGTCGGCGTACCGAAGACGATCGACAACGACATCTCGTCGACGGACCGCACCTTCGGCTTCGACACCGCCGTCGGCGTGGCCACGGAGGCCATGGACCGGCTCAAGACGACCGCCGAGTCGCACCAGCGCGTGATGGTCGTCGAGGTCATGGGCCGGCACGCCGGCTGGATCGCCCTGGAGTCCGGCATGGCGGCCGGCGCCCACGGGATCTGCCTGCCCGAGCGCGCCTTCGACCCCGCCCACCTGGTGGCGATGGTCGAGGAGCGCTTCTCGCGCGGCAAGAAGTTCGCCGTCGTCTGCGTCGCCGAGGGCGCCCACCCCGTCGAGGGCACCATGGACTACGGCCACGGCGAGATCGACCAGTTCGGTCACGAGCGCTTCCAGGGCATCGGCACCGCCCTCGCCCGCGAGCTGGAGCGCCGCCTCGGCAAGGAGGCCAAGCCGGTCATTCTCGGCCACATCCAGCGCGGTGGCACGCCGACCGCGTACGACCGTGTGCTCGCCACCCGCTTCGGCTGGCACGCCGTCGAGGCCGCGCACCGGGGCGACTTCGGCAGGATGACGGCACTGCGCGGCACGGAGGTCGTGATGGTGCCGCTCGCCGAGGCGATCACCGAGCTGAAGACCGTGCCGAAGGACCGGATGGACGAGGCCGAGTCGGTCTTCTGATCGCCGGGAGCCGGGGCCTTGAGCCGGGGCCTTGAGCCGGGAACCGGGAGCCGAGAAGCGGTGGCCGTGAGCCGGATGTCCTGGACTTCGCGGCTCCGGCGGGCCCGGTGCTGTCACGGTCACGGGGCGGCGGGCGTGTGCGTCAGTCGGTGGCGCTCCGGACCATTGTCCAGAAACGATCGACGATCCGGTCGAGGAAGGCGCGTCCCGACTCGCTGGAGTCGGCCGCGGCCGAACCACCGCCCCAGCTCAGGGTGGCGACCACCTGCCCCTGATAGTCCGTGTGCATCTTCTCCAGGACGGCCTCCAGAAGGTGCCGGTCCAGCGGCACCGTCTTCCCGACCGGTCGCACATAGGCCTGCCAGCGTGTCGTCATGGCACTGCGCAGCAGGTCCGCGAGCTTTTCGCCGCGCCCTGTCACGGTGATGAAGTCGGGCAGCGACAGTTCGAGGATGCCGGCGAGCGCGGTCGACTGCCGCTCGTTGCCGCGCCACGCGTCGGACTCCTCCATCCGCTGGTACGCGAGAAGTTCCAGACCGGCCGCGCGGGCCACGTCATCCTGCGCCAGCCCGCGCGCGATCCGGTGCTCGCGCAGGGTGCGAGGCGCCCCGATGAGTTCGCCCTGCGAGCACCACAGCACCCCCGCGAGCGCGGTGAGTTCGGGCGAGCTCGGGGCGGCGATCCCACGCTCCCAGGCCGTGACCAGGTCCGGAGTGACGTACGGCAGTCCGTACGAGGCCCGCATGCCGTAGGCGACGTGCTCGGGCCCCATGCCGAGTGCGGCCCGAAGTCTGCGGGCGGCGGGGGCGTTGAAGGGCGGGGGGGGGGGCTGATGGGCCTGCGGTAGCTGCACGCGCACAAAGTATGGGTACGGTGCATCGGTGACTACGGGCTGTTCGGCCACAATCACGGATTGTAGGAACATACGGTTCCGGCCGTCGTCGGGACGGTCGAAGGCCGCCCGTGCCGCCTCGGCGGTTCCGTCGTGGCGCGCTCCATACGGCATCGCCAAGTCGCCTGTCCAGCACGGGTGTTGGGTCGGCCGGCGCGGCGTACTGTGATGTGGGGCGAGGTTCGGAGGCGGTACGGGGGACAGCACGATGACCGAGTACGACGGGGACCATCTCGACTTCCGGGGCGGGAACTTCACGGGTCCTTTCACGGCGAAGGCCGAATTCCACGAGCACGGGCCGGCGCCCACCGCGCTGGACGCGCTGCCCATGCGGGTCGGCGGCTTCACCGGCCGGGACAGCGAGCTGCGGGTGCTGCTGGACGCGCTGGCCCCGTCCGCGTCCGGCGGTCCCGCGACGGTCGTCGTCACCGCCGTGTCGGGGCTCGGCGGCATCGGCAAGACGGCGCTCGCGGTAGAGGCGGCGCACCAGGCGTGCGAGCGGGGCTGGTTTCCCGGCGGGGTGCTCTTCGTCGACCTGCACGGATACGACTACAACGAGGAATCCGTCAGCGCCGAACAGGCCCTGGAGGCTCTGCTGCGGGCCCTGGGCACCGCGTCCCAGCACATCCCGAGCAGAGCGGAGGAGCGGGCCGCGCTGTACCGCTCGGCGCTGGCCGAGCGGGCCCGCGAGCGAGGCCCGATGCTGATCCTGGCCGACAACGTCGGCCTGTCGGAGCAGGTTCGGTTCCTCCTTCCCGGCGGCGGCGTCAACCACCGCCTCCTGGTGACCTCCCGCGAACGCCTGCCCCAGCACGGGGCCAGACTCCTGCCGCTGGACGAGCTGACGCCCGGGGCCTCGTTCGACCTCCTCGACCGGGCCCTGAGGCTGGCGGATCCCCACGACCACCGGATCCGTCAGGAGGCCGCGGCCGCCGAGGAGCTCGCCTCCCTCTGCAAGCACCTGCCGCTCGCCCTCCAGATCGCGGCCGCCCGCCTGGCACTGGACCGGTCGAAGCCGATCGCTGAACTCACGGCCGAACTGACCGGACTACGGGATCCGCTCGCCCTCGACGACGGCGAGCGCAGTGTCCGCGCCGCCTTCGAACTGTCCTACCGCCGGCTGTCGCCCGAACAGACCCGCCTCCTCGGACTGCTCGCGCTCGCACCCGGACCCGAAGTCACCACACAGGTCGTCAACGCGCTGATCGGCGCCGAGAGCCCACCGGTGCGGACCCTGGAGGCACTGGCTCGCGCCCATCTCGTCGAACAGGGCACCCAGCGCGGCCGATGGCGGCTGCACGACCTCGTGAAGGCGTTCGGGATCGACGTGGTGAAGCGGGACCCGGTGCTCGCCGAGGAGGGGGAAGCGGCCCGCTCGCGGGTGCTCGCGTTCTTCTGCCGGTGGACGGAGGCCGCGGACGCCCGGCTGCGCTGGCTGGACGGCATGCCGGAGCCCGAGCTGTTCGCCGACCGGGCGGCAGCGCTGGAGTGGCTGGACGAGCAGCGGTCCGCACTGGTGGCGGCCGTGCAGTGGGCGCAGGAGGAGCGGTACGCCGCCGCGGCGGTACGGCTGGCCGAACTGCTGGCCGTCTACCTGGACTGGCGGCGCCACTTCGACGACCTGATCGTGGTGAGCAGCGCCGCCCAGCAGGCCGCGGAACACGCCGGGGAACACCGCAGCGAGGCCGCCGCCTGGAGCAATCTGGGCAACGCCCTCGGCGGCGCGGGCCGGACGGCGGACGCCATCGAGGCCCTCACCCACGCCCGGCAGCGCTATCAGCTGGCCGGCGACCGGCACGGCGAGGCGATCGCCTTGAGCAGTCTCGGCGCGGCCCTGCGCGACGAGGGCCGTCCCGCGGACGCGATCGACGCGCTCAACAACGCGCTCGCGCTGTACCAGCTCACGGCCGGGGACCGGCACCGCGAGGCGATCGCCTGGACCACCCTCGGTCTCGCGCTGGCCCAGGACGGCCGCGCGGAGGCGGCCATCAACGCCCACACCCGGAGCCAGGGACTGTTCAGGGCGACCGGTGACCGCCACCGCGAGGGCATCGCCTGCAACAACCTCGGCAGCGCGCTGATGCAGGCGGGACGCGTACGGGAGGCGATCGAGTCGTACCGCAGTGCCGTGGGGATCTACCAGGAGTTCGAGGACTGGTACCGGACCGGCCGGGCACTGGAGAACCTCGCGTGGGCCCAGGGAGCCGCCGGCGCCCCCCACCAGGCGCGCGACTGCTGGCTCCGAGCCGCCCGGGCCTTCACCGAGGCCGACGCCCCCGACCGGGCCGCGCGGGCTCTCGCCGAGGCCGAGGTGCCGGTGCCCGCACCGCCCGCACCGGCAGAGTTCGGCTGGGGATACCCGCACGCGCCCCGTCTGCTGCTCCCGGACCTGCCGGGCGTCTCAGCCCTTGACCGCACCCCCCAGCGCGAATCCTCCGCCGAGGCGGCGCGCGACCAGTACGTACAGGAGAAGGACCGGCGTTGAGTAGATGATCGAGAACGCCGCCAGCTGCCCGTACACCACCATGCCGCGGTTGCCGAAGAACTCGTTGATGCTCACGGACGCCGGCATCTGGTCCGGTGTCAGCAGCAGCATGAAGGGGACGAAGAAGTTCCCCCACATCATGACGAAGGAGAAGACCGTCACGACGGCCACTCCCGGCCCCATCAGCGGCAGCACGATGCGCACCAGGGACTGGAGGGAGGACGCCCCGTCCGTCCAGGCCGCCTCCTCCAGCTCCTTCGGCACCCCGTCCATGAAGTTCTTCATCAGCCAAATGGCGAAGGGCAGTTGGGAGGCGGCGAAGAAGTAGATCGTGCCCTGCATGGTGTCGATCAGATTCACCTGCACGAACAGCGCGTACACCGGAACCATGATCGCCGTGATCGGCAGGCTCGTCGCGAAGAGGATCGTCAGGAGGAACGGGCGGTTCAGGCGCGAGCGGAAGCGGGACAGCGGATAGGCCGCCAGCGCCGCGCACACCACCGTGAGCAGGGTGCCTCCGCCGCACAGGATCAGGCTGTTGAGCAGGGGGGTGAAGGTGATGTCCGGTTTCAGGACGGCGTCGAAGTTGGACAGGGTGAGGCCGTCCGGCGCCTTCACCCGCAGATCGGCGTGCGCGTCCAGCGAGGACAGGACCACCCAGGCCAGCGGCAGCGAGAACGCCGCCGCCACGACGAGGAGCCCGGCGTCCGCGGCCAGCCTCCTGCCCGTCCGGCGCGACTTCAGGGTCACACCCCGTCCGGTGGGACGCGACTTGAGCGTCGTCCCGCGTGTCAGTACGGCCATCTCACACCTCCGTCCGCAGCAGGCGCATGTAGACCAGCGAGAACAGCGAGCCCACCACCAGGAGCAGCAGCGCCACCGCAGTCCCGTACCCGATCATGCTCTTCTGGAAGGCCTGCTCGTACATGAACAGCGGGAGGGTCTGGCTGCGGTTGCCCGGGCCGCCGCGCGTCATCACCCAGATCAGCCCGAAGACGGACAGCGTCTGCAGGGTGTTGAGCATCAGGTTGGTGCCGATGGAGCGACGGATCATCGGCAGGGTGATGTGCCACAGGCGCCGCCAGCCGCCGGCCCCGTCGACCTCGGCGGCCTCCGTGATCTCCTTCGGGATCTCGTTCAGGGCGGCCGAGTAGACCAGCATCGAGAAGGCCGTTCCGCGCCACACGTTGGCGAAGGACACGGCGAGGATCGGCAGGGTGAACATCCAGTTCTGGGTGGGGAGATGGAGCCAGTCGAGGATGGCGTTCAGCGTCCCCTCACGGCGGAAGAAGGCGTACAGCAGGAATCCCGCAACCACCTCCGGCAGCACCCAGGCCGTGATGACGATCCCGCCGACCACGGTGCGGACGGGCTTGGACGCACGCTGCATGAGCGAGGCGAGCGCCAGACCAAGCGTGTTCTGGCCGAGCAGTGACGACACCACCGTGAACACCAGCGTCAGCCAGACGGCGTTGCGGAACGCGTCGTCGCGGAACGCGGCACGGAAGTTCTCCAGGCCGACGAAGGACGACTGGGCCTGGCCGGTGAGCTGGAGGTCGGTGAAGGCGATGTACGCGCAGTAGGCGATCGGGCCGGCGAGGAAGAGCAGCAGCAGGACGACGGCCGGGGCGAGCGGCAGGGCGCGGGTCAGGGAGCGCAGGAGACCTCCCCGGCGCACGGGGGCGGACGTCTTGCCCACCGTGCCGACCGGGGACGCCGTGTGCGTACCGACGCTCACTTCTCGATCACTTGGTTGTCGGTGGCCGACTTCAGTTCCTCGTCGTAGCCGCTCGCCGCCTTGTCGACCGAAGCGTCACCCGTGGTGACGCTCTCCATGGCCTCCTGGATGGCGGTCGAGACCTTCGGGTACGCCGGGTACGCGGGCCGGTAGTGCGTGCTCGCGACCAGGTCGGTGAAGAACTTGATGCCAGGTTGCGCCTGTACATAGGCGGGGTCGGCGGCGACGTCCTTGCGCACCGCGATACCGGAGTTGGCGATGTACCACTTCTGGGCGTTGGCCTTGGTCTGCATCGTCTCGATGAACTTGAACGCCAGGTCGGGGTTGGCCGCCTTGGCCGGGATCGACCAGGTCCAGCCGCCCGACATGCTCACCTTGCCCGGTGCCTGGCCGTGCTGGGTGGGCATAGGGGCGAGGCCGAGCTTCTGGGACCACTCGGGCCATTCGTGCCCGGCCCCCTTCAGCCAGTCCTGCGGGAGCCAGCTGCCGTCGAGGTTGATGCCGAGCTTGCCCTCGGGCAGCAGCTCGCCGCGGATCCGGGTCTGGATGTTGGGGTCCAGGGCGTCGGGGACGTCGAGGCCGAGCTTCTCCTTGTAGACCGTCTCCACGAAGCCGAGGGAGTCCTTGAAGGCCTGGCCGGAGGCGATCCACTTCTTCGAGGCGGAGTCGTACAGAGGGTCGGACTGTCCGTCGCCCGTCCCGTACAGCAGCATCTCGAAGCCCTGCATGGTGGCGGCCTCACCGGCGGGTTTGCCCGTGTAGACGTTCATTGGCGTGACGCCGGGGACCTTCTTCTTGATGGTGCGCGCGGCGGAGAGGACGTCGTCCCACGTCTTCGGCTGCCAGTCCTCGGGCAGGCCCGCCTTCTTGAATATCCCCTTGTCGAACCAGAGGCCGCGGGTGTCCGTGCCGTCCGGGACGCCGTACGTCTTCCCGTCCTGCGCCTTCGCCGCCGACTTCGCGGTGTCGATGAACTGGCTCCAGTCCGACCACTTGTCGAGATAGGGGTCGAGGGGCTTCAAGTACCCGCTCGTGATGTCGGAGTTGATGAGGAAGGTGTCCTCGTAGACCAGGTCGGGGGCCGTCTTGGGCGACCTCAGCATCTGCTGGAGCTTGGTGTAGTACTCCGAGTCCGGGGCCTTGATCGGGACGAGCTCGACCTTCTTGCCGGGGTTGGCCTTCTCGAACTGCTTCTTCATGTCGGCCAGGTAGGTGTCCATCACCCGGACCGAGTTGTCGGTCGACTGTTTGAAGGAGATCTTCACGGTGTCGGGGTCACTCCCCGACCCGGATCCGCATGCGGTGAGTGTGGTGGCGGCGAGCACTGTCGCGAGCAGAAGTGGGGCGGCGGTGGGGCGCACGGGCACGACCTCCTACTGACCGACATCGTTGTCGGGCGAGCTGAGTTGTCTGCTCGGTGAACTTAGGAGGTGTGCGTATGTCAGGTCAATGACCTTGCGGAGGCTCGGGCTCGGGCGGCTTGGGGTGAAGCGCCCGCTCGATCGAATACCTCGGCGGCGTCGAGCCAGGCGATACGCGCCTCGGCGGTGTGGCCCGCGGTGCCATGGATCCTGCCGAGGGCGCTCAGAGTCTGCCCCGCGCCGTACCAGTCCGAGAATTCCCTGCAGACCTCGAGGTCTTTCCTGAACGCCTCGATCGCCGCCTCGGTCCGGCCCGTCTCCTGCAGAGCCAGCCCTACGTGGTACCAGGCCATACCTTCGCGGCCGGTGAATCCGGCAGGAGCGGCAGGGAGGTCGGCCGTCGCGACCGGAACCGGACCATGGGCATGCCCCGTGCCGCGATCCGGCACCCCCGGTTCGCGGGAGGCCGGCGGCGTCGGCGCTCTCCCTCCCACCGACTTCGCCACGAACGGCCCGTGGAACGTGCCGCCCCGGAAGTCGAGGTGGTCGCCGCCGTACTCGGAAGGAGGAAAGGGGCCCTCCCGGGAGTCGGAGTCGTCCGGGGTGCCCGGGCGGGCCGTGCGGTCGTGCAGGGGCCGGTGCTTGCGCAGGATCGCCACCATCGCGGCCGCGGCCTCGTCGGCGGCGCGCGGCTGCGACCCCGACGCGTCGGCCGCCGCCTTCCCCACGTCCGCGTAGTCGCTGATCCCGCGGATCACGAGCGCGTCCAGCCGATCGCTGAGGTGCGCCGCATGGGCGACCCCCGAGCCCTCCATCTCGATGGCGGCGGCGTCGTTGTAGTGGGTCCTGAGATGCTCGGCGACGTCCGACTTCGCGTCCGCCAGCACGACGTCGCCGACGGCGATCGGCTTCAGGTGCACCTTGCCGCGCAGGGCGAACCGGGCGGCCTGTTCCAGGCGGTGGGAGGAACGCCAGGCCTCGGGGCGGACGTGGAAGCCCTTGTCGGTCTGTCTGCCGCCGTGGATGCCGTACACCTTCGTGCCCACCACGACGTCGCCGATCCGGATGTCGTCCTTGAGGCCGCCTGCCACGCCCACGAAGAGCAGCGCCTCGGGGCGCAGCCAGGCCACGATCCGCTCGGTGAGCACGGCCGCGTTCAGGGCGCCCTCGCCCAGCTCCGCCACGGCCACGTACCAAGGGGTGTCGGCGAGCCGGCCCCGCTCCACCCGCGTCCCCGCGGGATGTTCCAGTTCCTCCGCGTCCGAGAGCCGCCTGCGCACGGCCTCGTACTCGGACGGGAGTGCGGTGAGGACCACGACGGTGGGTTCTGTCTCCGGCACACTCTTAAGGTACTGCCAAGTCGTCTGCCCAGAGGGCGTGTTGGTGCTCGTAGGAGAAGGGGGAGACGTACGTGTCTGAGCAGGGCGTCAACGGAGGGCAGTTGCTGCTCGCCGAGTACCAGAGCGTGAAGGACGAGCAGCGGGCGCGGATCGGGTTCCGGGACAATCTGCTGTACGTGACGCTCGCGGTGGTGGCCGCCGTCGTCGCCGCGTCCGCGCAGGCGGGACAGCCGGCCATGCTGCTGGCGCTGCCGCCCGTCTGTGTCGTCCTCGGGTGGACCTACCTGGTCAACGACGAGAAGATCTCCGCGATCGGTGCTTACGTCAGGGGCGAGTTGGGGCCGCGGCTCGCCGAACTCACCGGCGCCGAGGCCGCCTTCAGGTGGGAGACGGCCCATCGCGGCGACGCGCGCAGGACGTCGCGCAAGACCATCCAGTGCGGGGTCGATCTGCTCGCGTTCTGCCTCGTGCCGCTCGCGGGGCTGGTCGTGTACTGGGCGAGCGGTCAGGTCTCCGCCGGGCTGGTGGTGCTGTCGGTGGCCGAGGCGCTGGCGGTCGCGGGTCTGGGCGTCCAAGTCGTGCAGTACGCGCGACCTTTCGCCGCGCCGGCGGGCCCACCTTCTGCGAGTTGACGGCCGTCGGCCGGCGCACAGGCGGTGTCCGACTTCGTCGGCGCGGCGCCGACCCTGCGGACCGCCGGGGCCGTCGCCGTCGAGGGCGACATCGGCGTCGTGGGCATCGGCGGCGCACCGCCGGTCGGCTTCGGAGCCCTGCCCTTTCGAGGAGTCCGTCGGCGCGCCCTACCGGGGTTCCCGCGGCGAACCGATCGAGGTCCTGGACCCCGCGCGTGCCGGTGCCGTCTGCGTCCACACCGAGACGTACTCCCTCGACGAGGCCCCCCGCGCCTACGAGCGCCCGCACGCGGGCGAGGTCAACGGCCGGGCGGTCGTCCTCCCCGACGGCTGAACCCGCCGCCGGGTCAGCTCTTGACCCAGCGGTACTGCAGCTCCGGCCGCCCCACCTGTCCGTACTGCGGAGCACGTGCCGCCCGCCCGGCCTCGACCAGGTGCTCCAGATAGCGCCGGGCCGTGATCCGGGAGATGCCGACGGCCTCGGCGACCCCGGCCGCCGTCAGGCCGTCGGCGCAGTCCCGCAGGACGACGGAGACGCGTTCCAGGGTCGGGGCGCTCAGTCCCTTGGGGAGCGCGGCCGGACCGGGAGCGCGCAGCGTGGCCAGGGCGCGGTCCACCTCGTCCTGGCCGCTCGCCTCGCCGGCCGCCGCGCGGAACTCGGCGTAACGGACCAGCCGGTCGCGCAGGGTGGCGAAGGTGAACGGCTTCAGCACGTACTGCACGACACCGAGCGACACCCCCTCGCGCACGACGGCCAGGTCCCTGGCGGACGTCACCGCTATCACGTCCGCGTGGTGACCGGCGGCGCGCAGCGAGCGGGCCAGTTGCAGCCCGTGCACGTCCGGCAGATGCAGATCGAGGAGCAGCAGGTCCACCGGTGTGCGGTCCAGCGCGCGGCGGGCCTCCGCGCCCGTGCGGGCCTTGCCGACCGCGGTGAACCCGGGCACCCGCCCGACGTACATGACGTGCGCGTCGGCGGCGACCGGGTCGTCCTCGACGACGAGCACGCGGATCGGGTCGGTCATGCGTCGCCTCCGGGCAGAGCGGGCTGGACGGCTTCTGGCCGCGCGGGCCCGGGCACGGTCGACATCATGGAGCGTTCGGCCGACGGCACCGCGGGCAACGGCAGCCGCACCTCGAACTCCGCCCCGCCCCCGGCCGCCTCGCGCACCGTCAGCCTGCCCGCGTGACGCTCCACGGTCTGCCGCACCAGCGCCAGCCCCAGACCGCGTCCGCCCGGCCCCGCCGGCTTCGTGGTCCAGCCGCGCTGGAAGAGCTGTTCGGTGTGCGCCGGATCCACCCCGGCACCGGTGTCGGCGACCCGCATCACCAGCACGGACTCGTCGGTGAACGCCGTGACCGTGACGCGCGCGCCGGTCGTCCCCTGCGCCGCGTCCACCGCGTTGTCGATCAGATTGCCCAGGACGGTCACCAGATCCCGGGAAGGCAGGGAGTCCGGGAGCAGACCGTCGTCGATGGCGCTGTCGTCGGACACCACCAGCTCCACACCTCGTTCGTTCGCCTGCGCCGCCTTGCCGAGCAGCAGCGCCGCGAGGACCGGCTCACTGACCGCCGCCACCACCTGGTCGGTCAGCGCCTGCGCCAGCTCCAGCTCCGCCGTGGCGAAGTCGACGGCCTCATCGGCACGGCCCAGCTCGATGAGGGACACCACGGTGTGCAGGCGGTTCGCGGCCTCGTGCGCCTGGGACCGCAGAGCCTGGGTGAAGCCGCGCTCCGAGTCGAGCTCGCCCGTCAGCGCCTGGAGCTCGGTCACGTCGCGCAGGGTGACCACCGTGCCACGGCGCTCACCACCGGAGACCGGGGACGTGTTGACGACCAGCACACGGGACGCGGTCAGGTGGACCTCGTCGACGCGCGGCTGCGCGGACAGCAGCGCCCCGGTCAGCGGGGCGGGCAGCCCGAGGTCCGCCACCGAACGGCCGACCGCGTCGTCACTCACGCCGAGCAGTTCCCGCCCGCCGTCGTTCATCAGAGCCACCCGGAACTGCCCGTCCAGCATCAGCAGTCCCTCGCGCACGGCGTGCAGCGCGGCCTGGTGGTAGTCGTGCATGCGGCTGAGCTCGGCGGCGTTCATGCCATGGGTGGAGCGGCGCAGCCGGGCGTTGATGACGTACGTGCCGATGCCGCCGAGGGCCAGGGCACCCGCCGCGACCCCGACGAGGGCGGTGACCTGGTCCTGGACCCGCTTGGTGATCGCCTCGACCTTGATGCCGGCGCTGACGAGCCCCACGATGCGGCCGTCGTCCCGGATCGGGGTGACGGCGCGGACGGACGGGCCGAGCGTGCCCGTGTAGGTCTCGGTGAAGGACCGGCCCGCCAGCGCGGGACCGGTGTGGCCGAGAAAGTGCTGGCCTATCCGGTTCTCGTCGGGGTGGGTCCAGCGGATGCCCCGCGGGTCCATGATCGTGACGAAGTCGACACCGGAGTGCCGCTGCACCCGCAGCGCGAACGGCTGGAGGTCCTTCGAGGGGTCCTCGGTGCGGATCGCCTCGTGCACCGAGGGCGCGTCCGCGACGGAGCGCGCCACGCCCATGGCCTGCCGGCCCGCCGACTCCTCGGCCTGGCTGCGGTCGCTGACATAGGTGAAAAGCGCGTACCCGGCGACCAGCACCGCGATCAGCACGGCCTGCATCGCGAAGAGCTGCCCCGCCAGGCTGCGGGGGCGCGGGGCACGGAGGAAACGCATGCCGTCAGTCTGCCTCGCCCTGTGAGCGTGAACTCAATGAACGGAAGGGTGACCGCCCTCACAGGCCGGGAGATAGTCACCGCATCGCCCGGGAGTCCACGCCTCCCGGATTCCCCGGACGTGAGCCGCACGCCGGGTTCCGCCGGACGTGAGCCGCACGCCGGATGATGCCGACGACGTCGTCAAGGAGGGCAGCCGTGGCCAGTACATCCCCAACGGCACCTGACGCACCCGCTGCGAAGCGGGACCGCACGCACTACCTCTACATCGCCGTGATCGCCGCGGTGGGCCTCGGCATCGCCGTCGGGTTCGCCGCGCCGGACTTCGCCGTGGAGCTCAAGCCGCTCGGCACGGGCTTCGTCAACCTGATCAAGATGATGATCTCGCCGATCATCTTCTGCACGATCGTGCTCGGCGTCGGCTCGGTACGGAAGGCCGCCAGGGTCGGCAAGGTCGGCGGGCTCGCGCTCGGCTACTTCATCGCCATGTCCTTCGTGGCGCTGGCCATCGGCCTGGTCGTGGGCAACATCGTCCACCCGGGCAGCGGGATGCACCTGACCGAGGCCGTGAAGGGCGTCGGGCACACCCAGGCCGAGGCCGCCGCCGAGGGGCCGGTCGACTTCCTGCTCGGGATCATTCCGACCACGTTCGTGTCGGCCTTCACCGAGGGCCAGGTGCTCCAGACGCTGCTCGTCGCGCTGCTCGTCGGCTTCGCCCTGCAGGCCATGGGGCGCCAGGGCGAGCCGGTGCTGCGGGGCGTCGAGCACATCCAGAAGCTGGTCTTCCGCGTCCTCGGCATGATCATGTGGGCGGCGCCCGTCGGCGCCTTCGGCGCGATGGCCGCGGTCATCGGCGAGACCGGCATGGACGCGCTCAAGGCGCTGGCCACCATCATGTTCGGCTTCTACATCACCTGCTTCCTCTTCGTCGTGATCGTGCTGGGCACGCTGACGAAGCTGGTGGCCAGGGTCAGCCTCTTCCAGCTGCTCAAGTACCTGGGCCGTGAGTTCCTGCTGATCGTGTCCACCTCGTCGTCCGAGTCCGCGCTGCCACGGCTCATCGCGAAGATGGAGCACCTGGGCGTCAGCCGCCCCGTCGTCGGCATCACCGTGCCGACCGGTTACTCCTTCAATCTCGACGGCACGATGATCTACCTGACGATGGCCTCGCTGTTCATCGCCGACGCGATGGACCAGCCGATGAGCATCGGCCAGCAGATCGGGCTGCTGCTCTTCATGATGGTCGCCTCCAAGGGCGCGGCCGGCGTCTCGGGCTCCGGCATCGCCGTCCTGGCCAGCGGTCTCCAGTCGCACAAGCCCGCCCTGGTGGACGGTGTCGGCCTGATCATCGGCATCGACCGCTTCATGAGCGAGGCCCGCGCCGTCACCAACTTCGCGGGCAACGCGGTGGCGACGCTGCTCATCGGCACCTGGACCGGCGAGGTCGACAAGGACCGCGTCAACCGTGTCCTCGCCGGTGAACTTCCCTTCGACGAGCGGACGTTGCTGGACGACGACAGCACCGGCCGGAGCGAGCTGCCCGAGCAGGGCGGCGAGAAGGAGCTGGCGAAGGCGTAGGACTTCCGCGAACAGGGCGTGCCTTCCTGAACGGGGCGCGCCCTGCCGACGGGGGCGTCCGCCCGATCGGGTACGCCCCCGAGGTCGCCGAGCGGCCGGGTTCTTCCCCCGTGGACCCGGCCGCCCTGTGTGTCAGGGGCTCAGTTCGGCCACCAGCTCGGTGGCGCGCGAGGCGGGTACGCCGGCCGTGGTCAGGATGGTGACCGCGGCGGAGCGGCCCGCCTCCTGCGTGGGCAGCAGTCCGTCGTTCACCGCCTCCATCAGGGCGAACAGTGTCTGTTCGTGCACGTAGGCCAGTGCGTACGGCGGCAGCGGCGACTCGAAGACGCCCTGGTCGAGGCCCCGCTGCAGGATGTCCGCGCAGGATTCGCGGACGGGGGTGAGGCGGTCCCGGATGCCCTGCATGGTGACGCTGCGCTGGGCGAGCGCGACGAGCAGCCGGTAGCGGTCGGCGATCTCCCAGACGGCGAGCGTGGAGCGGACGAGCGACTCGGCCGGGTCGGTGACGCCTTCGCGGCCGGCCGCGTGTGCCGCCGCCACCGAGTCCACCGCTTCGTCGACGAGGTCGCTGATCAGGGCTTCACGGTTCTGGAAGTGCCCGTACACCGTGCGCCGTACGACGCCCGCGGCCCGCGCGATCTGGTCCATGGACGCGTCGGGGTCGCGCAGCAGCTCGGCGAGGGCGACATCGAGGATGCGGCGGCGGTTCACGTCCGCGCGACTGAGGTTACCCGTGGTCATGACTGTCATTCTGCCTGCCCTTCACCTGCCCCGTCCGTCGTGCGCCGCCCCTCCCGTGCTCGGGCGTCAAGGCCTCCACCTCCTTGATTTGCACAGCTCTGTGCAACGCCGTACATTGCACATCGTTGAGCAAATGCACAGTGCTGTGCAATTAGATCTCGTTGTACACGCGCCGCGCCGGCCGACCGTCGTGCGCGTCGACCGAGGAAGGGCGACCCGTACCCATGCGTCTGGTCATGAACGAACCCGTCGAGAGGACGGAGCGTCCCTACGCCCGGCGCTGGTGGGCGCTCCTGGTGCTCTGCCTGAGCCTGCTGATCATCGTGATGGCGAACACCGCCCTCACGGTCGCGGCACCCGACATGACCCGGGATCTGGGCCTGTCCAGCGCTGATCTGCAATGGGTGATCGACGGCTACACCGTCCCGTACGCCGCGCTGATGCTGCTGCTCGGTGCGATCGGCGACAAGTACAGCCGCCGCGGCGCCCTCGTCCTCGGGCTCGTCGTCTTCGGGGGCGGCGCCGTCGCCGGGTCGCTCGTCGACGGCTCCACCGGAGTGATCGCGACCCGCGCGGTGATGGGTGTCGGAGCCGCGCTGATCATGCCCGCGACCCTCTCCCTGCTCGCCGCGACCTTCCCGCGCGCGGAACGGGCCAAGGCGATCACCCTGTGGACCGCCACCGCCGGACTCGCCATCGCGGCGGGCCCGCTGGTCGCCGGAGCGCTTCTGGAGCATCACGGCTGGTCGTCCACGTTCCTCATCAACGTGCCGATCGCCGCGGTCGCGATCGTCGGCGCCCTCGTCCTCGTCCCGCCGTCCAAGGCGGCGCACCAGCACCGCATCGACCACGTGGGCGGCCTGCTGTCGGTGGTCTGGATCGGCTCGCTGGTCTACATGATCATCGAGGGCCCGCACTTCGGCTGGGGCGTCAACGCCGTCACCGCCGCGGTCGTCGCGGGCGTCGGCCTCACGCTGTTCGTGGTGTGGGAACTGCGCCACCCGCGGCCGGTGGTCGACGTGCGCCGGTTCGCCCATCGCGGCTTCGCGGGCTCGAACCTCGCCGTCGCGCTCTTCTTCCTGGCCGTCTTCGGCGCCTTCTACTACCTCACCCAGCACCTCCAGTTCGTCCTCGGCCACGACGCGCTGGACACCGGGGTGCGCATGCTGCCGCTCGCCGGAGCCGTCTTCGTCGGCTCGGCGCTCACCGGCTGCCTCACCCCGCGTGTCGGCATGAAGATCACGGTGACCGCGGGCATGGTCGGCGGCACCGCGGCGCTCGCCCTGCTCACCCGGGTCGACGCGGCATCGTCGTACGGCGATCTCGTCCTGCCCCTCGTCGTACTGGGACTCGCGATCGGCCTCGCCCTGTCGCCCTGCACGGACGCCATCATGGGCGCGTTCCCCGAGTCCGATCTGGGTGTCGGCGGCGCGGTCAACGACACCTCGCTGGAACTCGGCGGCTCGCTCGGCATCGCCATCCTCGGCTCGGTCCTGTCGAGTGCGTACTCCTCGCACCTGTCGGACGCGACGGCGGGCAGCAAGCTCCCGGCGAACGCCCTGTCCACCGCGCAGGATTCGGTCGGCGCCGGATACGCCGTCGCCCAGGGCATCGGAGACAAGGCCCGCCGGGCCGGTGAACAGGCCGCTCGCGCGGGCAGTCCCGAGCAGGCCGCGCAACTGAAGGCCCAGGCCGGCGAACTCGCCGAGGGCGCACGGCAGATGACGGACGCGGTGGGCTCGTCCTTCTCGGACGCGGTGGCACACACCAGCCTCGTCGGAGCGGTGATCCTGGGCGTGGGCACGGTGCTCGTCGCCTTCCTCCTGCCCCGGAAGGAGGCCGAGGGCCTCGAAGCCGAGGCCGAAGCCGAGGGCGAGGACGGTGCCGCGCGGGACGCCCCCGACAGGGCGGCCGAGGAGAAGGGCACGCCCCAGCCGGCGACCGGAGCCCGTCGCTGACCCTTTCTTGAACATCCGTTCGGAACCGTGACCCCGGGGGCCGCCGTCTCGTAGGACATGCATCACCGTGCCGTGCCGGTCGGACCGGCACGGCACGGCACGTTCGGCAAAGGACACGGAGCATGAATATCGACTGGGACCGGCGCACCTGCGCCCGGCGCGGTCATGTCACGTACGCCCCCGACGAGCGAGCCCTGCGCGAGCGGCTGCGCGCCGAGACGGGCCTCGGCGAGGCCTGGCGCTGTCTGCGCTGCGGCGACTTCGCGCTCGGCGACCCGCACGGCTCCGGGCCCGCCGACGAGGCGCCGCTCGTACCGCGCGGCAAGGTCCTGCGCGACCTGTTCATCCTGCGCTTCCTCGCCGTCGAGCGGGCCGTGCGCGGGGTGTTCATCGTGCTGGTCGCGGCGGCCGTGTGGAAGTTCAGCAACAGCCAGGACGCGGTGCGCCGGCTCTTCGACGAGTACCTCGACGTCTTCCGTCCGGTCTTCCGGCACTTCCACTACGACCTCGACCACTCACCCGTGGTCGGCACCGTCCAGAAGACCTTCGGCTACCGGCACTCCACCCTGTTGCTCGTGGCCGTGCTGCTCCTGGTGTACGCCGCGATCGAGCTCGTCGAGGCGGTCGGCCTCTGGTACGCCAAGCGCTGGGCGGAATACCTCACGGTCGTCGCCACCGCCGCCTTCCTCCCGCTGGAGATCTACGAACTCACCGAGCACGTCAGCTGGTTGAAGATCACCACGCTGGTCCTCAACATCCTCGCGGTGCTCTACATCGCCCTCGCCAAGCGGCTGTTCGGACTGCGCGGCGGCCACCGGGCGTTCGAGGCGGAGCGGCACAGCGCCTCACTGCTGGAGGTGGAGGAGTCGGCGGGCCTCGAAGCCGCCCACACGTAGCGGCCCCGGGCCGTCCCGTCGCGGCGCGCCCCGAGCCCTCGCGCGGGCACGGGGCCGCCGCATCCTTACCTGCACCGTCGAGACCGTCCGGGGGCGAGCGGCCGGGCGGCGCGCGCCGGCGTCCTGGCGGGCCCTATCGGCCCGTCGGCGCGTCGAGGCGGGCCAGCTCCTGCGGGGTCAGGACCAGGTCGGCCGCCGCGGCCGAGTCCCGGATGGTCTCGGGGCGGCTCGCTCCCGGGATCGGGATCACGGTCGGCGACCGCGCCAGCAGCCAGGCCAGACAGATCTGCTGCGGGCTGACCCCGCGTTCGCGGGCCACCGCGTGGAAGGCCCCGAAGGGGCCGGACTCCGGCCCGCTGCCCGGTGCGGCGCCCGCCGCGGACCGCGCCGTGGGCGGGCCGTCCAAGGAGCTGCGCGAGATCCCGCCCAGCGGGCTCCAGGGCAGGAAGGCGATGCCCAGCTCGGCGCAGAGCCGCAGCGCGTCCTCACCGTCCCGGACCGCGGGCGAGTACTGGTTCTGCACCGAGACCAGCCGGTCGCCGAGGAGCGCGTGGGCCGCGTGGATCTGAGCGGTGGTGGTGTTGGAGATGCCGGCCAGCCGGATCGTGCCCTCGTCGAGGAGTTCGCGCAGGGCGCCGACGGACTCCTCGAACGGCACGGACGGGTCGGGTTTGTGCAGCTGGTAGAGGCCGATCGCGTCCACCCCGAGCCGCTTCAGCGAGTCCCGCGCGGCCGACTTCAGCCGGCGCGGCGAGCCCGTCACCGTCCAGCTGCCGTCGGCCGGTCTGCCGCGTCCGCCCTTCGTGGTCACCAGCACGTCGCCCGTGTCGCCGCCGTACGTCGCCAGCGCGCGGGCCACCAACCGCTCGTTGTGACCGGGTTCGGCACCGGGCAGGTGGTAGGAGTCGGCCGTGTCGAGCAGGGTCACGCCCGCGTCCAGGGCGGCGTGCACCGTGGCCAGGGCCCGCGCCTCGTCCGGGCGGCCCTCGATGGACAGGGGCATCGCGCCGAGGCCGATCGCGCCGACGCTCACCTCTCCCAGAGTGCGATGGCGCATGTCAGCCGTTCTCCTTTCCGAGTGTCTCGGCGACCGCGCGCGGCAGCCATTCGTCCGACCCGCCGAAGGTGAAACCGAGCTTCGTGGCCCGGGAGTTGTCCATGCCGTAGGAACGGGCGAACGAGAACGGGGAGACCTCCCCGACCTCGACGCTCCGGAAGACGGTCCTGCCCCCGGGGACGTGGACGGCCACCGCCGCGCACAGCTCCTCGGTGGTGAGCACCCCGTGGGAGGCGGCGTTCACCGGGCCGGTGAACTCCTGGCCCGCCACCCAGACGAGGAAGTCCGCGATCTCCTCGACATGGACGTAGGTCGCCGGGCGGTTCACAGCGGGCACGGCGATCGGATCGCCCGTGCGGATGCGGTCCGCGTAGTGGTCGAGGCGCCCGGTGAAGTCGTCGTCGCCGCCCAGCACATGGGCGACACGGACGGCCACGTACGGGAAGGCGGGACCGGCCGCGAGGACCGCCTCGGCCTGCCGCTTGCCCTCGCCGTAATGCGACTCCAGGAACTCCGGGTCGTCCCAGGGCAGCGTGAGGTCGACGGCGACGGTACGGGGATCCACGGCGTCCTCGCCCACGAGGTCCGCCGAGTCCTCGTACTCGTACACCTCCACGGTCGACGTCATCACATAGCGCCGGGTGCGGTCCGCGAAGACGCGCCGCGCGATCCCGGCCTGCAGTGGCGTGTAGCAGACCTGGTCGATCACGACGTCGAACGTCCGCGAACCCAGAGCGTTCTCCAGGGACTTCTCGTCATTGCGGTCCGCGACGAGATGAATTGCCCCCGCGGGCGGTGCCGACGACCCCCGGTTGATCACGGTGACCCGGTCTCCCGCGGCCAGCAGCCGGGCTGTCAGACGCTTTCCGAAATACCGGTTTCCGCCGATGACGCATATCTCGCGCATGACGAACACCCCCGATCCGCTTCGTATTCCGTGACCCCGGCGTGCTTCGAAGCCTTCGGCGCGCCGGTCCTTGTGGTGATAATTCTCCCGTCGTACGCAGGAGGTCTGAAGGGGGAGTCATGGGAGATCCGGCCGCGGCACAGAAGGAACCACGGCATCTGCGCGCAGCCGCCGACGAAACGTCGGTGGCCTTCGACGCGCTCGACCGGCAGATCCTGGAGCAGCTCCAGAGCGACGGCCGGATCAAGCTCAGCGAGCTCGGCCGCCGCGTGCGGCTGAGCCCGGCGGCCGTCGCCGAACGCGTCCGCCGCCTGGAGTCGGCCGGCGCCATCACCGGCTACGGCGCCCATGTCTCGCCGCCCCGCCTCGGCTACGGCATCCAGGCCTTCATCCGGGTCAATCCGCACGGCGGCTACACCCTCAAGCACCCGAGGACGCTGGAGCTGCTGGAGCGAGCCGAGGTCGTGGAGGTCCACCACGTCGTCGGCGAGGACTGCTGGATCCTCAAGGTGGCCGTCGAGGACACCGTCCACCTTGAGGAGATCCTGGAGCAGACCTCCGCACTGGGGCGTACGACGACGTCGATCGTGCTGTCCTCCCCGGTGGAGCGGAAGCCGCTGCTGCCGCCGGCCTGAACCGCGGCGGCAGGCCCGGCTGCGGACGGGCCGGTCCGGCGCCCGGAGGGTTTGCCTTGACGTCGGCGTCAAGGACTACCGTCGCAGGCATGCGAATCGGCGAGCTGGCGGCACGCGCCGGGACGACCACCCGGACCCTGCGCTACTACGAGTCGCGGGGGCTGCTGCCCGCGCGGCGCGGCGAGAACGGGTACCGCACCTACGACGAGCACGACCTGCGGCTGCTGCGGCAGATCAGGACGCTGCAGGACTTCGGATTCGACCTGGAGGAGACGCGCCCCTTCGTGGAGTGTCTGCGGGCCGGGCATCCCGAGGGCGACTCGTGTCCCGCCTCGCTCGCGGTCTACCGCCGCAAGCTCGGTGAGCTCGACACGCTGATCGAGGAGCTGCGGGCGGTGCGCGCGCAGGTCGCCGGACAGCTGGTGCGGGCGGAGCAGGCGCGAGACGAGCTGGCGGCCGAGTCGCGGGTTCCGGGCGGCCCGGAACCCGAATGCGAACTGGGAGGGCAGACGTGGTGATCAAGGCAGCGGGTGTGGCCGAGGTGACGGACGCGGACTTCGAGGCGGAGGTGATCGGAGCGGACCTGCCCGTGCTCGTGCAGTTCACGGCCGACTGGTGCGGACCGTGCAGGCAGCTCGCCCCGGTGCTCGGGGACATCGCCTTCGAGGAGGGTGACCGGATCAAGATCGTCCAGCTCGACGTGGACAGGAACCCCGAGACGACCATCGCGTACGGCGTGCTCTCGACGCCCACGCTCATGGTGTTCCGCGGTGGGGAGCCGGTGAAGTCGATGGTGGGCGCCCGGCCCAAGCGACGGCTGCTGGAAGAGCTCGCCGACGTGCTCTGACCGCACCCGGCGAACGAGTCCGCTCCGGCCGATATACGAGAAATCCCCCTGGCGATTGCGCTCGGGGGATTTCTTTGCGTATATTCGATGGTTCGCGACTTCAGGAGAATTGAGTCGCGGAGAAGTTCACTGGCCACAGTATATCCGGGCGGGAGCGGAATTGTCAAACAGGGGCTCACACACAGAATTTCCCGACGATGAATTGCGGAGAGAGCAGGAATTCATCGACGGGTTGTACGCGCGCGTGGACGCCCTGCGCGGGGTCACCGAGGCGTCCGTCGAGGACGCGCTCGCCCAGGGCAACACGCCCATGCAGGCCCGGCTCGAACGGGACGTGCTGGTCGCCGAGCGCTCCGGCCTGCTCGCCGCGCTGAACGCCGTCGACGGATCGCTCTGCTTCGGCCGCATCGACCTCGCCCCCGGCTCCTCCGCCTCGTCCGGGCAGGGGGAGTCCCCGTCCGGGATCAGCCACCACATCGGCCGCATCGGCATCCGCGCCGACGACACCGAACACACCCCGATCCTCATCGACTGGCGGGCCCCGGTCGCCCGCCCCTTCTACCTGGCCACCGGCCACACCCCCATGGGTCTGCGCCGTCGCAGGCACATCACGACCGAGGGCCGACGCGTCACCGGCCTGCACGACGAGATCCTCGACCTGGGCGACCGCGAACGCACCGGGCACGAGGACCCCACCGGCGACGCCGTACTGCTCGCCGCGCTCAACGCGGCCCGTACCGGCCGCATGAGCGACATCGTGCAGACCATCCAGGCCGAGCAGGACCGGATCATCCGCGCGCCGCACCGGGGCGTGCTCGTCGTCGAAGGCGGGCCCGGCACCGGCAAGACCGCCGTGGCCCTGCACCGCGCCGCCTACCTGCTCTACGAGCACCGTGAGCTGCTGGCCAAGCGCGCCGTCCTCATCGTCGGCCCCAACCCGGCCTTCCTCGGCTACATCGGCGAGGTGCTGCCCTCGCTCGGCGAGACGGGCGTCCTGCTCGCGACCGTCGGCGAACTGTTCCCCGGTGTGCACGCCACGGCCGGCGACACCCCCGAGGCCGCCGCCGTGAAGGGCCGCGCCGACATGGCCGACGTCCTCGCCGCGGTCGTCCGCGACCGCCAGGCGCTGCCCGATCCGGTCATCGCGATCGAGCACGACCGGGACGTCCTGATGCTCGACGCGGGTCTCGTGCAGGTCGCCCGCGAACGCACCCGCGAGGCCGGGCTGCCGCACAACGTGGCGCGCGAGCACTTCGAGGGGCACATCCTCAACACCCTCACCGACATGCTCGCCGAACGCATCGGCACAGACCCGTTCGACGGGTCCAACCTCCTCGACCCCAGCGACATCACGCAGATCCGCGACGAACTGGCCGAGAACCCGGAGGTCTGGTCCGCGGTCGACCAGCTGTGGCCGCGGCTGACACCGCAGCGCGTCGTCGCGGACTTCCTCGCCGCCCCCGAGACCCACCTCGGCGAACAGGACGCCGCCGCCGTCCGCCGTCCCGTCACCCGGGAATGGACCACCGCGGACGTCCCCCTCCTCGACGAGGCCGCCGAACTGCTCGGTGAGGACGACCGCGTCGCCCGCGCCCTCGCCGACCAGGAGCGCCGCACCCAGGTCGCCTACGCGCAGGGCGTGCTCGACGTGTCGTACGCCTCGCGGACGTACGAGTTCGAGGACAAGGACGAGGAGGACTCCGAGATCCTCTCCGCGCACGACATCATCGACGCCGAACGGATGGCGGAACGGCACGAGGAGGACGACCACCGCAGCGCCGCCGAGCGGGCCGCCGCCGACCGGACCTGGGCCTTCGGCCACATCATCGTCGACGAGGCGCAGGAACTGAGCCCGATGGCCTGGAGGTTGCTGATGCGCCGCAGCCCCACCCGGTCGATGACCCTCGTCGGCGACCCGGCACAGACCGCGGAGTCGGCCGGGGTGGGCTCCTGGGAGGGGATCCTGGCCCCCTACGTGGAGGACCGCTGGGAGCACACGCGTCTCGCCGTCAACTACCGGACCCCGTCGGAGATCATGGACCTCGCCGCGGCCGTGGTCCGGGCCGAGCAGCCCGGTTTCGAGCCGCCGCGGTCCGTCCGGTCGACCGGGGAACGGCCCTGGGTGCGGGACGCCGGCGCCGATCTGCCCGGAGCCGTAGCCAAGGCGGTGGCCGAACTGACCCCGGCCGAGGGGCGGCTCGCGGTGATCGCGCCGCGCTCGTTGCACGGCGCGCTGGCCGAGCGCCTGGACGGGGTCACCGCGGGGGCCGAGCCCGACCTGACACGGGATGTGGTGCTGCTCGATCCGCGGCAGGCCAAGGGGTTGGAGTTCGACTCCGTGCTCGTGGTCGAGCCGGCGTCGTACGGAACGAGCGACCTGTACGTCGCGCTGACCCGCGCCACCCAGTCGCTGGGCGTGCTCCACACGGGGACGCTGCCCCGGTCCCTGAACGCGCCCGAACCGGCCTGAGCGGCCGCGTCGCCGAGCGCCGGACGCCCTGAAGCGGGCCGTCCGGCGCTCGACGCGGCTACGCGGGCCGGAGCCAGATCGTGGCGAGCGGGGGCAGGGTCAGCCGAATGGCGGCCGGTCGGCCGTGCGCCGGGTGGGGTTCGGGTTTGACGGGGTCGGGGTTCAGGACATCGCTGCCGCCGTAGCGGCCGGCGTCGGTGTTGAGGACTTCGTGCCAGGCAGGGATGTCCTCGGGGACGCCGATGCGGTAGCCGTGCCGCACGACGGGGGAGAAGTGCGAGACGGCGAGCAGAGGGGTGCCGTCGGCGTCGTACCGCAGGAAGGCGAGCACATTGTCCTCGGCGGCGTCGCCGGCGATCCAGCTGAACCCGGAGGGCTCGGTGTCGCGCTGCCACAGCGCGGGCTCACGCCGATAGACCGCGTTCAGATCGCGGACGAGGTCGCGGACGCCGCGGTGGTCGGGTTCGGCGGGATAGGCGGGATCGAGGAGCCACCAGTCGGGTCCGTGCGCCTCGGACCATTCGGCGCCTTGGGCGAACTCTTGCCCCATGAAGAGGAGTTGCTTGCCGGGGTGGGCCCACATGAAGCCGAGGTAGGCGCGCACGGTGGCACGCTGCTGCCACCAGTCTCCGGGCATCTTGGAGACCAGTGAGCCCTTGCCGTGCACGACCTCGTCGTGCGAGATGGGCAGGACGTAGTTCTCGCTGTAGGCGTACACCATCGAGAAGGTCATCTCGTCGTGGTGGTACTTGCGGTGGACCGGGTCGTGGGCCACGTAGCCCAGCGAGTCGTGCATCCAGCCCATGTTCCACTTCAGCCCGAAGCCCAGCCCGCCGAATCCGCCGGGACCGTCGTGGTGGGTGGCACGGGTGACACCGTCCCAGGCCGTGGACTCCTCGGCGATGGTGACGACGCCGGGGTTGCGGCGGTAGACGGTGGCGTTCATCTCCTGGAGGAAGGCGACCGCGTCCAGGTTCTCGCGTCCGCCGTGCTCGTTGGGGACCCACTGTCCGGGTTCGCGGGAGTAGTCGAGGTAGAGCATGGAGGCGACCGCGTCGACGCGCAGGCCGTCGATGTGGAACTCCTCGCACCAGTACACGGCGTTGGCCACGAGGAAGTTGCGGACCTCGTGCCGCCCGTAGTCGAACTCGAGGGTGCCCCAGTCCGGATGGGCGGCACGCAGCGGGTCGGCGTGCTCGTACAGCGGACGCCCGTCGAATTCGGCGAGGGCCCAGTCGTCGCGGGGGAAGTGCGCGGGCACCCAGTCCATCAGGACGCCGATGCCGGCCCGGTGCAGGGCGTCGACGAGGTACTTGAAGTCGTCGGGGGTGCCGAGCCGTGCGGTCGGGGCGTAGAAGCCGGTCACCTGATAGCCCCACGACCCGCCGAAGGGATGCTCGGCCACCGGCATCAGTTCCACATGCGTGAAGCCCAGGTCCGACACGTAGGCGGGGAGCTGCTCGGCGAGCTGACGGTAGGTGAGACCGGGACGCCAGGACGGCAGGTGCACCTCGTACACGGAGAACGGCGCCTCGTGCGTCGCCCGCAGCCCCCTGCGCGACATCCACTCCTCGTCCCGCCACTCGTGGTGGGAGGCGTGGACGATCGACGAGGTGCGGGGCGGGGCCTCGGTGCGCCGGGCCATCGGGTCCGCGCGCAGCGTGCGCGTCCCGTCCGGGCGGGTGATCTCGAACTTGTAGAGCTCGCCCTCGCCGATCGCGGGCACGAACAGCTCCCACACCCCGGAGGAGCCGAGCGACCGCATCGGATGCCCCGTGCCGTCCCAGAAGTTGAAGCCGGCGGCGAGACGCACACCGCGCGCGTTGGGTGCCCACACGGTGAACCGGGTGCCGGTCACGCCCTGGTGGACCATCGGCTGCGCGCCGAGGGCCCGCCACAGCTCCTCGTGCCGGCCCTCGCCGATCAGGTGCAGGTCGAGTTCGCCCAGCGCGGGCAGGAAGCGGTACGCGTCCTCGGTCTCCTGGACCGTCTCCTCGTACGCCACGAGCAGCCGGTACGACGCGGGGACGTCACGCAGCGGCAGCAGTCCCGAGAAGAACCCGCTCCCGTCGTCGTGCAGTTCGGCGCGCAGCCGGTCCGTCACGACAGTGACCCCGAGCGCGTACGGGCGGAAGACGCGGAAGGCCACGCCCTCCGGCACCGGATGGGCTCCGAGCACGCCGTGCGGATCGTGGTGGGTGCCGTCGAGCAGCCGTTCCCGGTCGCCGGGGCCGACGCCCGGGAAGAAGGGCGCGCGGTCGGCGACGGGTCCCGGCGCCTGCTCAGGGACGCGGGCCGGCTCCGGGAGCGGTGCCGTGTCCGCGCTCCCCTCCGGGCCGGGCAGCTGCCTCGGGACGTTCGCGGAGCTCGCGGGTTTCCGCGTCTTCGAGGCCTTCGGTGACGTGCCCGCGGCGGTCTTCCCGGACGCCGCCTCGGCCGCGGTCCTCCCGGCCGCGCCCTTCTCGGCAGCGGTCTTGCCGTTCGCCTCCTCGGCCGCGGCCGGCTCGGCAGCCCCCGCCGCCTTATTCGCCGTCCCGGAAACCTCGAGGGTCTTCCCGGCCGCCGTCGGGCCGGCCGCCGTCTTCTTGGCGGCAGCCGACTTCTTCGCGCCGGACTTCTTCGCGCCGGTCTTCTTCGGACTGTCGTCGGACGGAGGGCGGGGCGTCACGGGCAGGGCCTCCTCGGCAGGATCGGGTGACATCGCGGGACCAGGTGAATCGAAGGGACCAGGGGAGCGGGGCTCAGGGCGACGCGGCCAGCCGGCGCACCGCCGCCATCGGCACCGGCAGCCAGTCGGGCCGGTGCCGGGCCTCGTACAGCACTTCGTAGACCGCCTTCTCCGTCTCGTACGCCCGCAGCAGGACGGGGTCGGTGCGCGGGTCGACGCCGGCGGCCTCCGCGTAGCCGGTGCAGTACGCGGCGCGGCAGGCGTCGGCCCAGCCGGGTATCAGAGGGGCGGGCGTACCGGCGGCGCCCGGGGCGCCGGGGACCGAGTGCGCGGCGTAGTCGAACGAACGGAGCATGCCCGCGATGTCACGCGCCACGGGCTGCGGCATCCGGCGCTCGGCGAGCGGCTTCGACGGCTCGCCCTCGAAGTCGATGAGCGACCACTCCCCCGCGGGGGAGCGCAGACACTGCCCCAGGTGCAGATCGCCGTGGATGCGCTGCGCGGTCCAGGTGTGGCCCTCGGCGGCCAGATCGGCCAGCGCCTTGAACGCGGTGAGCAGACCGGGCGCGTACGGACGCAGGGCGGGCACCGCCTGCGCCGCCGCCTCCAGACGCTCGGTCATCCCGTCGACGAGCAGCTCCATCTGCGCGCGGCCCAGCGTGACCGTGGGCAGCGTGCGGGCGAGCGCCGTGTGCACCTCGGCGGTGGCCCGGCCCAGCGCCCACGCCTCGCCGGCGAAGTCCTCGCCCTTGGCCAGTTCGCGCAGCGCCAGCTCCCAGCCGTCCGATGCGCCCTGGACGAAAGGCTGGAGCACACCGAGGACGGACGTCTGCCCGCGCAGGTCCGCAAGCATCCACGCCGCGGGGGCCGGTACGCGCGCACAGCCCGCCCGGGACAGCGCCAGCGGCAGTTCCAGATCGGGATTGGTGCCCGGCACGATCCGGCGCAACAGCTTGAGAATGAACGTATCTCCGTAGACGATCGACGAGTTGGACTGCTCCGCCGTCATCAGGCGAGGCACCAGGTCCCTGCGGATCTCCTGGCGCGTGTCCCGCTCGAAGCGCAGCTCGCCGACACGGGCCCGGCTGCGCAGCGCTTCGAGCAGCAGCCCGGCGGGGCGCGGGTCGTACAGCGCCTCGTACACGGTGCGCCCGGCCAGCGGCCCCTCGCCCGGATGCCCGATCAGCGCGGGCGCGAGCCGTGGCGGCAGCGCCTCCCGCACACCGATGAGCAGTTGGTAGCAGTCGCCCGGCTGCGGGGCGGCACCCTGCGCCGGAGTGAGCGGCTGATGCGCTCGTAACAGGAGGTGGAGCAGGCCCGCCTTCGCCCCGGGCGGCAGCAGTTCCACCGCCGAGACCAGCGAGAATCCGGTCACCGGACGCCCCTTGCCCGCGAACCAGCGCTGCCGCGGCAGCCACTCCCGCAGCAGTGGATCGAGGGACGCGAGAAGCTCGGGGCGTGCGACGGGGGCCGTTGCAGAGTGGGTTGCGGCTTCCGACATGGCGTCGCGTCCTTTCCCCGGAGTCGGGGTGTTACTGATGCGTGCCCAGGGCGGGGCGGGGGAAACCGCCCCGCCACCCGGGTCCTAGAGGGCGTCCTTGCGGAGCCGGAACCAGTAGAAGCCGTGTCCGGCGAGGGTGAGCAAGTAGGGGAGTTCTCCGATGGCCGGGAATCGCACTCCGCCGATCAGTTCCACGGGGTGGCGTCCGTTGAACTCGCGCAGGTCGAGTTCGGTGGGCTGGGCGAAGCGGGAGAAGTTGTGGACGCACAGGACGAGGTCGTCGTCGGCTTCGCGGAGGAAGGCGAGGACGGCGGGGTTGGAGGAGGGCAGTTCGGTGTAGGTGCCGAGTCCGAAGGCCTTGTTCTGTTTGCGGATCTCGATCATGCGGCGGGTCCAGTGGAGCAGGGAGGACGGCGAGGACATGGAGGCCTCGACGTTGGTGACCTGGTAGCCGTAGACGGGGTCCATGATCGTGGGGAGGAAGAGGCGGCCGGGGTCGCAGGAGGAGAAGCCGGCGTTGCGGTCGGGGGTCCACTGCATGGGGGTGCGTACCGCGTCGCGGTCGCCGAGCCAGATGTTGTCGCCCATGCCGATCTCGTCACCGTAGTAGAGGATCGGTGAGCCGGGCAGGGAGAGGAGCAGGGCGGTGAAGAGTTCGATCTGGTTGCGGTCGTTGTCGAGGAGGGGGGCCAGGCGGCGGCGGATGCCGATGTTGGCGCGCATGCGCGGGTCCTTGGCGTATTCCGCGTACATGTAGTCGCGTTCCTCGTCGGTGACCATTTCGAGGGTGAGCTCGTCGTGGTTGCGCAGGAAGATGCCCCACTGGCAGTTGGAGGGGATGGCGGGGGTCTTGGCGAGGATCTCGGAGACGGGGTAGCGGGACTCGCGGCGGACGGCCATGAAGATGCGGGGCATGACGGGGAAGTGGAAGGCCATGTGGCATTCGTCGCCGCCGGAGGGGAAGTCGCCGAAGTAGTCGACGACGTCCTCGGGCCACTGGTTCGCCTCCGCCAGCAGCACCGTGTCCGGATAG
>NZ_AUKV01000029.1:0-106626 GCF_000424945.1 Streptomyces sp. 142MFCol3.1
ACTGGGTTGATAGGCCAGATCTGGAAGCGCCGTAAGGCGTGGAGGTGACTGGTACTAATAGGCCGAGGGCTTGTCCTCAGTTGCTCGCGTCCACTGTGTTGGTTCTGAAACCACGAACAACCCCGTAGTCGGGCCACGGCTATGGTGCGGTTGACAGTTTCATAGTGTTTCGGTGGTCATAGCGTGAGGGAAACGCCCGGTTACATTCCGAACCCGGAAGCTAAGCCTTACAGCGCCGATGGTACTGCAGGGGGGACCCTGTGGGAGAGTAGGACGCCGCCGAACAAATTTTGAGAAGAAGCCTCAATTCTTGGGTACAGCCCGGGAGTTGGGGCTTTTTCGCGTTCACTGGACAGTCATGAACGCGTCAGGCTCGGCCGGCGCACGAGCAGCCTCTGCCTGGTCGGGATCGGCTCCGGCGGTTCGTACCGGCTACGGACGCCCCGGTGACGGTGGCCGGAGCACCGGGCTACCGCCAAGGGCAGGGCCGCCGGTGGCGAGTGCATCGGCGGGGAGAGCCGCGGGCCCCGGGACCAGGCCCTGAACGAGGGACCGACCGACCACGGCTCGAACCTGTCCGGCCTCGGACGCCCCGGGTCGGCGGAGGAGTACCGGGAGACGGAGAACGGAGAGCGGAGAGCGACAAGAAGCGGGGGCGGCCTCGTCATGAGGCCGCCCCCGCCTTCCGTTCTCCGGCGTTACGCGCTACTTCAGGCGGGACGACGCGACGATCGAGACGATGTGGGCGGGGACCAGCAGCCACACGATCGCCGTGACCGCGACGGTCGCGATCCTCGTCGCCGTCAGATCGCCGAGCGCCAGGTCGACGACCGCTGTCACGAGCAGCAGCAGCGTGCACTCGATGCCGTTGACCAGCCGGTGGAGACCGACGGCCGAGGCCAGCCGGCGAATCCTGGCGAGACCGGTGGAGCGTGGCACGACGGACTGGTCGGTGGCCTTCTCCATGCCGCTGTCGGAGCGGGCCACGTGGACGAGGTCGGAGGAGGACTTGAGGAGCAGCACGCCGATGGCCGCCGCGAGGCCCGCCACCAGGTAGGGGTCGAGGCCCGTCTCCGAGGCGCGGACACCCATGCCGACCATCACGGCGGCGTCGGCGAGATACGCGCCGAGGCGGTCCAGGTAGACACCGAGCGGGCTGAACTGGCGGCGCCAGCGGGCCACTTCGCCGTCGACGCAGTCCAGCAGCAGGTACATCTGCATGAAGACGACGGACAGCACGGCGCCGCCGAGGCCCGGCAGGGCCAGGGCCACTCCCGACAGGACGCCCGCCCCCACCATGATCACGGTGATCTTGTTCGGAGAGATGCGGGTGCCGAGCAGGTGGCGGGTCACGCGGAGGGAGAGGGACCTCATGTAGAGGCGGCCGGCCCAGTGCTCCGCCCGGCTCTCCAGCTTGCCCGGAGGGTGGATCACATGGCGGAGTTCGTCGAGTTGGACCTTGGGCATGCGGCTTTCTCCCTGGCGCGCTGGCAGTTGGTTGTGCGGTGTCTGTCCACCGAAGTGCTGCGTCGTACAGGGAAGAGCATGACGGGGGGCCGTACGGCGGGATGCGGCAGGGTGGATATCCGGTGGGGGCAGGCCGTACGCGGGGGCTACCGTGGCTCCCATGAGTCACGTGATCCGTTCCATACGTTCCGACGAGTGGGCCCTGGTGAAGGAGCTCCGACTCGCCGCCTTGCAGGACCCGGTGGCGCACCTCGCGTTCCTGGAGACGTACGAGGACGCGGCGGCGAAGTCCGACGCCTTCTGGCAGGAGCGGGCCGCCGGAGCCGCGGAGGGGACGACCGCGCGGCAGCAGATCGTCGCCGAGAGCGAGGACGGGGTGTGGGCCGGCTCCGTGACGGTGCTGGTCGAGGAGGCTGGGACGCAGGACCCGTTCGGGACGGCCGTCGAGCAGAGCCAGGGGCATCTGGTGGGGGTGTTCGTGAGGCCGGAACACCGGGGGAGCGAGGCCGGGGTGACCGGAGCGCTCTTCGAAGCCGCCCTGGAGTGGTCCTGGGGGATCGGGCTCGACCGCGTACGGCTCTTCGTGCACGAGAAGAACGCCCGCGCCGAGGCGTTCTACCGCAAGGCGGGGTTCGTGCCGACCGGGGGGACCGCGCCGGTGCCGGGCGCCCCGGGGGAGCTGGAGCTGGAGTACGTCATCGCGCGGCCGTAGCGGTTCGCGCGGGCGACGTGGTCCGGCGTCATTGCGTCAATCGCCCGGATTCCGCGGCTGGTCGGGCCGGATCTTCATAGCGTTGCTGATCGACATCAGTGATCGGGCAACACAAGTGGGAGGGACCGACCTCATGGCAGAACTCTTCGGCGCACTCGGGCGTGGGTCGCGCAAGGCATGTGTGTTCGCCGCGAGCGCCGTGATGGCGGGTACGGCGCTCGTCGTGAGCGCGCCGACGGCGTCCGCGGCTTCCTGCGGGCAGGTCGGTGTGGACCGGCAGCCGGGACAGGGCACGGTGACCGCGTCCGCTCTCGCCCGCCGCAGCGGACCGTTCACCTCGTGCACCGCGCTGGGCCAGGTGTCCAAGGGCACGAAGATCAACTACTACTGCTTCGAGATCGGCACGGCGGTCAACGGCAACAAGCTGTGGACGTACGGAGAGGTCGCCGGCACCGGGCAGAAGGGCTGGTTCGCCAGCGCCTACCTCGACGACAACGGGGCCTCGCTGGGCTGCTGAGGCCCTTCCGGCCGTCGTGGTGCGGGGCCGGGGCCAGCCCCTCAGGCACGGGCCGCGGGCCTGCTCCCGGCATCGCACCACGACGGGATCAGAGGCCTCCGTCGTATCGCGGCCAGCGGGCGCGGAGTTGCTCACGGGACCGGAGCAGGGCCAGGGTCGGCAGGCCGCGGTCGGCCCCTCCCGTCAGCAGCTCCGGGAGCTGGGGGAGCGGTGCCACGGCCGCGACGTCGTCCAGGACGAGGGTGATTGGTGGGTCGAGGCGACCGGAGGATGACCGTTCGGCCATGCGCCGGCCGCGCTCGACCACGCTTGAGGCGAGGGCCGTCAGGAGCGGCATCGCGCCGGGCGTCGCCTTGGGGTCCTCGATGGGTTCACCGACCACATAAAGCGTGCCCCCTTCGTCGACGAAGGAATCCAGGGCGAGGCTGTCATTTCGGTTCGCAGTGCAGGATTCGCGGATGTTGACCGTGAACAGCGAGGCCAGCGCGCGGGAAGTCAACGCCTGGGCGATGTCGCGTCGTTCGGGGTGCGAGGTGAGGGCGGCCTCCAGTTCGCCGGCGGAGCCGGGCGCGGCCTTCGGGTTGGTGCGGAGGACCCGTACGGCATCCTGCACCTGGGTGCCCTGGGCCCAGCGGTGGACGTGGCGGAAGGCCTTGCCCTCCACGGCGGCGGCGTGCAGATAGCTCCGCAGGAGCGTTTCGGCGACATCGGCCATCGGCTGGTCCAGCTTGGCGGTGGGGCGCACCGGGGCGAGCAGGGCGGCGGCTCTGGCCACCGCGGTCGCCTTGTCCTCGCAGCCCGTGGAGGGGGACCAGTGGAGGCGGGCCGGGGTGTCGCACAGGTGCGTGGGGTCGTAGAGGAGGACGGGGCCGAGCTTGGCTCGCGCGTCCTTGGTGTCCGACCAGGTCCGGGGGTTCGACGTGACGACCAGGACGGGGCCCTCGGCGTCCCGTACGGCCTGTGTCGCGGTGAGGTGACGGGAGTCGGCGGGAGCCAGGACGAGCGGGCCCGTGGCGGGCGGCTTCTCCCAGTCGCCCGGCTGTGCACGGCCCGTGCCGTCACGGCCCGCACGGTCGACGACCGCTGCGGAGGCGGCGGCCGTCGACGCCGTCGACGGCGGATCCGCTATGGGCCGGGGGGCCGCGGCGCGCGCCGCCTCGCGGCCGCCCGGGTGCTCGCCGCCCGCCGCGTAGGGAGCGGGTGACGAGACCGCCCGCTCCGCTCTGGCGGACGGAACGGTCGCCGTGTCGGCCGCCTCCGTCCCGCCGCGGTGCGGGCCCGCCACGGCCTCGCCCGTGCTTCCCCGAGGCGCCGTCCTGTCGGCGCCGTAGGACGCCTCCGTGGCGCCCGAGGCCGCCTCGGCGCGGCGCCGGGCCCGGCCCGCACGCCATCTCGCGACCGTGCCCATCACGAACACGGTCAGGACGAGCAGGACCATCAACTGCCCGATGAACAGGCCCCAGAAGAGTCCGTGCCCGGACAGCTGCCCGGCGGGAGTCTCCGGCCAGGCGCCGGCGATGTCGTGCGGCCGGCCGATCAGATGCCGCATGGCCAGCGGCGTCCGGGTGAAGGTGACCCCGTCCGGCCAGGCGCCCCGTGCCAGCCGGCTCGCGAGTCCCGTCGCCGTCCACACCATCAGCGTCATGCCGAGGAGGAAGGCCAGCACCCCGATCAGCAGCCCGTCGGGAATGCCGCCCTCGCCCTCGCGCCGGTGGCCGTGCCGGTCCTGTCTCATCTCACGCCACCGTGGACTCGGAGGAGCCGTCCAGATCGGCCAGATGCTGCTCCACGAAGGCCGCCGCCCGTTCCTCCGCCTCCAGTTCGGCGGCGCGCAGCGCGTCGTCGGAGAGGAAGTCGGCGGAGGATTCGGTCATGGCCCGGTCCGTGAAGACGAGAGGGCGCTCGGTCTCGGTGATGAGGTGCTTGACCACCTGGACGTTGCCGTTGACGTCCCAGACGGCGATGCCCGGGGTCAGCGTGGGGATGATCTCGACAGCCCACCTGGGCAGGCCGAGGACTCTGCCCGTCGAGCGTGCCTCGTCCGCCTTCTGGGCGTAGATCGTCCTCGTGGACGCCATCTTCAAGATCGCCGCGGCCTCCTTCGCCGCAGCGCCGTCGACCACGTCCGACAGGTGGTGCACCACCGCCACGAAGGACAGGCCCAGTCGCCGGCCGAACTTCAGCAGCCGCTGGAACAGCTGGGCCACGAAGGGGCTGTTGATGATGTGCCACGCCTCCTCCACCAGGAAGATGCGCTTCTTGCGGTCCGGCCGGATCCAGGTGTGCTCCAGCCACACGCCGACGATCGCCATCAGGATCGGCATGGCGATCGAGTTACGGTCGATGTGCGACAGGTCGAAGACGATGAGGGGCGCGTCGAGGTCGATGCCGACCGTCGTGGGGCCGTCGAACATGCCCCTCAGGTCACCGTCGACCAGACGGTCCAGGACCAGGGCGACGTCCAGGCCCCAGGCCCGTACGTCGTCTATGGCGACGTTCATCGCCTCGGCCGACTCCGGCTCGGGATGGCGTAGCTGCTCGACGATGTCGGTCAGCACCGGCTGGCGCTCGACGATGGTCTCGTTCACATAGGCGTGCGCGACCTTGAGGGCGAAGCCGGACCGCTCGTCGAGGCCGTGGCCCATCGCGACCTCGATGATCGTCCGGAGCAGCGCGAGCTGGCCGGTCGTGGTGATCGCCGGGTCGAGCGGGTTGAGGCGGATGCCGTGGTCCAGGGCCGCCGTGGGGTCGAGGCGGATGGGAGTTATTCCCAGCTCCTCGGCGATGAGGTTCCACTCGCCGACCCCGTCCTCGCCCTGTGCGTCCAGGACCACGACCTGCCGGTCGCGGAACCTCAACTGCCGCAGGACGTACGTCTTCTCCAGCGCGGACTTGCCGTTGCCGGACTCGCCGAGGACGAGCCAGTGCGGCGCCGGCAGCTGCTGCCCGTACAGCTGGAAGGGGTCGTAGATGTAGCCCTTCCCGGAGTACACCTCGCGGCCGATGATGACGCCGGAGTCGCCGAGGCCGGGTGCCGCGGTCGGCAGGTAGACCGCCTGGGCCTGGCCCGTGGACGTGCGGACGGGCAGACGGGTCGTCTCGACTTTGCCGAAGAGGAAGGACGTGAAGGCGTCGGTGAGGACGGAGAGCGGATCCCGCATCAGAACATCAGCCCCTACCTGCGGATTCCGGTGGCGAACGGCAGCGTGTTGACGAAGGCGCGGTGGTGCTCGCGGTCGCACCACTCCAGCTTCAGGTACGACTTGCCGGCGGAGGCGCGGATGGTGCGCTTGTCGCGGGCGAGGGCCTCGGGGGAGCGGGAGGAGACGGTGATGTATCCGACCAGGTTCACGCCCGCGGCGCCGCTCGCGAGGTCCTCGCCGCGCTGGTCGAGGCGGTTGTGCGAGGCGATGTCACGCGGGTCCACGGTCCGGTTCATCTTGGCGGCGCGGCTGGCCTCGGCCTCGTCGTTCGTCTTCTCGGTCAGCATCCGCTCGATGGCGACCTCGGTGGGTTCGAGGTCCATGGTGACGGCGACCGTGCGGATGACGTCCGGGGTGTGCACGAGGAGCGGGGCGAGGAAGTTGACGCCGACCGGCGTCATGGGCCATTCCTTCACCCAGGCCGTGGAGTGGCACCAGGGCGCGCGGGTCGAGGACTCGCGGGTCTTCGCCTGGAGGTAGGTGGGCTCCATGGCGTCCAGCTCGGCCGGCCAGGCGTTGCGCTTCGTCATCGCCTGGATGTGGTCGATGGGGTGGTCGGGGTCGTACATCGAGTGCACCAGGGAGGCGAGCCGCCCCTGACCGAGCGGCTGCCGCACCCGGATGTCGGCCTCCTGCAGACGCGAGCAGATGTCGGTCAGCTCGCGTGCCATGACGACCGCGAGACCCGCGTCCCGGTCCAGCTTCCGTCCGCTCTGCGGGCGGGCGGCCCGTGCCATCGCCTGTGCCTCGGCGGCCAGTTCACGCGAGTAGTGCATGCAGGCGACGAGGTAGGCCCGGTGCTGCTCGCTGCTGGTGGACACCATGGACTGGAGCTGGTCGTACGACTGCTGGAGCCAGCCCGGGGCGCGCTCGTCACCGCGTACGGCGACGTCCTTGGCGTGCGCGTCCGGGTCGGCCGGGAGGGTGCGGGCGAGCATCTGGAGGCGGGTGACGAAGCCGTCGCCGTTCGCCACGTGCTTGAGGAGCGTGCCGAAACGGTCGACGAGGGCCTCCTGGTCCTCGCTGTCGCGCAGGCCCACGCCCGGCCCCTCGATCTCGATGGCCGCGGTCACCGTGCGGCGGTCGGCGTGCAGCAGCACGGCGATCTCGTCGGGTCCGAAGGGCGCGGCGAGCCAGGAGATCCGCCCGATGCCGGGCGGCGGCCCGATCTCGACCTCACGCCCGTCGAGCGCCGTGCCCGCCTCCATCACATTGCTGCGGTACGTGGTGCCCTGGCGCAGGGTGCGCTTGTAACTGCGGTTGACCTCAAACCACTTGTAGAACGTGCGGCGCTTGTACGGGACGTACACGGCCGCGAGCGCCAGCAGCGGGAAGCCCATCAGCAGCACGATCCGCAAGGACAGTACGGGGACGAGCAGGCCGCACATCATGCCGAGGAACGCGCCCGCGATGATCAGCGCGATCTCGCCGGACTCGCGGTTCCTGCCGACGATCGCGTTCGGCCGGGCACGGCCGATCAGATATGTACGGCGGGGCGTGACCGGATGGGACACGTGGGACTCGGTCGTCAACGCCCTTCACCTCCCGTGCGGTTGGTACTGCTGTTGCGGCTGTTGCTCGCGTGCGGGGTGTTGACCGGGCTGCTGCGCGGTGGGGGTGCGGCGGAGGGGACAGATCCGCCGCCTCCGTTCGGGGTGCGCGTGCTGTGCGCGGCCACGCCGCCGGACGCGGGATTGGAGGGGCGGGGCTGCTGGCTTCCGCCGCCTCCGCCGTTGTTGTCGGCGCGGGTGCTGTGGGTCTTGATGCCCTGCGCGACCAGGGTCGCGGGCGAGCTGATGACGGCCGCGGCCTTGCCCTCGGCGCCCTGCATGATGCGGTTGCTGCGGGAGTTCGCGATCTCGTCGCCGAAGCCGGGGACGAAGCGGTAGATCATCGCGCTGGCGAAGATGGCGAGCAGGATTATGGCGAGGCCGGAGACCACGGCGGAGAACGCGTCCGGGCCGCTGTCGGTGGACAGCGCGCCCGCGAGACCCAGCACGATCACGATCACCGGCTTGACCAGGATCACCGCGATCATGATGCCCGCCCAGCGGCGGACGTGGCCCCACAGGTTCTTGTCGACGAGGCCCGCGTAGACGACGGTGCCGAGCAGGGCGCCCACGTAGAGGAGGGCGGCCCGGATGACGAGCTCCAGCCACAGCACGCCGGCGGCGAGGATCGACACCAGCGACACGACGATGAGCATGATGGGCCCGCCGCCGATGTTCTCGCCCTTGTCCAGGGCGCCGGAGAACGTCCCGAAGAACGTGTCCGTCTGGTTGCCGGTGGTCTTGGCGAGGACGTCCGTGACCCCGTCGGTGGCCGACACGACCGTGTAGAGGATCAGCGGGGTGAAGGCGCTCGCCAGCACCGTCAGCCACAGGAACCCGATCGCCTCCGACAGCGCGGTGGTGAGGGGGACACCTCGCACCGCCCTCTTCGCCACGGCCAGCAGCCACAGCAGCAGGGTGAGGATCGTCGACGCCGCGAAGACGACGGCGTACTGCTGGAGGAACTTGGGGTTCGTGAAGTCGACGTTCGCAGTGTCGTTGACCGCGGCGGAGAGCTTGTCGATGGTCCACGCGGCGGCGTCGGCGCAGCCCTTGGCCAGGGAGGAGAGGGGGTCGAGCGTGCCGGTCGGGTCGAGGGACCCGCCCGTCTTGTTGCTGCCGCTGTCGCCTTCGCAGTAGTTCTTGGCCGGCCCGTGGATGAGGCCGCAGGGGTCGCTGCTCTTCGACGGCGATGGAGTCGGTGCTGCGGCGGCCCGTGTGGCGAGCAGCAGTGCCGTGGCCTGTACGGCACCGACGGCCGCGGTGAGCTTGAGTACGCGGTGATTAGCGGGCATACGTGAACCCTCCGTACTCCTCCACGGCCTTCGCGATTTCGTCGGCGCCGGCGGCGCGGTCGTCACCCGGAACGGGCGCGGGGCCGTCCTTCTGGGAATGCGAGACGATCTTCCAGTCGTCACCGCTCCACTCCAGCTGCATGGTGATGGTGAACCAGCTGCTGGTGACAGGGTTAGTGGAGTTCTGGCCCGCGAGGCCGAGCAGGCCACCGCACCAGACCTCGACGGTTGCGGTGTCGCTCGAGGACTCGGTGATTTTGGCGCCGATGGGGCTCGTCCGGGAGACGAACGTGTAGCCCTTGGGCGCCGAGCCGTCCTCGTTCAGCCCGACGTTCTTGTTGAACTGCGGGGTGTACGCCTTGTCCAGCGTCGCCTGGAACTCGGTCACCCGGGACGGGGTGATGATGGTCGAGAGGATCTGGTCCCGCCTGGCCTTGCTGAACATGTCGGTCGAGCCCAGCGCCACCGCATAGTTCGCCGCAGCGCTCTGCGCCCCCCGGGCGTTGTGCGCGTAGCCCGAGGGGATGCCTGAGGTCCGCGTGTCCACCGGGCGGTCGCCGGAGGCCGCCGTGGGCGACGTTCTGGCCTTGTCGCCGTCGCCGTTCCCGGAGGAGGACTCGTCCCCGCCGCGGTTCGCGAAGGCGATCGCGGCGATGAGCAGCACGACGACGCCGACGACCGTGACCAGGCTCCGGGAGGAGGACCCGCGGCCGCGCCGCGCCCCGCCGTAGACGTCCCCCGTGCGTTCGGGGAGCCGGGTACGGGTCTGGCCGGAGCCGCCGTACCCCCGGTCCTCGCCGTGCGAGGTGTCGCCGTAGCCGGGTTCGTCACCGGGACTCATGTCGCGTACGCCCCCTCAACCTCTCGCTGAACCAAGTAGTACGACGGTAGCCGTGCTGGTTCCCGCGCGGGCGCGGTGTGGTGACTCGACATCAGGGAAACGCAACCTCAGCCGGTGGGCACGACGGACGGGTGGGTCGGAGGGGAAGAGGGTCCGGGCGCGCCCGGCCGGGCATGGCTCAGGGGTGTCCCGCACCCCTTACACGGCCATGCCGTACACGATGGTGAAGAGCGTGCCGAGGGATCCGATGATGAAGACTCCGGTGAGGCCCGCGATGATGAGGCCCTTGCCCTGTTCGGCGCTGAAGGTGTCGCGGAGAGCGGTGGCGCCGATGCGCTGCTTGGCCGCGCCCCAGATCGCGATGCCGAGGCAGAGCAGGATGGCGACCGCCATCACGACCTCGATCATCACCTTCGCCTCGTTGCCGAGGCTGCCGAAGGGGCCCCAGTCCGGAGCGATCCCGCCGATGATTGTGGTGATGTCGCCCTTGTCGGCTGCGAAAAGCATGTAAGTCACCGCCCCTAGTGGGTAGTTCTGCACCCCCTGCCACTGCGCAGAGGTCGGGCCCATTCTCGCCGACAATGGTGCCGCCGTATGTCGACTTGGCGTCATTGATTGGCGGGTTTCGTACGAATACCTTGCCGCCGCCCCGCGTGAACCCCTCTCGGGGGTGCGGGACGGTATACGAAGGGACGTATGGTCACTCTGTGTATCACGGCAGGTCACGCCGGGCAATGAAGTCGATGCGGAACCTGTCGTGTGGTTCCGTCGTTAACCCCTTCCGCGAAGCGCACGCTCCGTCCTTCCCGTACGTACGCCGCGCGCGCCGCCCGTTTCTGACAGGTCGTCGTGCCGATGTTCCCCGGGTCGCCGTGTCTACGGGAGGTGGACGCAGGCCGACGGCCCCGGACGAAACACAGGCTAACCCCCGCCGCGCCCCGCTGAGGAACGGGCCGGGTCGAGGCCCGAGAGAGCGGGCCATGGGCCGAATGGGCGTCTGAGTGCTCGCTCCCGGCCCCAGGAAGGGTAGGGGCGCAGGAGGCGGGAGGCCGTCCCGGGAAAAGTCCCGGCGGCGGTGACGGATCGGTTGCGAGGAGCGCCCCATGTTCGACGTCACCCAACAGATCGACGCCGTACGGCGACAGGTCGGCGCGCGTGAGTACCAGGGCCGCGTCGCAAGGGTGGTGACGGTGGGCCAGACGTACGGCGCCACCGTCGAGGACGTCTGGGACGCCTGCACCAACGGCGAGCGCATCCCACGGTGGTTCCTGCCCGTCACGGGCGAACTCCGGCTCGGCGGCAGGTACCAGCTGGAGGGGAACGCGGGCGGCGTGGTCGAGCGGTGCGAACCGCCCCTGAGCTTCGCCGCGACCTGGGAGTTCGGCGGTGAGGTCAGCTGGATCGAGGTCCTGCTGGCCGAGGAGCCGGAGGGCGGCACCCGTTTCGTGCTCCAGCACATCGCCCACGTCGACGACGAACGCTGGGCGGAGTACGGCCCTGGTGCCGTCGGTGTCGGCTGGGACCTCGGCATCATGGGCCTGGCCCGCCACCTCGGCGCTCCCGGCGACGCCCTGGACCCGAAGGAGGGCACGGCCTGGCTCGCGTCCGAGGAGGGCCGCCGCTTCGTGAGGGAGAGCAGCGAGAGCTGGTACGAGGCGAACGTCGCAGCGGGCGAGGACGAGGCCGCCGCCCGTGCGGCCGCGGACCGCACGGCCGCCGCCTACGGAGGGACCGCGCCGGCGTGAGGGCGGCCTCGGCGCCGTCGCGGTGACGGGGCCGCGCAGTCCGGTGGAATCGACGCGGAGCGGGGCTGCACGGCCCCGCGCCTCGCCCACGGACGGACTCCCGGCGCACGGCGTGCGGACCCACCGCCCTCACCGGCTGCCCCGGGGCCCTCGACGCGCCCCTCACCTGCACCCCCAGGCCGACCGCCCGCAGCCGCACCCAGCGGCGCGTCGCCTGCCCCGGTTCCGGGGGCGGGACCAGCGGCAGCCCCTGGATGAAGGGTGACGGCGAGGTCGTCGGTGTCGTCCGCGGTCACCAGCGGGGCGGGGACACGGACGACGTGTCGTTCAGCGTCGTCCTGCGGAGCGAGGCCGCTGCGCTCCATCGCGCGGCGGCCGGTCCGGTCCGGCGAACCGTCCTAGCCCGACATCTCGTTGAAGATGTACGCGGCGAGCCAGAGCGCCGGCAGCAGCAGTACGACGTAGGCCAGCGGGCGCTGGAGGACCGGCTTGCCCTGGTCCATGACCACACCGGTCGGTGAGGGCGTCGTCGGGTGCGGCAGCTTGCGGATCCGCGTCCGGACGTAGAGGTTCCACAGCAGGGTGAGCGGGGTGAACAGCGCCAGGGACACCGGGCTCCACCAGCCGCCCGCCAGGGTCTTGGTCGTCATCTCCCGGTGGATCGCGGTGGCGCAGGAGCGGCAGAACGGGCCCTCCATCTTGGAGAACCGCATCGCGACGAGCAGCCCCGTGTGCTGGCGGACGGTCATGTCGCCGGCCGGCTGTGCGGCACATATGCGGCAGCCGGGGGTGAGGGGCGGGGCGCCCGCGGGGTCGTAGCCGCCCACGGGGGCGAACGGATTCTGTCCCTGCGGGGGGTGCGGGGCCTGTGTGGTGCCCGGCACGGCGTAGGCCGCGTTCTGGGCATACGGGCCCTGCGCGTAGGGGTTCTGCGGGTGCGGGCCCTGGGCGTACGGACCGTGCGCGTACGCGTTCTGGCCATGCGCCGGCGCACCGTTTGGCGCGTAACCGCCTTGCGGGGCAGCGGGGTTGCCCTGGGGTGCGTTCGGGTGCGGAGGCGGGGTCGCCACGTGCGGTTTCTCCTCGTGTGTGATCGTCCCGCCGCACGGTGGCCGCCTCTACACTGACGTCGGCGGACTCCTGGGCGACGAGGGGCGGTTGACGGTGCGTAAGGCATGGATCGTAGCGACCGCTGCCGTCGGGGCCGCGCTCAGCTTCGTGATGCTGCTCGTCGTCGGCGTCTACATGGTCGCGGGCAACCTGGCCAACGGTATCGGCGGGGGCTCCGTCGGCCTCGCCAAGGGTTCCGTGCCCGCCGCGTACAAGACCCTCGTGCAGAAGTGGGGAAACCTGTGCGGCGCCATCAACCCGGCACTGCTGGCCGCCCAGTTGTACCAGGAGAGCGGATTCAATCCGAATGCCAGGAGTCCGGCGAAAGCGGAAGGGATAGCGCAATTCATTCCGGGGACCTGGGCCACGCACGGAGTCGACGGCGACGGTGACGGCGACCGCGACGTATGGGACCCGAATGACGCGATTCCATCGGCCGCCTCGTACGACTGCCAGCTCGCCTCGTACGTGAAGGACGCGCCGGGGAACGTCACGGAGAACATGCTCGCCGCCTACAACGCGGGTGCCTACGCGGTCATCAAGTACGGCGGAGTACCGCCGTACAAGGAGACCCGGAACTATGTGAAGACGATCACCACGCTGGCGAAGAGCTTCGCCGCGCCGGTGACCCGCGTCGACCCCTCCAGGCAGGCCGCTGCGGCCATCACCTACGCGCAGAAGAAGCTCGGCACGCCCTATCTGTGGGGCGGCAACGGCACCTCCGACCAGGGCGGACGCTTCGACTGCTCGGGGCTCACCAAGGCCGCGTACGAGAGCGTGGGCGTCACCCTCCCGCGGGTCGCCAACGACCAGTACAACGCTGGTCCGCACCCCAGGCGCTCGGAGCTGCTCCCGGGCGATCTGGTCTTCTTCTCGGACGACTCCACCGACTCCCGGGCCATCCGCCACGTCGGTATCTACGTGGGCGGCGGATACATGATCGACGCGCCCCGTCCGGGGGCCGTGATCCGCTTCGACCCCGTCGACACCCCCGATTACTTCGGGGCGACCCGAGTGACCGAAGATGGCGCGAAAGCATTGCCGACTACTGTATGAACCCACCCCCTGAGCTGCGGCGATGTGTCTCTCTTCGATAACGTCTGCGTGATCATTCCGTGGAGGGTGGAACGTAGTAGAGGGGACTGTGCGTTCCTTTTGATGTAGCGCCGGGCCGGGAACGGGTTCCGGCGGTTTCTACGACCACGGGGGTGGATCGAGCGGGCGCGCGAAAGGGCGTGCCCGCGGGAAAGACGACGAAGGGGCCGCAGCACCATGGCTGGACTCGCCGAATCCGGTTCGAACCCCGACGTCGACCTGCTCTACGACATCAATGGCCTGGCCAAGGACGCGCCCCACTGGTTCGACCGGATCATGGAGTTCGTCGGCGAGTACGGACTGCTGCTCGGCATGGTCCTGCTCGTGCTGTGGTGCTGGTGGACCGTGCGGCGCCGCGGCGGTGACTCCGCCGCGTCCTCCGTGGCGGCCCTCGTGTGGGCACCGCTCGCGGCGGGCATCGCCGTCCTGGTGAACGTGCCGATACGAGGTTTCGTCGAGCGGCCCAGACCCTTCGTCGACCACCAGGGCCTGGACGTCCTCGTCTCCGGCAAGACCGACTACTCCTTCGTCAGCGACCACGCCACGCTCACCATGGCGATGGGCGTCGCCCTGTTCGTCGCGAACCGCAGGTTCGGGCTCCTGGGAATCGGGCTGGCCCTGCTCGAAGGGTTCTGCCGGGTCTACATGGGCGTGCACTACCCGACGGACGTCGTCGGCGGCTTCGCCCTCGGCACCGCCGTCGCCCTGCTGCTGTCCCCCGTGGCCATGGCGCTGCTCACCCCGGTGATGAAGGCGGTGGAACGCTCCCCGCGGGCCGGCCGGCTCATCCGTGCCCGGGGCACGACGCCCCCCGGGCGCGACGCGCTGATCCCGGGATCGCGGACGGAGCGGTCCGAGGAACGGGACCTCGCCGCGTAGCCGCGTCCCCGGCGGGGGCACAGGCCCGCGCCGGAGCCCCGCTCCCGCCCCTCATCCCCTGGCCGCCCCGCATCTCCTGGCCGCCCCGCACTCCTTCCGTTCCGCAGGTCAGAGCGCCTGCGGGAAGGAGAAGAAGTGGTGTGGGTCGTACTGCCTCTTCAGGGCCGTGAGCCGGGTCGCCGCATCGCCGTAGTACGCCTTGCGCCAGTCGGTGAGGGTGGCGTCCGTGTAGTTCTGGTAGGCGGCGCCGGAGGCGTACCGGCCCATGGCGGAGTGCGCGGTGCCCAGCCAGGACTGCGCCGTGGTGCCGGAGGTGCCCGCCCGCCAGGAGACGATGTACTGCGCGAGCATCCGTGAACGGCGGTGCACGAAGGCGGTGGCCGTGGGCGACACCCGGTTCACGACGCCGCCCAGCGCCGTCAGCGCGATACTGCCCGCGCCGCCGCGGACGCCGGATATCTGGTTCAGCAACGCCTGGATGCCCGCGGCCGGGATCGAACGGTCGAAGAAGTCCGAACGCGCCGCGTAGGTCTCGCGGCCGAGAGCGCCCTGCGGGCTGCGGCCCGGCGTCGAACCCGGCAGGTGGCACTGGGCGTCCGTCGGGAAGGAGGAGCAGCCCGCGTACACCTCCATCGACTCCTCGTACGAACGCCTCTTGAGGGAGACGGTGCGTGCCGGGGCACCGATGCGGTCGGCCAGCCGGTCCACGGCGTTCTGGAGTTCGCCGTAGGTGCCGAGCGAGAACGCGGCCACGGACACCGTGGGGGTGCCGCCCGCCGCGTTCGCGAGGTGGCACGACGACCAGATCTCGTCGGGCTGGTCCGGTCCCCACTCCTGCCACGCCTTCAGCACGGCGGCGGCCTTGGCCCACGGCCAGGTCATGTAGGCCGAGACGCCCTGCGGGGCCGGGTGGGTCCTGAAGCGCAGTTCGGTGACGACACCGAAGTTGCCGTTGCCGGCGCCGCGCAGGGCCCAGAACAGGTCCTTGTGGTCCGTGGCGTTCGCGGTGAGCTGCTCGCCGTCGGCGGTGATCAGCGTGGCCTGCGTGAGACTGTCGCAGGTCAGCCCGTACGCCCGGGACACCACCCCGTGGCCGCCGCCCAGGGTCAGCCCGGAGACGCCCACCGTGGGGCAGGAACCCGCGGGGATGGTGACGCCCTTGGCGGCCAGCGCGCGATAGACGTCGATCAGCTTGGAACCGGCGCCGACCACCGCCTCGTTCCCCGACGCCCGGATCTTGTTCAGCTTGGAGACGTCGACGACCAGGCGGCCGTTGCCGGAGGACCAGCCGGCGTAGGAGTGGCCGCCGTTGCGGATCGACACCTTGATGCCGTGCGCGCGGGCGTAGTCCATGGTCGTGCGGATGTCGTCCGCGTGCGCGACGTACGCGACGGCCGCGGGCTTCAGCCCGTCGAAGCGCGTGTTGTACAGCTGATGGGCGGCCGGCCAGCTGCGGTCGCCGGGGCGGATCAGCGCACCGTCCAGCTCCCTGGACAGGGCGGTCCAGTTCGCGGCCGCGCGGGTGCCGGTGGTGGCCGTGCGGACCGACGTGCCGGTACCGGCGCTCTCGGAGGCGCCCGCCGCCTTGGTGCCGCCGCTGTCGCCGCCGTCGCACGCGGACGTCGCCGCCGCCGCGAGTACGGCGGTGGCTCCGCCGATGAACGTACGCCGTTGCATGTGCGCCTCCTGTGGGTTCCGTGGAACGAGACGGGTCACCGAGCCCCGGGGTTCCACGCGTGGACGTCGCAGAACGGCTACAGCGCGCCCCGGCCGAGCACGCCCTCGGAATGGTTCTCCGCGTCCGTCCGGGCCAGACTGCGCGCGCGGCGCGCGGGACCTCTCCAGCCGCAGGTGCACCGGGCCACACAGAAGCGGCCCTGTTCGACCGTCGTCGTGCGGTGTTCGGGGAAAGGGCCGTCGTCGTCCTGCTGCGCCACGCCGACAACGTTACCCAAGGCAAGTGAATGGACGGGAGCCGCGTGACGGCGGCCCCTACCCGTCGTTAACCGGAACGACAGGGAGGGCCCAGGACGACCGGCTGGGGGTCGGCGAGGCGATGGTGGCTCAGACGGAAGGGCGGACCGGCCTGCTGGTCGTCGCGGCCGTGACGGCGGGACTGGCCGTGTGTGCCACGGGATGCGCGGGCGGAGGTGCCGCCGCCGACGATGCCCGGACCGGCTCCGGCACCGTCGAGGCGCTGCACCGGGCCGCCGCCACCCTGGAACGCGCGGGCAGCGCCAAGGCCCGTACGTCCATGGAGATGGCCACCGGCGGGACCCGGGTCACCATCCGCGGGCAGGGCGTGTACGACTTCAGGAAGCAGCAGGGCGAGCTAGAGGTGCTGCTCCCGCAGGACCCCGCCGGCACGGCCGAACACCGGCCGATCACCGAGCTGCTCGCGCCCGGAGCCCTGTTCATGAAGAACCGCGGCGCGGGGGTGCCCGAGGACAAATGGGTACGCGTGGACACGGCCGGTCTCTCCGACGGGAACCTGGTGACGGGCGGCGCCACCGACCCGTACGCGGCGGCGGAACTGCTGAGCGGGGCGCGGACGGCGACCTTGGTGGGGGAGACGGAGGTGGCCGGGACGCGGGTGCGGCACTACCGCGGGACCGCCGATCTGCACGTCGCCGCCAGTGGTGCCCCGAAGGGGCAGCGGTCCGCGTTGAAGGCGGCGGCGAAAGGGTTCGCCACCGCGGAGGTGCCGTTCGACGCCTACCTCGACGAGCAGGGCCGGCTGCGCAAGGTCCGGCACCGCTTCAGCTTCGTCAACGGCCACCAGAAGGGCACGGTGGCCGTCGCCTCGACGACGCTGCTGTACGACTTCGGGGTGCCCGCCGACGTACGGCTGCCGAGCCCGCGGGACATTTTCGCCGGGAAGATCGCGGAACAGTAGCTTCCAGGGAGGGGCCGGAAATGGCCCTTCCGTGCCATGCGCGGTGTGTACGCCGCTCCCTACTCTAGGAAGTCGGTGACGGCAGGAAGAGGTGACGCACGTGGCTCCGGTCGGCGGTACGGCAGTTCAGGACCACGTGGCCCTCGCCGAGATCGAGCTGTGCGGGGAGCTGATCATCGCGGCCTCGGCCGCCCACGAGGACCGGCTCAGTCTTGAGAGCATCGACGAGGTGCTGAAAGTGGCCGAAGAACGCGCCCGCGAACGGGGCGCGCGGGAGGCGTAGCTCACCTCCCGCCGCGCGGAAACGGAATGCGCGTACGGCCGGAACGGTCTGCCTTCGGTGGCCGGCCCGGGCCGGGTCAGGTGCGAAGCAGCCGACCGATCGCCTTGGTCGCCTCCTCGACCTTCGCGTCGATCTCGTCGCCGCCCTTGAGGGCCGCGTCCGCGACGCAGTGGCGCAGGTGCTCCTCCAGGAGCTGGAGCGCGAAGGACTGCAGCGCCTTCGTGGAGGCCGACACCTGGGTGAGTATGTCGATGCAGTAGACGTCCTCGTCGACCATGCGCTGCAGGCCCCTGATCTGGCCCTCGATACGGCGCAGACGCTTGAGGTGCTCGTCCTTCTGCTTGTGGTAGCCGTGGATCCCGCGGTCGTGATCCGTCACGACCTCCGGGGTCCCTGCGGCAGGTCCCTCGACGGCCTCGGTCTCGCCGGAGGGTGCCGTCGCGCCGGCCTCTGTGGTCGTCATCGCGTCCTCCCGCCAACTGATACCCCTGGTGGGTATATGGTATCGAACTTTGCTGGGTATGGAGCCCTTGCCCGAAGCCGGAACCGGACCCTGTGCTGATCACTGTGCCCGATGGGCGACACTGGGGGACGGCCCATTAGCCGTGGCCGGATGATGCGCCTAGCATCAGCCTGACCGAACCGAAGCACCCCGAGGACCCCAAGTGCGCTTTCGTCTGACCCCCAGGGAGACGAGCTTCTACGACATGTTCTCCGCGTCCGCGGACAACATCGTCACCGGCTCGAAACTCCTGATGGAACTGCTTGGGGCGGACACCTCCGCCCGGGCCGAGATCGCAGAGCGTATGCGGGCAGCGGAACACGCCGGTGACGACGCGACGCACGCGATCTTCCACCAGCTGAACTCCTCCTTCATCACGCCGTTCGACCGTGAGGACATCTACAACCTGGCCTCGTCCCTCGACGACATCATGGACTTCATGGAGGAGGCCGTCGACCTGGTCGTCCTCTACAACGTCGAGGAACTGCCCAAGGGCGTCGAACAGCAGATCGAGGTGCTGGCCCGGGCCGCGGAGCTGACCGCGGAGGCCATGCCGAACCTGCGCACCATGGACAACCTCACCGAGTACTGGATCGAGGTCAACCGTCTGGAGAACCAGGCCGACCAGATCCACCGCAAACTGCTCGCCCACCTCTTCAACGGCAAGTACGACGCCATCGAGGTGCTGAAGCTCAAGCAGATCGTGGACGTGCTGGAGGAAGCGGCCGACGCGTTCGAACACGTGGCGAACACCGTGGAGACCATCGCGGTCAAGGAGTCCTGAGGCTTCGTGGACACCTTCGCACTGATCGTGACCATCGGTGTCGCGCTCGGATTCACGTACACGAACGGCTTCCACGACTCGGCGAACGCCATCGCGACGTCGGTGTCCACGCGGGCACTGACCCCGCGGGCCGCGCTCGCCATGGCCGCCGTGATGAACCTCGCCGGCGCCTTCCTCGGCAGTGGTGTCGCACACACCGTCAGCAAGGGGCTGATCGAGACGCCCGAGGGCGGCAAGGGGATGGGCATCCTCTTCGCCGCGCTCATCGGGGCGATCGTCTGGAACCTCATCACCTGGTACTTCGGGCTTCCGTCGTCCTCCTCGCACGCGTTGTTCGGCGGGCTCGTGGGGGCGGCGCTCGCGGGGGGTACGACCGTTCTCTGGTCCGGCGTCCTCGACAAGATCGTCATCCCGATGTTCCTGTCGCCGATCGTCGGTCTGATCGTCGGCTACCTGGTCATGTGCGCGATCATGTGGATCTTCCGCAGGGCCAACCCGCACAAGGCCAAGCGCGGGTTCCGGATAGCCCAGACCGTGTCGGCGGCCGGCATGGCGCTCGGTCACGGTCTCCAGGACGCGCAGAAGACGATGGGCATCGTGGTGATGGCCCTCGTCATCGGTGACGTGCAAGGCGCCGACGACCCGATCCCGGTGTGGGTGAAGATCGCCTGTGCGGTGATGCTGTCGCTCGGCACCTACGCGGGCGGGTGGCGCATCATGCGGACGCTGGGGCGGAAGATCATCGAGCTCGATCCGCCGCAGGGGTTCGCCGCGGAGACGACGGGGGCGTCGATCATGTTCGTCACCGCGTTCCTGTTCAAGGCGCCGATCTCGACCACGCATGTCATCACCTCCGCGATCATGGGTGTCGGGGCGACGAAGCGGGTGAACGCCGTGCGGTGGGGGGTCGCCAAGAACATCGTGCTCGGGTGGTTCATCACGATGCCGGCCGCCGGGGTGGTGGCTGCCGCCAGCTTCTGGGTCGTGAACCTGGCGTTCCTCTAGGGTTCGGCGCCCGGGGCGGGGGGTGGGTTTTCGCCCCCTCCGCCCCTGCCCGTCCCTTGTTCCCGGGGCTCCGCCCCCGGACCCCCCGGATCGGCCTGGACGGCCTCGTCCTCAAGCGCCGGACGGGCTGGGGAGCCGGCGCTCAGGACCGCTGAACCGCACATGGGCCTGGACGGCCTCGTCCTCAAGCGCAGGACGGGCTGGAGGGTGTCGCCCTGTACGCAGGGAGCCGGCGCTCAGGACCGCTGAACCGCACATGGGCCTGGACGGAGCGGGTAAAGAATCGGGCCCGCCCCCCGGGAGCCAGGGGGCGGGCCCTTCTTCTTCCTCGCGGTGGCACCGCCATGCAGCACCGCGAGGGTTCTCGGGGAGGACGGGCCGGTCAGCCGAAGCGGCCCGAGATGTAGTCCTCCGTGGCCTGGACCGACGGGTTGGAGAAGATGCGCTCCGTGTCGTCGATCTCTATGAGGCGGCCGGGCTGGCCGACCGCGGACAGGTTGAAGAACGCGGTGCGGTCGGAGACGCGGGCGGCCTGCTGCATGTTGTGCGTCACGATGACGATCGTGAAGCGTTCCTTGAGCTCCCCGATCAGGTCCTCGATGGCGAGGGTGGAGATGGGGTCGAGGGCCGAGCAGGGCTCGTCCATGAGGAGGACCTGGGGCTCCACGGCGATCGCCCGCGCGATGCACAGACGCTGCTGCTGACCACCGGACAGGCCCGAGCCGGGCTTGTTCAGGCGGTCCTTGACCTCGTTCCAGAGGTTGGCGCCCTTGAGCGACTTCTCGACGATGTCGTTCAGCTCGGACTTCTTGTAGGAGCCGTTCAGGCGCAGGCCCGCCGCGACGTTGTCGAAGATCGACATCGTGGGGAAGGGGTTGGGGCGCTGGAAGACCATGCCGATGGTGCGGCGCACGGCGACCGGGTCGACTCCCGTGCCGTACAGGTCCTCGTCGTCCAGGAGCACCTTGCCCTCGACGCGGCCACCGGGGGTGACCTCGTGCATGCGGTTCAGGGTGCGCAGGAAGGTCGACTTGCCGCAGCCGGAGGGGCCGATGAAGGCCGTCACGGAGCGGGGCTCGACCGTCATGGAGATGTCTTCGATCGCCCGGTGGGCGCCGTAGTAGGCGGTCAGCCCGCTCACGTCGATGCGCTTGGCCATGTCTATCACTGCTTCTTTCGCAAGGTTTCGGGTCGCTGATCGGCCGCGTCAGCGGCCCGTCTTGGGTGCCTTCCAGCGCGCGATGCCACGCGCCGCCAGGTTGAGGATCATGACGAAGGCGATGAGCGCGAGTGCCGCTGCCCAGGCCCGGTCGTAGGCCACTTCGGTTCCGGCGCTGTACTGCCGGTAGATGTAGAGCGGAAGCGAGGCCTGCGGGCCCGAGAACGGGTTGTTGTTGATGAAGTTCGTACCCCACACCAACAGCAGCACGGGAGCCGTCTCACCCGTGATGCGCGCGACGGCGAGCATCACGCCCGTGGTGATACCGCCGATGGACGTCGGCAGAACCACCTTGATGATCGTGCGCCACTTCGGGACGCCCAGTGCGAGGGAGGCCTCGCGCAGCTCGTTCGGAACGAGCTTGAGCATCTCCTCGGTGGAGCGGACCACCACGGGCATCATCAGGATCGACAGGGCGAGCGCGCCGGCGAAGCCGGAGTAGCCCATGTCCAGGATCAGGATCCAGAAGCTGAGGATGAACAGACCGGCGACGATCGACGGGACGCCCGTCATGACGTCGACGAAGAAGGTGACGGCGCGGGCGAGCTTGCCCCGTCCGTACTCGACGAGGTAGATCGCGGTGAGTACGCCGATCGGGACGGCGATCAGGGCCGCGATGCCCACCTGCTCCAGGGTGCCGAGGAGCGCGTGGTAGATACCGCCGCCGGGCTCGTTGTCGGCCACCACACCCATGGAGTGGCTGAGGAAGTAGAGGTCGAAGACCTTCACGCCCCGCTTGACGGTCTCCCAGATCAGGGAGGCCAGCGGGACGACGGCGACGATGAAGCAGACCCAGACCAGGCTGGTGGCGACGCGGTCCTTGGCCTGACGACGGCCCTCGACGCGCGCGGCGATGCCGTACGTGCCGAAGACGAAGAGGAGTGCGGCGATCAGGCCCCACTGGACCTTGCTGTCGAGCCCCGCGGCCAGGCCGATGCCTACGGCGAGGGCGACGGCTCCCGCGGCGATGGCCCACAGGGACCACTTCGGGAGGCTGGCGCCGCGCAGGGTGCCGGGGCGCTTGTCGGTGAGGGGTGCGGTGCTCATGCGTTGGCCCCCGAGTACTCCTTGCGGCGGTTGATGATCACGCGCGCCGCGCCGTTGACCAGCAGAGTGATGACGAACAGGACGAGACCCGAGGCGATCAGGGCGTCCTGGCCGAACGTGGTGGCCTCGTTGAACTTGCTCGCGATGTTCTGCGCGAACGTGCCGCCGCCCGGGTCGAGCAGGCTGGCGCTGATGTCGAAGGTCGGGGAGAGCACGGTGGCGACGGCCATCGTCTCGCCCAGCGCGCGGCCGAGACCGAGCATCGACGCGGAGATCACGCCGGAGCGGCCGAAAGGCAGCACCGACATGCGAATGACCTCCCAGCGCGTGGCGCCGAGGGCCAGCGCGGCCTCCTGGTGCATCTGCGGCGCCTGGCGGAAGACCTCGCGGCTCACGTTGGTGATGATCGGAAGGATCATGATCGCGAGCAGGATGCCGACGGTGAGCATCGAGCGGGGCGCTCCGCCCTGCCACTCGAAGATGCCGGTCCAGCCGAAGTAGTGGTCGAGCCAGCCGAACAGGCCGGTCATGTGCGGTACGAGGACGATGGCGCCCCAGAGGCCGTACACGATGGACGGGACGGCGGCGAGCAGGTCGATCACGTACGCGATGGGGCCGCCGAGTTTGCGGGGCGCGTAGTGCGTGATGAACAGCGCGATGCCGACGGCGACCGGGACCGCGAGGGCCATGGCGATGATCGCGGAGACCACCGTGCCGAAGGCCAGGACCGCGATGCCGAAGGTCGGCGGCTCGAGGTTGGTGTTCCACTCGAAGGCGGTGAGGAAGTTCGCGTCGTCCTTGCTGATCGCGAGGGCGGCGCGGTAGGTGAGGAAGACCGCGATGGCGGCCATGATCACCAGGAGAAGGATGCCGGACCCGCGGGAGAGGCCGAGGAAGACACGGTCCCCGGGGCGGGTGCCGCCATGGGCCGTGCGCTTGTGCACGGCGGTGGAACGCGGTGGGGTGGGGGGAGGCGCTTCAGTGTTCTGTGTCGATATGTCCATCGTGAGTCTCCGGTCTGCGGAGCCGGATGGCGGCTCCAGGCGGCGGTGCACCGGACGGTGCGGCCCACCTCGGTGAGGCGGGCCGCACACTCGGGTCAGCTCAGGTTCGAGACGGTGGAACGAACCTTGGTGATGATCTCGGCGGGGATCGGCGCGTACTGCGCGTCGGTCAGGAGCTTCTGACCGTCCTCGCTCGCGATGTAGTTGAGGAAGGACTTGGTGGCGGCCAGGGTGTCGGCCTTGTTGCCCTTCTCGCAGACGATCTCGTAGGTGACCAGAGTGAGCGGGTAGGCGCCCTCGGCGGTCGGCTTGTAGTTCAGCTCCAGGGCCAGGTCGTTGCCGACACCGGCGACCTTGGCGGTGGAGATGGCCTTGGTGGCGTTCTCGACGGTGGCCTTGACCGGGGTGGCGGCCTCCGTCTTGAGGTCGACGGTGCTGATGCCCTCGGCGGCGTAGGAGAGCTCGAAGTACGAGATCGCGCCCGCGGTCTGCTTCACCTGCTGGGCCAGGCCGGAGGAGCCCTGGGCGGACTGGCCGCCCTTCGCCTGCCAGGCCTTGCCGCCCGAGTACTTCCAGTCCGACGGGGCGACGGCCTTCAGGTACTTGGTGAAGTTGTCCGTGGTGCCGGACTCGTCCGAGCGGTGGAACGCCTGGATCTTGGTGCTGGGGAGCTTCGCGTCGGGGTTCAGCTTGGCGATCGCGTCGTCGTTCCAGGTCTTGATCTTGCCGTCGAAGATCTTGGCGAGCGTCGAGGCGTCCAGGACGAGGTTGTCGACACCCGGCAGGTTGTAGCCGATGGCGATGGGGCCGCCGACCATGGGCAGGTCGACCGCGGCGTTGCCGCCGCACGCCTTCTTGGCCGCGGTGGCCTCTTCGGGCTTGAGGGGCGAGTCCGAACCGGCGAACGCGGTCTGGCCCTGCGTGAAGGCCGTGACGCCGGCGCCCGAACCCGTCGGGTTGTAGTTGATCTGGACGTCCTTGCAGGCGGCCGTGTAGGCCTTGACCCAGGCGTCGATCGCGTTCTTCTGGGCGGAAGAGCCGGAGGCCTGGAGCTGGCCCTTGGCGTCGTCGCACTTGATGGCGCTGTTGTTGCTGGCCGCCGACGAGCTGCCGCCACCGTTGTCCTTGCCGGTGTCGTCCGAGCCGCACGCCGTGAGGGCCAGGGCGCCGGAGACGGCGACAGCACCGAGCGAGAGGGCGCGAAGCCGGTTCTTGCGCTGAAGCTTCACTTTCGGGAGTTCCTTCCAGGAGCCGCCGTCAGGTTGGCGGCGTGCGAGGTTCGGTGTCATGCGGAGGCTCCGTCGAGAAGGCGCTCCGCACCGGGTAAGGCCGAAATTAGGCAGAACAGGTGAAGCCGCCGATGGCCATAAGTGAACGAGGGGTGAACCCCTGCGGACGGTGCGGTGAGGTCACGGAACGCTTACGTCGAGGACACGGGTCGGTTTCCGGCAACTCGGGTCCCACGGACAACTCTAGGCATATGCGCGAAATGGTTCATATCTCATCGTGAACGGCGCCGCGCCGTGCAGAACGGCGATCGCCCGGTGCATACGCGCGAGAGCGAGCGCATGTACCGGGCGGAAGGTCGATCCTCTGCCGGGGCCGGACTCCCTAGGCCAGGCGCAGCACGTCCGGCAGGGCGTCGATCAGGTCGCGGTCCCGGGACTGGCTCACCTGGTGACGGGCCGCCGTGGGCGAGAGCCACAGGACACGGTCGACCTCGCGGTTCGGCGTGAAATGGCCGCCCACCGCCTCGGCCGCCCAGTAGCGGACCTCCTTGGGACGGCCGCCGACGAGGTAGCAGAGAGCGGGGAGGGCGGCACCCGGGGCGGCGACGTAACCCGTCTCCTCCTCCACCTCGCGGACCGCCCCCGTGAGCGGGTCCTCGCCGCGCTTCAGCTTGCCCTTCGGGTGCGACCAGTCGTCGTACTTCGGCCGGTGCACGAGGCAGATCTCCAGCTCCCCGTCGAACGGGGAGCGACGCCACAGGACGCAGCCCGCCGCGCGGACGGTCTCGTCTGCCGTGGGTGCCATGGGGCCTCCCTCAGGGGGTGCGTACGGCTTCCTTCTGCCATGCCTGCTGGAAAGCGAAGCGGGCCGCCTCCACCTCGTGCCGCTGGTCGGCGTGGAGCACACCGAGCGCGTACGCCGTCGCCGGGGCGATCCGCGGGGTGCGCGCCGCCGAGGCGGCGGCCGAGGCCGCCTCCGCGGCGTCCCGGTGCCGGTTCAGCGCCTGGCCCGCGGCGAGCAGTCGCACGTCCACCGGGCACTCCTGGCCGTACAGCACCTCGCGGGCGTAGCGGTGCAGCCGCAGCAGCAGCCGGACCTGGTGCCACGGCGCGTCCTGCGGCTGCGGGACGGTGTCGGCGGACAGGCCGTGTACGAGCGCCTCCGCGTTGTAGGGGTGGCCCGCGGTGACCAGCGGCAGCGCGGCGACGGCGTCCGTCAGCCGGTCCTCCGCGGCGGCGGCCGACGGACGCAGGTCGGTGCCGGCCGCGCCGGGGACCAGCGGGACCTCGCTGGCGAGCACGGCCACGCTGTCGGCGACCGCGTGGAAGCGGGAGGAGCCCAGTGCCTGGAGGGCCGCGGAGTGCGCGCGGGTGCGGGCCAGCGTGAGCTGACGGTCCAGCAGGGCGCCCGCCTTCGCCGCGCCGACGGTCAGGTTCCCCTTGGGGGCCGCGGGGGTGCCCGACGTGGGCAGGGTGGCGCCGGAGAGCCGGTTGAGGGCGCCGAGCAGGCGTTCCAGCCGGGCTCCGTACGCGTGCTCGCGCGCCAGGGCCCCGGACAGCCAGGCCAGTTCGGGGCGCATGCCCTCCGACCATTCCGCTTCGAGCAGGGGGCGGAAGGTGTGCAGACTGCCGCTGATGCGGCGGGCCGAGCGGCGCAGGGCGCGCACCGCGTCGACCGACTCCTGCGAGCCGTTCGCCGCGCCACCGGTCTCCCGGTGCTGGCGCAGCGAACGGAGGAACTCCGTGGCCTGGGCCCTCAGATAGGCCGCGAGGTCGTCTCCGGTAGGTGTGCCTCCCTGCGCGAGCGGGGCGGGGAGCCGGGGAGAGGACCGGGCCGCGGGGTTGGTGGGGGGATCAAGGTGCTGCTGTGCCACGCCGGCGCCTCCGGGCGTCTATGAGCATCTCCTGGACGTTCCGCAGGGGCTGGCCATCCGCGTCGGTCGCGTGCCGGGTCCACTCTCCGTCGGGGCCGAGGTGCCAGGAGGCGGTGGTGTCGGACATACCGGTTTCGAGCAGCCGGTTGAGGGCCGCCCGGTGGGCCGGATCCGTGACCCGGACCAGTGCCTCGATCCGCCGGTCGAGGTTGCGGTGCATCATGTCGGCGCTGCCGATCCACACTTCGGGCTCGCCGCCGTTGCCGAAGCCGAAGACCCGGGAGTGCTCCAGGAAGCGGCCGAGGACGGAGCGGACCCGAATGTTTTCGGACAGGCCCGTGACGCCGGGGCGCACCGCGCAGATGCCGCGCACCCATACGTCGACCGGGACGCCGGCCTGGGAGGCGCGGTACAGCGCGTCGATGATCGCCTCGTCCACCATCGAGTTGACCTTGATGCGCACGTAGGCCGGGCGTCCGGCGTTGTGGTGCTGGACTTCCTTGTTGATCCGCGCGATCAGGCCGTCGCGCAGGGACTTGGGGGCGACCAGGAGCCGTCGGTAGGTCTCGCGGCGCGAGTAGCCCGAGAGCCGGTTGAACAGGTCGGAGAGGTCCGCGCCGACCTGCGGGTCGGCGGTGAGCAGTCCGAGGTCCTCGTACAGCCGGGCGGTCTTCGGGTGGTAGTTGCCCGTGCCGACGTGGCTGTAGCGGCGCAGGGTGTCGCCCTCCTGCCGCACGACGAGCGACAGCTTGCAGTGGGTCTTGAGCCCGACGAGCCCGTACACCACGTGGCAGCCGGCCTCCTCCAGCTTGCGGGCCCACTTGATGTTGGCCTGCTCGTCGAAGCGTGCCTTGATCTCGACGAGGACGAGGACCTGCTTGCCCGACTCGGCGGCGTCGATGAGTGCGTCGACGATCGGCGAGTCGCCGGACGTGCGGTACAGGGTCTGCTTGATGGCGAGCACGTCCGGGTCGGACGCGGCCTGCTCCAGGAACGCCTGCACGGAGGTGGAGAAGGAGTCGTAGGGGTGGTGCAGCAGGACGTCGCGCTCGCGCAGGGCGGCGAAGATGTCGGGCGCGGAGGCCGACTCGACCTCGGCGAGGTCGCGGTGGGTGCCCGCGATGAACTTCGGGTACTTCAGCTCGGGCCGGTCGAGGGCGCCGATGCCGAAGAGGCCGGTGAGGTCCAGGGGACCGGGCAGCGGGTACACCTCGGCCTCGGAGATCTTCAGCTCGCGGACCAGCAGGTCGAGGACGTACCGGTCGATGGACTCCTCGACCTCCAGGCGCACCGGCGGCCCGAAGCGGCGCCGCATGAGCTCCTTCTCCAGCGCCTGGAGCAGGTTCTCGGTGTCGTCCTCCTCGACCTCCAGGTCCTCGTTCCTGGTGAGGCGGAAGGTGTGGTGCTCGAGGACCTCCATGCCCGGGAAGAGCTCTTCCAGGTGGGCCGCGATGACGTCCTCGATGGGGACGTAGCGGTTCGGGGAGGCCTCCAGGAAGCGGGAGAGCAGCGGCGGGACCTTGACGCGCGCGAAGTGGCGGTGGCCGCTGACCGGGTTGCGCACGACGACGGCCAGGTTCAGCGACAGGCCGGAGATGTAGGGGAAGGGGTGCGCCGGGTCGACGGCCAGCGGGGTCAGGACGGGGAAGATCTGGTGCCGGAAGAGAGTGAACAGGCGGGCCTGTTCCTTCTCGGTCAGTTCGCCCCAGCGGACCAGGTGGACGCCCTCCTCCGCGAGGGCGGGGGCGACGTCCTCCTGATAACAGGCCGCGTGCCGGGCCATGAGCTCGCGGGAGCGGGCCCAGATCATCTCCAGGACCTCGCGGGGCTGGAGACCGGAGGCGGACTTCGTGGCCACGCCCGTGGCGATGCGGCGCTTCAGGCCCGCCACCCGGACCATGAAGAACTCGTCCAGGTTGCTGGCGAAGATGGCCAGGAACTTGGCGCGCTCCAGCAGGGGCGTGTCCGGGTCCTCGGCGAGTTCGAGGACGCGTTCGTTGAACGCCAGCCAACTGCGCTCCCGGTCCAGGAAGCGGCCCTGCGGCAGGGTGACGCCGTCCTGCGCCGAGTCCTCGTAGGCATCGAGGTCGGCATCGATGTCGGGCTCGAGGTCGGAGACGTTCGCCGCCACCGTGTGCGGGCGGTGCGCGGCTATGGAGCCGACGGACGGCTGCGGGTGCTTGACCGGTGCCTGGGCGCTTGGCTGGTTCATGGACCCATTCTTCCGCGCCGAGGGCGAGACCGGCGCGTCGGACAGGGCGGGTGGCAGCGCGGCGATGCGGATGATCCGGTTCCGCACGACCGGCGTACGCTCGCTCCCCGTCGCCGGCGTGGGATCACCGTCCGGCACGAGCTCGTGGTCCGGCGGAGGCGAAGGCTCGGGCACGGCGGGCTTCATTGCTCGAGCGTTGCAAGGTCGTCTGAATCGATGGTTAAGACGACATGACGTGCGGGATATGGCGGAGCGGCTCCCGGACGTCCGCACGCCCGGGAACCGCGTACCGGCCCGCCCCTCGTGGGGCGGGTGCCACCGGGGGCGGGAGGGCTACGGGGTGCGGCGGCGCAGGAGCCGGAAGGCGCCCGCGGTGGCCAGGGCCGCGACGGCGAGGACGATGCCGGTCTCCACCAGCTGGAGCGGCCAGAAGTGGGACTCGGGGTGGTAGGTGGCCCAGAAGTCCTTCAGGCCGGAGTGCCGCATGCAGTCCTGGATGTCGGCGGTGCTGTCGGAGCCGACGCAGGTCAGGTCGCCGCCGATGCGCCTGCCGGTGGCAGTGACCACGCCGTGTTCGAAGTCCAGGGAGTTCACCGGAAGGCGCAGGGCCGTCCGGCCGGTGGCCGTGTCGGCGGGCCACAGGCCCGTCCGTACCTGCTCCAGCACGGTGTGCAGCACCAGGACCGCGGCGAGGGCCGCGCCGACGGCGGGCAGGGCCTTCCGGGCCACCAGTCCGGCGAGCGCGCCGAGGGCCAGGCCCGCCAGGACGTGGGCGACGGCGACCGGGCCGGTGGAGACGAAGACGTCGGGGTCGTACCAGGCTCCGACCAGGTCGGGGTTGTCGTCCTGGCGGGCCCAGACGGTGAGGAGCACTGCCGCGGTGGTGCCGGCCGTCAGGAGGGCCGCGGGCAGGGCGAGCTTCGCGGTGAGCCAGCGCACCGGCGTCACGGACTGGCTCCAGGCCAGCTGCGCGGTGCCGCTCTCCAGCTCGCGGCCGATCAGGGCGCCCCCCGCCCAGGCGGCCACCGGGAACATCAGGTACGACAGGACGGTGCCGACGGAGTCGATGCCGGCGCCGTACGTCTCGTCGGTGCCGATCGCCCGGAGGGCCGAGCAGCTCGGCAGGCCGGTGCCAGGCGAACCGCACGGGCCGATGGCCGCGCGGGCGTCCGCGCCGATGGCGTACATCCAGACCAGGGTCGCCGCGACGGCGAGCAGGGCGGCGCCCCCGGCGATCAGCGCCGCGCGGTGCAGGCGCAGCACGGTCCAGGTCAGACCGGACGGACGGCGCAGGGTCGGGGCGCTCACGGGGCGGACCTCCTCTTCAGGACGCCGAAGGCGACGGCGACGAGAACGGCGGTGGCGGCCAGCAGGACGCCGGTCTCCAGGAGCTGGCGGGGCCAGTAGTCGGGGGACGGCAGGTACTCGCGGGTGAAGCGGACGACGTCGTGCCGGTCGAGGCAGGCGCGGTCCGAGTAGCAGCCGGGGTCGCGGATCTCGGCGCCGGTGGAGGTGATCGCCCGGCTGCGGACGGACAGTTCGGGCTGCTGGTAATGGCCCTGGAAGGGCCAGGAGTTGGCGCGGAAGGCGTTGACCAGGAACTGTGCGACGCCCGCGACCGCGAGGGCGGGCAGCGTGCGGCGCAGCACGAGTCCGGCGACCGCGCCGACGGCCAGGCCGAGGAGCGGCGCGGCGACCGTGGCCGGGCCCAGGGAGAAGCGCAGGGCGCGCGGTCCGATGCCGGCCATCAGAAGGTTGCCGTGGGCGGACCAGAGCAGTTCGTAGAGCACGACCAGCAGGGTCGTGCCCGCGGTGACGATCAGCGCGGGCACCGCCAGCTTGGCGGCGAGCCAGCGGGCGGGCGTCACGGACTGGGTCCAGGCGAGCTGCGCGGTGCCGGTCTCCAGTTCGCGGGCGATCAGCGCGCCGCCCGCGAACACGGCCACCGCGAACGAGGCGAGGTCCAGCAGGGAGGACGGGGCGTAGAAGAGGTCGTTGTAGGTGCCCGAGAGGTAGGTGGAGGTGGTCCCCGAGGACCAGGCTGCCTCGTGGACGCCGGAGTATCCGAGCGTGTCGAGCTTCTCCTGCGTGGAGCCGGCGCCGGGCCCGTACAGCCACAGCAGCAGCCCCGCGGTGAGGACGACGAAGCCGGTCCAGATCCACAGCGCGGTGCGGTGCAGTCGCAGGACGGTCCAGACCAGGCCGCGGGGGCGGGGGAGGGGGAGGGCGCGGCGCGCGGGGGCCGCGAGGGTGGTGGCGCTCACGCGGTCACCCCCGCCGGGGTCGCGGTCGTGCCCGGGGTGAGCAGGGCCGGGGCCGAGGGGGAGCGCAGATGGGCGAGGAGGAGTTCCTCCAGGGACGGCTCCGAGGTCTCCCAGCCGTCACCGACCGGCCCGTCGCGGCGGATCAGCGCGGTCAGGCCGCGGCCGGTGGCGCGGGACTCGACGACGGTGTGCGGGGCGAGGTCGGCGGGGGTGCCGCGGCCGGTCACCACGCTGTGCGCGTGGAGCAGGTCGTCGATGCCGCCGCCGAGCCGTATCCGGCCGTTGCCCAGGAGCAGCAGGTGATCGCAGGCGTCGGCGAGTTCGGCGACGATGTGCGAGGACATCAGCACCGTCGTGCCGTGTTCGGCGGCGTCCGCCATGAGCGTGCCCAGCAGTTCGTGGCGGGCCAGCGGGTCGAGGTCGGCCATCGGTTCGTCGAGCAGCAGCAGTTCGGGCCGCTTGCCGAGCGCGAGGGCGAGTGCCACGCGGGTGCGCTGGCCGCCGGACAGGCCCCGGACCCGGGCCTTCGGGTCGAGGGAGCCCTGCTCGACGATCGTGGCGGCGTGCGCGGCGTCCCAGCGGGCGGGGTTGAGTTCGGCGCCCATGCGCAGCGTCTCGGCGACGGTGAGCTGGGGGTGCAGGGGCTTGTCCTGGGAGAGGTAGGCAATGCGTTCGCGTGCCTCGGCAGGTGCGGTGCCGAGGACGGTGAGTGTGCCGGAGGTGGGCCGCAGCAGTCCGGCGGCGGTGGCCAGCAGCGTCGACTTGCCCGCTCCGTTGGGACCGACGAGGGCGCTCACCCGTCCGGCCGGGAGACGGAAGGAGCAGTCGTCGAGGGCCGCTGCGGAACGCCTGCCGTACCGCAGGGTGAGCCCGTGCGCCTCGACGGCGACGGCGGGCGGGGTGGTGCTGGTGGAACTCACTGGTCCCCCTTCGGGAAGTGTGCGTCCAGTACGGAGCCGAACAGCGCGGCGACGTCCTCGCGGTCGAGTCCCGCGGCGTGCGCGCTCTTCGCCCAGGCGTCGAGTTCCGCGCGCAGCGGCGAGTCCGCCGGGGCGGCACCGAGGGTCCTGCGGACGAAGGTGCCGAGGCCGCGGCGTGCCTCGACCAGTCCCTCGCGTTCGAGTTCGCGGTAGGCCTTGAGGACGGTGTTCGGGTTGATGGCGGTGGCCTCCACGACCTCACGGGCCGTGGGGAGTTTGTCGCCCGGCTCCAGCAGGCCCAGACGGAGGGCCTGCTGGGTCTGCTGGACGATCTGCAGATAGGTGGAGACGCCGCTGCGGCGGTCGATGCGGTACTCGATGCCGTGGTCCCCCATGGCGAAACCCCCTTTCACTAATTGAGTAGTGAAAGGGTGGTGCAAGAAGGTGCCCGGAGTCAAGGCGAAGATTTCGCGGACCGATCCGTGAACCGATCGGCAGGGCTCGTCCGATGAGGGGGTGTGAGGGAAACGAGAAGCGACGGAGAACTGCTGCGGGCCATCGCGGCGGACGAGGACCGTCGCGCCTTCGAGGAGCTGTACCGGCGCTACGCGCCGTGGCTGACCGCGCGGCTGCGCGGCCGGTGCGCCGACGCCTCGGTCGTCGACGACGTCGTGCAGGAGACGTTCCTCTCGGTGTGGCGCGGCACCGCCCGCTACCGCGAGGACGGCGACCCGGCGGGCTGGCTGTGGCGCATCGCCTCACGCCGGCTCATCGACACACTGCGCGGCGACGGCGCGCGCGGCCGGCTCCGGCAGACCCTGGCCCGCCTGCGGCACCGCGACGAAGCCTCCGCCGAGGAACGCGTCCTCGCCGGTGTGGAGCACGGCGACCTGGCCGGCGCACTGACCCGGCTGTCGCCCGAGCTCCGGGCGGTCCTCCAGGCCACGGTGATCGACGGACTCACCACCAGAGAAGCGGCCGTCCTGCTGGGGATTCCGCCCGGCACGGTCAAGACGCGGGCGCTGCGTGCCCGCAAGCAGCTGAGGGAGGCGCTGGCATGAGCGCACACGGTACGGCCTGGCACGTGCCGGAGGACGACCTGCGGGCCTACGCACGAGGCGAGGCCGCACCTCCCCGGCTCTGGTCCACCGACACGCACCTCGCCTCCTGCGCGTGGTGCCGCGAGGCACTGGCCGCGCTCAGCGACCCGGTCGCCCTGGACGCCGGCTGGGAACGGCTCGACGCCGAGCTGGACGCCCCGCGGCCGGGCCTCGTCGAGTCGCTGCTGGTGCGTGCCGGCGTCGCCGAGCACACGGCGCGGCTGCTGACGGCCACGCCGGTGCTGCGCCGCTCCTGGCTGGGCGCGGTCCTCGCCGTGCTCGTCATGACGGTGGTGGCGGCCGACGCGGTGCGGACCACGGCCACGCCCACGATGTTCCTGGCACTCGCACCGCTGCTGCCGCTCGCCGGGGTCGCCCTGTCCTACGGGCCCGCGCTCGACCCGACGTACGAGATGGCGGTCGTCTCCCCGACCCACGGCTTCCGGCTGCTCATGATCCGCACGGTCGCGGTGCTCACGGTGAGCCTCGGCCTCAACGGTCTCGCCACCCTCGCCCTCCCCTCCTACGGGCTGCGCGCGCTGGCCTGGCTGCTGCCCGCCCTCGCCCTCACCGGGAGCGGCCTCGCGCTGACCCCCCGGCTCGGGCCGGTCCTCGCGCCTTCCCTGGTGGGCGGCGCGTGGATCGCGCTGCTGATGGCGGCACGGTCGGCGGCCGAGGCGCACGCGACGCTCGCGCCGTTCACCGCGGCGGGCCAGGGCGTCGCCGCGGCCGTCGCGGTGCTCGCCACGGGCCTGCTCTACCTCGTGCGCGACCGGTTCGACGCCTCCCGCGTGCCCCTCACCGACACCTTCCGCGGCGGCGCGGCGTGACCACCCCGGCCACCGCGCCGACCGCTTCCCCACGTCTCCCACGGGCGCGCCGCGTGACCGCCGCTCCCGTCCACCTCACTCCTCCGACAGGAGCGTCGCGTGACCGCCGCCCCTGACCACCACTCCGACAGGAGCCATCTGCGCATGCCGCCCACCGTCTCCGCCTCCGGCCTGACCCTCCGCTACGGCGGAACCGTCGCCCTCGACGACGTCTCCCTGCGACTGGGCGAAGGCGTCACCGGACTGCTCGGCCCCAACGGCGCCGGCAAGACCACCCTGCTGCGGGTCCTCGCGACCGCGGTACCCGCCGACCGGGGAGCCTTCACCGTCCTCGGGCACGACCCCGGCAGCCCGTCCGGCCGCCTGGACGTCCGGCGCCGGCTGGGCTACCTGCCCCAGACACCCGGCTTCCACCAGGACTTCTCCGCCTTCGCGTTCGTCGACTACGTGGCGATCCTGAAGGAGCTGACGGACCGCACCGCCCGGCACCGCGAGGTGCGGCGCGTGCTGGACGCCGTCGACCTGTCCGACGTGCGCGGCAAGCGCATCAAGAAGCTGTCCGGCGGCATGCGCCAGCGGGTCGCGCTGGCCGCCGCACTCGTCGGCGACCCGGGCTTCCTCGTCCTCGACGAGCCGACTGTCGGCCTCGACCCCGAACAGCGCATGCGCTTCAGGGAGCTGATCGCCCAGGCGGGCGAGGGGCGCACCGTCCTGCTCTCCACCCATCAGACGGAGGACGTCGCGATGCTCTGCCACCGCGTGATCGTGATGGCCTCGGGACGGATCCGCTTCGAGGGCACGCCCGCGGAGCTGACCGCGCGGGCGGCCGGCCGGGTCTGGAGCAGCACGGAACGCGACCCGGGCGCCCGCGCCGGATGGCGTACGGGCGCGGGCAGCTTCCGCAATGTCGGCGACCCGCCGCCGGGCGCCGAGCTCCTCGAACCGACCCTGGAGGACGGCTACTTGCTCACCCTCGACGGCGAGACCGCGGAGGTGGCCGCATGAGCGCCGCCGACACGATCGAACGGACGGCCCCCACGGGGGCGGAGCCTTCCTCGCCCGGGCAGGGCTCCAGGACGCGCGCCGTCCTCGCCCTGGCCCGCTTCGAAGCCCGCGAACTGCTCCTGCAGATCCCGGTGTTCGCCTTCCTCGTGCTGTACGTCGTCTACACCGGCTGGCAGATGTTCTCCGGCCGGGACGGCATGGACGACTTCCCGGTCCTGCAGGACGTCGACCGCGACACCCAGTCGGGGCCCATGCTCCTCGGCGTCGCGCTCTTCGTCTGCGCCAACCGGGCCGTGCTGCGCTCGCGCCGGCGGGACACCGACCGCCACCTCGACGTCCTCCCCATGGAGCCGTGGCGGCGCACGGTCGCCCACGGGCTGTCGGTCGTACCCTTCGCCGCCGTCACCGCGCTGGTCGTCACCTTCCAGTTCACCTGGGCGGCGCTCGAGCCCGGCGCCGTCGGTCACGGATCACCGGCCGAACTGGCCGTGGGCCCGCTGTCGGTGCTCCTCTCCGGCGTACTCGGAGTGCTGACCGCCCGGCTGGTGACCAGCTCGTTCGCCGCACCGCTCCTCGTCGTCGGCATCGTCGCCTTCGGCACCCTGGTCTCCGTCGGGGCGAGCGACGCGCACTGGCAACGGTGGCTGTGGCCGAGCGTCTCCGAGACGAGCCGCACCGCGCTCCCGTCCGACCTGATCGGCCGCCCGGCCGCCTGGCACGCGCTGTACCTGTCCGGGCTCGTGGTGCTGCTGCTGTGCCTCGCCGTGCTGAGGGGAGGCGGCCGGACACGCACCACCGTGGCCGTGACGGCTCTCGCCCTCGCCGCGACGGGCGCCGGGGTCGCCGGGCAGTCCCCGGGCGACCCTGCCTCGCTCGCCGCCGCCCGCACCGAGGCGACCGTCACCCCGCAGAAGGTGCAGTCCTGCGTCACCCACGGCAGGTCGACGTACTGCGCGTACCCGGAGTGGACCGGCCGCACCGCCGACTGGGCACGCGTCGTCGACGGCGTCCAGTCCCTCGCGGGCGGAGCGGCCGGCGGTGAGCGGCTGACCGTGCGCCAGCGGGTCGACGCCCGCTACGGCCTGGACGGTGACGCGGCCCTCGCCCCGTCCACCACCCGTGGCACCGTCACCGTCGGCACCCGGTGGGGCGGCAACCGCACCCCCGAGTTCGCGGTCGGCGTCGCCTCGGTCCTCGTCGCCGGGGACGAGGAGTCCGCCGGCACGATGTGCGACGCCCGCGGTGTGACGGCCATGTGGCTGGCGCTGGGCGCGCTGCCCCACCCGACGACCGCGTTCACGAACGTCACCCTCGACGACCACGTCGACGGCGACGAGGTCATCCTGGCCCCCACCAACCCGATCTCCCTGACCTCCGAACAGACCCGTATCGTCCAGGAGTTGCTCCAGCGTCCCCGCTACAGCGTCGTCCCCAGGGTGAAGGCGCACTGGGCGGAGCTCACCTCCCCCAAGACGTCCGCGGCGCGGGCGGCCGAGCTCCTCGGGGTCCCCGCCGGCGACGGAGGCACGAAGACCTCGGACGGTGACTCGTGCGGGGGCTAGGGACTGCCGCCGCGGCGGGACCCGCGCCGTCTCCCGGAGGCGGCACAACGCCCCCCGCGGCCACGGCGCCCGGCGCGGGCCCCTACGCCGTGGCCGGCGCGCTGCTGCCGCCCCTGTGGCGCGCCCTGCCCCGGGCGGCCCTCATCACCGGTGCCGTCCTGGCGCTGCTCCTGGCCGCCCTGCCCCGGCTGCTGTCCACCGAGCCCGACCCGTGGCTGAGCCTCAACCTGCTGCGGGCCGCCGCCCTCACCCTCGGTCTGGGCCTGGCCTTCCTGCTGGACGACCCGGCCCGGCACACCACCGCGCCGGTGCCGACCCGGCGGCCGGTGCGCGCCGGGCTGCGGGTCGCGCTCGTCGCCCCGCTCGTGGCGCTGTGCTGGACGGCCGCGCTGCTCCTGACGCCGGCGCGGGTGCGGCCCCCGGTCGGCGCGCTCACCCTGGAGGCGGGTGCCCTGGCCCTCCTCGCGCTGGCCGCCGCCTCCCTGGCGGTGCGGTGCACGGACGCGGCCGAACCGGGCGTCGTGGTGTCGGCCGGGCTGCTGGGCACCGTCTGCGCCGCGGCCGTGCTGCTGCCCTACCGCTGGACGCTGTTCCCGTCGGCCGACGACCCGGCCTGGGGCGACGCGCACCAGCGGTGGGCGTGGCTGCTGGCCGGCGCGGCCGTGACGGTCGTGTACGCCAGCGCGGAACCCGTCCGCCGCCGGCGCGTCCTCAGGACTCGGTCCGGTACATGAGGTCCGTCTCGTGCGTCACGAAGCCGAGCCGCTCGTACACCGTCACCGCCGCCTTGTTGTCGGCGTCGACGTAGAGCATCGCGGTCGGCAGGCCCTGGGCGGCCAGGTGACGCAGACCGATCGTGGTCAGCGCCTTGCCCAGGCCGCCGCCCTGGGAGCCGGGACGCACACCGAGGACGTACACCTCGCCGATCTGCTCCTCGGCGTGCACCTTGGTCCAGTGGAAGCCGACCAGTTCGCCGCGCTGGAAGGCCAGGAAGAACCCGGAGGGGTCGAACCACGGCTCGGCCATCCGGTCGTCCAGGTCCCGCTGGGTGAGGGAGCCCTGTTCGGGGTGGTGGGCGAAGGCCTCGGAATTGACGGCCAGCCAGGCGGCGTCGTCCCGGCCGGGCACGAAGGCCCGGACGTTCGTACCGTCCGGGAGCTTCGGCTCCCCGAGATCCATCCTCTCCAACGGCCGCCGCATCTGGCGCAGTTCGCGGAACAGAGTGAGTCCGAGGACCTGCGCCAGGTGCCGGGCCGCGGAGTGCCCGCCGTGCGCCCACACCCGCAGCCGCTTCCCCGACTCGGCCAGCAGCGCGGAGCCGAGCGCCCGGCCGTGCCCGTGCCCGCGGTACGCCGGGTGCACGACCAGCTCGGCGGCGGGGGCCTCCACCGGATCGGTGTCCTCCAGTTGCGCGTACCCGACCAGTTCGGGACCGACGGTCAAAAGCAGATGCCGTACGCCCTCCCGGGGCCCGCCCTTCAGCTGGAGCCGTCCCTGCTCGGACACCGCCTGCTGGCCGTCGGACCGGGCGGCCTCCGCGAGCAGCCCGAGCACGTCCTCCGCCTGGGCCGGGGTGAGCTCGGAGAAGGTCTGGATGGAACGCGAGTGCGCAAACGGTGCGGTGTCGTCGCTGGTCATGCATACGAGGGTACGGCCCGGTGATTTCCGGACAAGGAGTTGAGCGCGGCGGATGTCCGTCGTGGCGGGCTGTCCGGGCGGCCGTGGTCGGGTGGAGGCCGTCTCCCGGTGAACCGATGGCAACCAGTCCGTAACCGCTAACCCCCTGTTGCGCTACGCGCGTTGAATCTAAGGTGCGTGCACGAGCCACAGCCGTCCCACAGGTCTCGTGGTTCCGGCGGACCGCCCCCGCGGCGGTCCTGGCTCCCGCAGCTCTCACCGGTCTCCAGGGGGGATCCCATGCAGCCGACGCCCCGGCACAGACGTACTCATCGCATGCTCGCGGCAGCGGCAGGACTGGCCACCGTCGGTGCGCTGGCCTCCGCGATGCCCGCGAGCGCCGGCCAGGACACGGCGACTCCGTCGCACCACAAGGGCAGCGGCCGCTACCAGGACGTGCAGTTGCTGTCCTTCAACGACCTGCACGGCAACCTGGAGCCGCCGTCCGGCTCCTCCGGCCGCGTCACCGAGCAGCAGGCCGACGGCACGACGAAGACGATCGACGCGGGCGGCGTGGAGTACCTCGCCACCCATTTGCGCGAGGCCCGCAAGAACCACAAGTACTCGATCACGGCCGGGGCCGGTGACATGGTCGGCGCCTCCCCGCTGATCTCCGGGCTCTTCCACGACGAACCGACGGTCGACGCGCTGAACAAGCTCGACCTGGACGTGACGAGCGTCGGCAACCACGAGTTCGACGAGGGTGCCAAGGAGCTCGCACGGCTCCAGAACGGCGGCTGCCACCCGAAGGACGGCTGCTACGACGACGACGAGAAGTTCCGCGGCGCCGACTTCCCCTACCTCGCGGCGAACGTCACCGACGAGAAGACCGGCAAGCCGATCCTCGCGCCGTACTGGGTGTGGCGGAAGAACGGCGTCAAGGTCGGCTTCATCGGCGTGACCCTGGAGGGCACCCCGAACATCGTCTCCGCCGAGGGCGTCAAGGGCCTGAAGTTCGGCGACGAGGTCGAGACGATCAACAAGTACGCCAAGGTGCTCCAGCGCCAGGGCGTGAAGTCGATCGTCGCGCTCATCCACGAGGGCGGCGCGCCCGTCTCGCAGTCGTACAACTACGACTGCGACAGCCCCGGTCCCGGCGACGGCATCTCCGGCCCCATCGTCGACATCGCCAAGAACGTCACGCCGGCCGTGGACGCGCTCGTCACCGGCCACACCCACCAGGCGTACGCGTGCACGATCGACGACCCGGCGGGCAACCCCCGTATGGTCACCTCGGCGTCCTCCTTCGGCCGCCTCTACACGGACACCACGCTGACCTACGACCGCTGGAGCGGGGACATCGCCCGTACCGCGGTGAAGTCCGCGAACCACGTCGTCACCCGTGACGTGGCGAAGGCCGCCGACATGACGGCGCTGATCGGCAAGTGGAAGACCCGCTCCGCCCCGATCGCCTCGCGTCCCATCGGCTACATCGCCGGAGAGATCGGCAACGCCGGCACCGAGTCCCCGCTCGGTGACGTGATCGCCGACGCGCAGCTCGCCCACGCCAGGTCGCTCGACCCCGAGGCCGATCTCGCGCTGATGAACCCCGGCGGCATCCGCGCCGGCCTCACCTATGCCGCGAGCGGCGGCGAGGGCGACGGCGTCGTGACGTACGGCGAGGCGTACACGGTGCAGCCCTTCTCCAACACCGTGAACCTCGTGAACCTGACCGGCGCGCAACTGATCACCGGGCTCCAGCAGCAGGTCAGCGGCGCCAACGAGGCCGCGCCGAAGATCCTCCAGGTCTCCTCCGGTCTCACCTACACGCTGGACCTGACGAAGACGGGCGCCGCCCGTGTCGTCACCGACTCGATCAAGCTCGACGGCGCCGCGATCGACCCGGCGGCCACCTACCGCGTCGCGATGAACTCCTTCCTCGCGGGCGGCGGCGACGGCTTCGCCGAGCTCGGCAAGGGCACCGGTGTCCTCGTCGGAGGCGACGACCTGGCGGCCTTCGAGTCCTTCCTGACGGCCAACTCCTCGGCCACCGACCCCTATCCGGTGCCCGCGGCGAACCGGATCACGGTTCTGAAGTAACCGCACCGATCACGGAATGCACCCGGGAAATGGCCTGCCCGTTTCCCGCGTGCATTCCAGGTGAGGCCCGGGGCTGGCTCCCGTCCCGTCGGGCGGCAGTTCCCGTCCCGCCTTGAGGGCAGGATGCAGCCTTCAGCCCGTCCGGCGTTCCAGGACTAGGCCGTCCAGGCCGGCGGGGGGCTGGGGGCGGAGCCCCAGGGGACGGGTCGGACAGGGGCGGCGGGGGCGAAGAAGCGTCGTGAGCCCGCAGCGGCGTTGGGCGCGGCGTTCAGGCGGGCCGCAGGTTCCCGGGTGAGCCCGGGCTGCTATTCCGTTTCGTAGGGCTCGAACTTCTCGTAGGTGCCGAAGAGTTCCGGCGGCGGCGTCGGCGCCCCGGGAAGCCGAACCGTCGCGACCGTACCGCCCCCCTGCGCGGGCCCGAGCGACACCTCGCCCCCGCACTGCTGCACCGTACGGGCCACGATCGACAGACCGAGCCCCGATCCGGGCAGCGCACGGGCGGACTGGGAGCGCCAGAAGCGGTCGAAGACGTGCGGAAGCTCCTCCGCGGGGATCCCCGGCCCATGGTCGCGGACCGTCAGCTCACCCTCCTTCAGCACGACCTCGATCGTGCCGCCCTCGGGGCTGAACTTCACCGCGTTGTCGAGGATGTTCACGATGGCCCGCTCCAGCGCGGCGGGCTCGGCCTTCACGAACCAGGGCTGGAGGTCCGCCGTGATCGTCAGCTCGGGCCCGCGCAGCCGGACCCGGCGCAGTGCCGCCTCGACGGTGTCCTCCAGTGCGACGAATTCGACGCGGTCGGCGGGCTGGCCGGAGTCCGACCGCGACAGCGTCTGGAGGTCGCCGATCAGTGCCGCCAGCTCGGTCATCTGCGCGGTGACCGAGGCGAGGAGCGCCTTGCGGTCAGCCGGGGGGAGCGGCCGGCCGGTCTCCTCGCTGCGGGAGAGGAGCTCTATGTTCGTCCGCAGCGAGGTGAGCGGCGTCCGCAGTTCATGGCCCGCGTCGGCGATGAGCTGCTGCTGGAGATCGCGGGAGCTGGCGAGTGCGGACGTCATCGAGTTGAAGGAGCGGGACAGCCGGGCGACCTCGTCCTCGCTGTCCTCCTCCACGGGGATGCGGATGGTGAGGTCCTCGGTGCGGGCCACGTGCTCGACGGCCTCGGTGAGCCGGTCCACGGGGCGCAGCCCGGCGCGGGCGACGGCCAGTCCGGCCGCCCCGGCGCCGACCACTCCGACGCCGCCGACGACGAGGAGGAACACGGCCAGCTCGCTGAGGGTGGAGTTGGTGCCGCTGAGCGGCAGGGCGTTCAGGACGGCGGCGTCCGCCACCACGGTCGGGCGGCCGTTGGGCCCGTCGATCGTCAGGGGGGCCGTCAGTACGCGTACGGGGTTGCCCTTGGTGTCGACGCCGTTGCGGAGGATGCCCTCGTCGCGGATCGGATTCTTGGCCAGGCCGGTGTCGCTGTCGGTGACCTTGACGGTGCCGAAGGAGTTCGAGGAGACGCAGGACTCGCCGTCGACCTTGACCACCTGGAGGTAGTACTCGGTGTTCGCGCGGAGCTCGCCCGGATCCGGTGCCTGGTCGCTCTGGTCGGTCTGGCCGCAGTTGGCGATGCTGTCGACGATGGCGGGCCGCATGGGGTGGCTCGCCTGCGACTTCAGCTCACTGTCGACCTGGTCGTACAGCTTGCCGCGCACGATGAACCAGCACGTCACGGACACGGCGGCCACCGCGAACGCCACTGCCGCCGCCACCAGCAACGCCAGTCGCGACCGCAGCGGCAGAGCCCGGAACCTGCGGATCACTCCGCGCCGCCCGACCTGAGGACGTAGCCCACGCCCCGCACCGTGTGCACCAGGCGCGGCTCGCCGCCCGCCTCGGTCTTGCGGCGCAGGTACATGACGTACACGTCGAGGGAGTTGGACGAGGGCTCGAAGTCGAAGCCCCAGACCGCCTTCAGGATCTGCTCGCGGGTGAGGACCTGGCGCGGGTGGGCCATGAACATCTCCAGCAGGGTGAACTCCGTGCGGGTCAGTTCGACGGGACGGCCCGCCCGGGTGACCTCACGCGTCGCCAGGTCCATCCGGAGGTCACCGAAGACGAGTGCGTCGTCCTCCTGGGTGCCGACCGCCGCCGCGGCGTACGAGCTGCGCCGCAGCAACGCCCTGACGCGCGCGAAGAGCTCGTCGAGCTCGAAGGGCTTCACGAGGTAGTCGTCGGCGCCGGCGTCCAGGCCGGTGACGCGGTCGCCGACCGTGTCGCGCGCGGTGAGCATCAGGATCGGCGTGGTGGTCCCCGCGCCGCGCATCCGGCGTGCCGCCGTCAGCCCGTCCATGCGCGGCATCTGGATGTCCAGGACCACCAGGTCGGGCCGTCCGGCCGTCGCCTTCTCCAGGGCGTCCGCGCCGTCGACCGCGACCTCGGTCTCGTACCCCTCGAAGGCGAGGCTGCGCTGGAGTGCTTCGCGCACGGCCGGCTCGTCGTCGACGATCAGGATGCGCTGGGGGTCACGGTCGCCATCGGCGGGGCTCATGGGCGTCGGTTCCTCGGGGTGCGGTGGGACGGGGCTCGACTCATTCAGCCTCGCACGTTTCCGGGCGGGCGCGGAGAGGACCGGCGGGCCGCCGGAGGCCCGCCGGCCGGGGTGTGCGGCCTCCCGATGGCGGACCGGTCCGGCGCCGGCCGCGTGGCGCGCACGGCGTTCAGCCCCGCAGTGCGTCCAGCCGGTGCAGGCGCACCCGGCGGCGGTGGGTCCGGGTGGCGGGGGTGCGGAGGCCCATCAGCTGCGGCGCGATCTCGGGCGCCCGGGTCGCGGTGGGGGCGTGCAGTTCCCCGATGACCGCCAGGGCCAGGTCCAGCTTGGCCGGATCGATGCCGGCGACCGTCGCGTGCGATATCTGCTTGATCATGACGAACCTCCTGGATCGGTGCCCCTCGGGGCGGTGGTGCACGCTCGTCCGGGCGTGCGGTCAGCTGTCCGAGCCCCCTGCCCGCAAATCGGCCAGGTCTGCCTTGACGGTGTTGATCGGGATGGCGAAGCCGAGGCCGACGCTGCCCGCGCTCGACGAGGAGGACGAGTCCGAAGCGGCCGAGTACATCGCCGAGTTGATGCCGATGATGTTGCCGTTCATGTCGATCAGCGCTCCGCCGGAGTTGCCCGGGTTGAGCGAGGCGTCGGTCTGGAGCGCCTTGTACGTCGTCGTCGACGACCCGGTGTCGCCGTTGAACTCGCGGCCGCCGAACTCGAACGGCCACCGGCCGCCGCCGTCGCCCTGCTGCTGGCCCTGGCTCTCGTCGGTCGAGACGGTCACGTCGCGGTCGAGTGCGGAGACGATGCCGCTGGTGACGGTGCCGGTCAGGCCCTCGGGGGAACCGATCGCGACGACCTGGTCGCCGACCTGGACGCCGTCGGAGTTGCCGAGCGTCGCGGTCTTCAGACCGGACGGCGCGTCCTCCAGCTTGATCAGCGCGAGGTCCTTCTTGCTGTCGGTGCCGAGGACCTGCGCGGCGTAGGACTTGCCGTCGCTCAGCCGCACCTTGATCGACGAGGCGCCGGAGACGACGTGGTTGTTGGTGATGATCTCGCCGTCGGCCGTGATGATCACGCCCGATCCGGTGGACGAGCCCGCGTTCGAGGTCGCGCCGATCTCGACGATGCTCGGGCCGACCGCCTTGGCGACCCCGGCGACCGTGCCCTTCTGGCTGGTGGGCACCACGTTGGTGCTGGTGCTGCTGGAGGCCACGGTCTCGTCGCCGGTGAGCTCCTGTATGCCGTACGCGGTGCCGCCGCCGATGGCCGCGGCGACTATGGCGACCGCCGCGAGCAGGGCCAGGGGACCCTTGGCGCGCTTCTTCGTGGGTGCGGCCGGCTCCGGCTGGACGGTGGCGAACGCCGCGGTGGGAGCGGAGTCCGGCTCCGGGTACGCGGCCCAGCCGCCGCCGTGGCCAAAGCCTCCGTCACCGCTCTGACCGGTGCCCGGCCACACGGTGGTGCCCGGCTCGACGGCGTAGGGCCCGGCCGGCGCGTACGCCGGCGGGGGAGGCCACTCGGGGTCCACCGGTGAAGAGGCGTGCTGCTGCTGAGCCGCCCCCGGGTGCAGGGGGTGTGCCGGCTGGTGGTCGTCGCCCTGGTGGTGGTCGCCGCTGCGGCGGAAGCTCTCGGTCATGCAATTGAGAGTGTCCCGGGATCATGAGAGCTCCCTGAATGTGTCCTGAGAAGCCCGACAGAACCTCGTATGCCCGATATAAAGGCCCGCGAGCCCGGGAAACGGCGGGTTGCGTGAGGGTGATGACACGGAGGGCGACGGACGAATACTTGTCCGACCGCTGTGAAGGGCGTGTGCCCTGGGACTCCTGAGGCCTACGCTCTCCGCGCCGGAGGGGGGCTCCGCGGTAGGTCCGAATCGATGCGGCGACTGCTTTCGCGTCGTTCGGGCCGGTGCGTCGTACGCCCTTTTCGGGCCTCTCACGACACGGAACACCACCACACGCACCCACCTCAGGAGCCCCGAGTGATACGTGCCCTGCGCGGTCGCTTCAGACGCCCCGTCACGGCGTTGCCCACGGCCGTTCTCGCGCTGGCGCTGACCTGCGCCGGCGCGGTCGCGGCGCAGCCCGCGACCGCCGCCGACAACCCGGCCGGACTGCCCGACGCGAACGTCGCCCAGTCCGTGAACCCCGCCCCGACCGCCTCCGACAAGGAACTGCACCGCCGGGTGGTCGAGGCGGCGAAGGACCGGGCCACCCCGGAGACGGACCCCAAGAAGACGCCCTTCATCATCGGCGGCAGCGAGACGACGATCTCGAGCGCCCCGTGGATGGTCCAGCTCGCCTACTACGACGACACGACGGGCGCGGGCTACTTCTGCGGCGGCACGCTCGTCGCCCCGAACAAGGTCCTGACCGCGGCCCACTGCGTCGCGGGCCTCGACTGGAAGAAGAACGGCGCGGTCGTGGCCGGCACCGCCGACCTGTACGACGGCACCAGCGGCACGGTCGCGGGCGTCTGGCGGCAGTGGAACCACCCGCGCTACAACGAGGACACCATCCAGCACGACATCGCTGTCCTCACTCTCGACCGCCCGCTGGAACAGCAGTGGATGCGTCTGGCCGCCGCCAACGACACCCCCTGGTACGCCCCGGGCGGCACCGCCACCGTCTACGGCTGGGGTCTGACCTCAGGCGCCGACGGTGCCGATCTGTCGGCCAAGCTCCGCAAGGTCGACCTGACCGTGCGGGACGACGCCACCTGCGACTCCGCCATGAGGGCGGTCCTCGGCGAGGACGACTTCATCGAGGGGTCGATGTTCTGCGCCGGCACCCCGGCCAGCGGTACCGACGAGGGCACCAAGAGCCCCTGCAACGGCGACTCCGGCGGCCCGGTCATCTCCGCGGGCAAGGTCATCGGCATCGTCTCGTGGGGCGTCTCGGGCTGCACGGCCAAGGGCGCCTTCCCGGTGTTCACCAAGGTGTCCTCGTACACCTGGGCGGCCCAGCCGCGGATCGACGACACCGACCTGTCCTTCGACGGCAAGGCCGACATCCTGGAGCGCACCCCCTCCGGCGGGCTGTTCGAGCAGGACAGCAAGGGCTCCTCGCTCGCCCGGCGTGCCTTCCAGGGCAGCGGATGGCAGGGCATCAGCTGGGGCCTCCAGGCCGACCTGGACCGGGACTTCTACCAGGACCTGATCGTCCGCGACAAGGGTGACGGCAAGCTGTACCGCGACTACCTCGACCACTCCACCGGCGAGTTCACGTGGATGCAGATCAGCTCGGTGTGGGGCGGCTACAAGTCGTACGCCGTCCCCGGCGACATGACCGGTGACGCCCGCCCCGACCTGGTCGCGGTGGACGCCGACGGCTCGGTCTACCTCTACCCGGGCAAGGGCAACGGCCAGTTCTACGGGCGCGTCAAGGTCGTCGACAAGTCCTGGAAGAACGTCAAGATCTTCGGTCACGGCGACCTGTCCGGTGACGGCCGCGCCGACCTGCTGGTCCGCAACAGCTCGGGCGTCCTGTACCTCTACCGGGGCACCCAGCAGGAGCACACCCCCTGGTCGACGCGGATCCAGGCGCGTACGGGCTGGAACTTCACCTCGTACGTCGCCAACGGCGACGTGACCGGTGACGGCATCGCCGATGTCGTGACCCGCGACTCCGGCGGCAAGCTGTGGCTCTACCCGGGCACCAACAAGGCCTCCAGCAGCCTCTTCGGCTCACGGATCGGCCTGGGCAGCGGCTTCGAGCAGTACAACCTGCTGTTCTGAACCGTCCCGAACGCGCCGGTCCCGCGATCCCCGCGGGGCCGGCGCAGTCGTGCGGGCCGCCGCGGACCGTTCGCGGCCGCGAGAGCTATTCGCAGCCGCAGGAGCGGCGGACCACCAGGCGCGACGGGAACTGCTTCAGGCGCTCACGGCGGGAGCCGGCCACCCGCAGGCCGTCGTCGAGGACGAGGTCCACGGCGGCGCGGGCCATGGCCGAGCGGTCCGATGCGATCGTTGTCAGCGGCGGGTCCGTCAGGGCCGCTTCCTTGACGTCGTCGAAGCCCGCCACGGCCAGCTCGCCCGGCACGTCGATGCGCAGCTCGCGGGCCGCGCGCAGCACACCGATCGCCTGGTCGTCGGTGGAGCAGAAGATGGCGGGCGGCCGGTCGGGCCCCGCCAGCAGCTCCAGGGCGACCTGGTAGGCGTCGTAGCGGTTGTACGGCGCCTCGAAGAGCCGGCCCTCGGTGGGGATCCCGGCCTCCTGCATCGCGCGCCGCCAGCCCTCGACGTGGTCGGAGACGGGGTCGCCGACCGCGGGTGTCTCGGCGGTGCCGCCGAGACAGGCGACGTACTCGTACCCGTGCTCCAGCAGGTGGCGGACCGCGAGCTGCGCGCCGCCCAGGTCGTCCGTGACGACCGCGACGTCGTCGATCGCCTCCGGGCGCTCGTGGAGCAGCACCACGCGGGCGTCCCAGGCGTCGATCTCGGCGGCCGCGTGGTCGTTCAGCGCGTGGCTGACGAGGATCAGTCCGGAGACCCGCATGCCGAGGAAGGCCCGCAGATAGTGGACCTCGCGCTCGGCGATGTAGTCGGTGTTGCCGACGAGCACCATCTTCCCGCGCTCGGCGGCGGCCTGTTCGACCGCGTGCGCCATCTCGCCGAAGAACGGCTGGCGCGCATCCGGGATGATCAGGCCTATGAGTTCGGTGCGGCGCGACGCCATGGCCTGGGCGACCCGGTCGGGCCGGTATCCCAGCTCCTTGATCGCGGCGAGGACGCGCTCGCGCGTGGCCGGGGCGACCGGCCGGGGTCCGTTGTTGATGACATAGCTGACGACCGCGGTGGAAGTCCCCGCCAGTCGCGCCACATCATCCCGAGTCACCTTGGCCACGCGCGGAGTCTACGCGGATGGACCGCCTCTGGGCAGGGCGTACGGGAGGCTTCTAGGCCTCCGCGGTCACCTCGGGGGCGTCCGCGGCGTCCAGGCGAGCCGTCTCGTCCGCATCATCCGCCTTTGGCCGGGCCGCCTTGGCCTTCGCCTCGTCCGCCGAGCGGTCCAGCTTCTCGGGCGTAACGAATCGATAACCGACGTTCCGGACGGTGCCGATCAGCGACTCGTGCTCGGGTCCGAGCTTCGCGCGGAGCCTTCGCACGTGGACGTCGACCGTCCTCGTGCCGCCGAAGTAGTCGTATCCCCAGACCTCCTGGAGCAGCTGGGCGCGGGTGAAGACGCGGCCCGGGTGCTGTGCGAGGTACTTCAGGAGCTCGAACTCCTTGAAGGTCAGGTCGAGGACCCGGCCCTTGAGCTTGGCGCTGTAGGTCGCCTCGTCCACGGAGAGGTCGCCGTTGCGGATCTCCATGGGGGAGTCGTCGTTGACGATCTGCTGGCGGCCCATGGCCAGGCGCAGCCGCGCCTCCACCTCGGCCGGCCCCGCGGTGTCGAGCAGCACGTCGTCGATGCCCCAGTCGGCGGTGACGGCAGCGAGGCCGCCCTCCGTGACGACGAGGATCAGCGGACAGCCCGGTCCCGTGGAGCGCAGCAGCTGGCACAGACTGCGGACCTGGGGCAGATCACGGCGGCCGTCGATGAGGATGACGTCGGCGCCGGGGGTGTCGACAAGAGCGGGGCCTTCCGCCGGAGCCACTCGCACGTTGTGCAGGAGCAGGCCGAGAGCGGGAAGCACCTCCGTCGACGGCTGGAGGGCATTGGTGAGGAGCAGCAGAGAACTCATCGCGCCCCTCCTGCCCGGGTCGTCATACGTTCGTGCACGGTTCGCTCGCCCATAACGTCTGGTTCCTCCTCGGTCCCTGCGTGGGGGCACCTCCCACGCCCTTGGGCGGTGGGGGAGTCTGCGGCACTGCTTCGTACTGCGGTTCCCGCGGCCTGGGGTCCGCTGCGCGTCCGACGCCCGTACACCCGCGGTTTCCCGCTTCGTATACAACGCTCCCGAAAGCACAAAAGGACCCGGGGGCTACGCTGCCCGAGTCCTCTGCCCAGCAGAATAGCCCACATGAGCTCCGGTCCGGCAGGTCAAGTGACGCGATCTTCCCGTCGTCCACCCCTTGAGACGGCGCCGCGCGGCCCGCTGCGCACGTTTCTGCGCACCACGGACGGAGTGTCCGTCGACGCCGCGTACGACCCCGGGACGACGCCTTCGGGTGACCTCGCGATCGTCGTCGCGCACGGTTTCACGGGTGATCTGGACCGCCCCCACGTACGCCGTGCGGCGGACGTCCTCGGGCGGAGCGCGGCGGTCGTCACCTTCTCCTTCCGTGGTCACGGCCGTTCCGGCGGGCGTTCGACGGTCGGCGACCGCGAGGTCCTCGACCTGGCGGCCGCGGTCGCCTGGGCACGGGAGCTCGGACACACACGGATCGCGACCGTCGGCTTCTCCATGGGCGGCTCCGTGGTGCTGCGGCACGCGGCGCTGTACGGACCGGGCGCGGCGGAGCGGGCCGTGCGGCCCGGAGAAGAGGACCAGGAGCACGAGGGGCGCACGGATGCGCGGACGGACGCGGTGGTTTCGGTGAGCGCACCCGCCCGCTGGTACTACCGGGGAACCGCCCCTATGCGGCGTCTGCACTGGCTGGTAACCCGCCCGGTCGGCCGTGCCGTCGGCCGCTACGGTCTGCGCACCCGCATCCACCACCGCGAGTGGGACCCGGTGCCCGCGTCCCCCGTCGAGTCCGTCCCCCTCATCGCGCCCACCCCGCTGCTGATCGTCCACGGCGACCGGGACGGCTACTTCCCGCTGGACCACCCGCGGATGCTCGCCGACGCCTCCGGCGGTCACGCCGCGCTGTGGCTGGAGCACGGCATGGGCCATGCCGAGAACGCCAGTGACGACGGGCTGCTGGCCCGTATCGGCGACTGGGCCGTCACGCACGCCAGCTAGCCTGACGGTGTTCACAGGATCCACTGATTCTCACGAAGCCACTGATTGAGGAACGAGATGGCAAAGGGCACGGTGCGTTACTGGGCCGCCGCCAAGTCCGCGGCAGGCGTCGCCGAGGAGCCGTACGACGCGGGCACGCTCGCCGAGGCGCTCGACGCGGCCCGCGAGCGACACCCCGGCGAACTCGTCCGCGTCCTGCGGCGATGCTCGTTCCTCATCGACGGTGACCCCGTGGGTACCCGCGAGCATGAGACGGTACGGCTGGCCGAGGGCGGCACGGTCGAGGTGCTCCCGCCGTTCGCAGGAGGGTGAGCGAGACGATGAGCAACCAGCCGCACGAGGGCAGGCACGAACATCCCCACGAGGGATACGACCCGTATCGGCAGCAGTCGCAGCCGTCCTCGCACCGCCCGCAGCAGCAGAACGCGCCCGAGCCCGACTGGCAGCAGCACACCCAGCAGTGGGAGGGGCAGACCTGGGAGACCCAGATCCAGCCCCCCGTGCCGGCCGCGGACACGGCCGCCTACCTGCCGCCGCAGGGGCATCAGCAGGGGTATCAGGGCCACGGGCACGTGCAGAGCGGCCAGGGGCACGATCAGGGCCAGGGGTACCAGGAACCGTACGGGTACGGGTACGGGCACGGGTACGGGCCGGGCGTGACGGCGCAGCCGCTTCCGCGGGAGAACGCGCACGGTGCGGCTCGGGGCTGGGACCACACCCAGGCCCAGTACCAGCAGCAGGGCCAGCAGGCGCAGCAGCCGCCCGTCCAGCACCAGCACCAGCAGCCGCAGGCTCAGCACCACCAGCAGGCGCAGCAGTCGCAGGGCCAGTACCAGCAGGCACAGCACCTGCAGCAGCCGGTCCAGCCGCAGCACCAGCAGGCGCAGGCCCGGCCGACGCACGCGCAGGGGCAGCCGCAGCAGCCCGCGGCGCCCGCCGAGGACGGGGCGTCCGGGTACGGTCCGCCGACCCTCACCGGCAACGCGCGCATCACCGACGCCCAGCGGGCCCGCGCCGAGGGCCGCTCGCCGATCATCGAGCCCGGGATCCAGCCCGCCGGGCTGACGGCGGCGCTCGGGCTCCTGATGTCCGGCGCCGCGGCGGTCGGGGAGTACGCCCTGCTCGCCCCCCTCGTCCTGCTCCAGGCCGTCACCGCGGCGGGCTGGTTCCGGCTGAACGGCATGTGGCCGGCCCGGCAGGGCATCGCCCTCGCCTTCCTGGGCGCGGTGACCGCCGATGTCGCCCTGCTCGTGGCCGGCCGGGAGAACGGGCCCGCCGCGATCCTCGGCACCCTCGGCGTGTGGGTGCTCCTCACCCTCGTCCTGCAGCTGCGCAGCCACGCCGACCCGGACACCCGGATGTACGGGCTGATGGCGACCGTCGCCTCGGCGGCGCTGTCGATCGTCGCGGCCGGACACCTCGCGGCCGAACCGGACGCCGTCACGGTGGGCGCGGCCGCGGTCGCCGTGGCGATCCTGGCCCGTGCGCTGCCGCTGCCGACGGCGGCCTCCGTCGCGGTGGCGCTGCTCGCCGCCGCGGGAGCCGGCGTCGCGCTGGGCGGTGCGACGGACCTGGGCGGGAAGGGGGCTCTCCTCGGCCTCGGCGCGGGTGTCTGCGCGCTGATCGGCCACCGGGTGGCCAGCTACGACTACCCGTCCCGGTTCGTCCACTTCACCGCGGGTGTCGCCCTTCCGCTGGCCGCGGCGGCCCCGGCGGTCTACCTGCTGGGAAGGGCGCTGAGCTGAGGCCCGCCGGCCCGTCCGGCGGCCTTGTCACAGGTGATCGACAACTTTCCGTGTAACCCCGGCCGGTGCTCGGCCGGGGTTAGGCTCGCGCTCGACGGCCACCCGGGTCGTCGAGACCGACCGAGCCGGCAGGTGGGGGAACACCGAGCATGCGCGCGCTGCGAATCATCCTGATCGTCGTCGTGGTCCTGGGCGGCCTGTTCGTGATCGCGGACCGGGTGGCGGTCGGATTCGCGGAGGACGAGGCGGCCGACCGGATCAAGAGCACCGAGGGACTGTCCAGCACGCCCGACGTGTCCATCGAGGGCTTCCCCTTCCTCACCCAGGTGGTCAGCGGCGAGCTCGACGACGTGAAGATCGGCATCAAGGACTACGAGGCGTCGACGGGCGGCACGAACGCCGCCACGGCCAAGATCCGGATCGACGACCTGAGCGCCGAGATGCACGGTGTCGCGTTCAGCGGCGACTACAGCTCCGCCACCGCCGACAGCGCCACGGGGACCGCCACCATCTCCTACGACGAGCTGCTCAAGGCCGCCAGGTCCGAGCCCGCGCAGGTGGCCCCCGGTGTCACCGCCCAGGTCATCGGCCTCTCCGACGGCGGCGACGGCAAGGTCAAGGTCACGGTCTCGGCGACGGTCCTCGGCACCAAGCTGCCCCAGCCGGTCTCCGTGCTCAGCTCCGTCAGCGTCCACGGCGACACGGTGAGGGTGCACGCCGACTCCCTGCCCAAGCTGGGCGTCGAACTCGCCGAGGGCCGTATCCGGTCCATCACCGACTTCCAGCAGAAGATCGACGAGCTGCCGGGCGGCATCGAGCTCGACAAGGTCGAGGCGGCCGAGGGCGGCGTGGACATCTCGGTGAAGGGTTCGGACGTCAAGCTGGTCGGGTAGCCGGTCGGGGAGTCGGTTGAGCAGCCGGTCCGGGCGCGGCGGCGGGGGCCGGGCAGGGGTGCCGACAGGGGCCCGAGGGCCTTGCGCGAGCCTCCGGGCGTCCGGGTGTCCGAGGGGCGAGACGGCCTGGTCCGTACAGCAGATGGGATGACGGATCCGGGAACCAGGAAACCGTGCGGGCAGGGCCTCGACGGCTGATCCGTCCCGAAGTGTGGATGATCGCATCTCAACATGCGACACGCCGGTGACATGCCCGCCTGTCCGTCCCTACGATCGGACGCATGAAGCGACAGGCGGATCTCACGAAGCGGCGGGCAGTCGACCTGTGCCGCGTCGCCGCCATGCTCTGTCGCACCTTCTGAGCGGAAGCGTTCCGACTTCCGCGAGCCGGGCCCTCGACCTCTCTCGTCGGGGCCACCCCTGCGCCGCGCAGCCCTCACCGGCATGACCGCGCATCTCTCTCAAACGCCCCGCCCCGCCGCAACTGCCCCGGAGGAGAACGAGCATGAGCCGCAGCGACGTCCTGGTAGACGCCGATTGGGTCCAGGACCACCTGGACGACCCGAACGTGGCGATCGTCGAGGTCGACGAGGACACGTCGGCGTACGAGAAGAACCACATCAAGAACGCCATCCGGATCGACTGGACCAAGGACCTTCAGGACCCGGTCCGCCGTGACTTCATCGACCAGGAGGGCTTCGAGAAGCTCCTGTCGTCGAAGGGCATCGGAAACGACACGCTCGTCGTGCTCTACGGCGGCAACAACAACTGGTTCGCGTCGTACGCCTACTGGTACTTCAAGCTCTACGGCCACGAGAACGTGAAGCTCCTCGACGGCGGCCGCAAGAAGTGGGAGCTCGACTCCCGCGACCTCGTCGACGGCTCGCAGGTGCCCGAGCGCGCCGCCACCGACTACAAGGCGAAGGCCCAGAACACCGCGATCCGCGCCTTCCGCGACGACGTCGTCGCCGCGATCGGCTCGCAGAACCTGGTCGACGTGCGTTCGCCCGACGAGTTCAGCGGCAAGCTGCTCGCCCCGGCCCACCTGCCGCAGGAGCAGTCCCAGCGTCCGGGCCACGTCCCGAGCGCCCGCAACATCCCGTGGTCGAAGAACGCCAACGACGACGGCACCTTCAAGTCGGACGACGAGCTCAAGGAGCTCTACGCCGACGAGCAGGTCGACCTGGCCAAGGACACGATCGCCTACTGCCGCATCGGTGAGCGCTCGGCGCTCACCTGGTTCGTGCTGCACGAGCTGCTCGGTGTGGAGAACGTCAAGAACTACGACGGCTCCTGGACCGAGTACGGCTCCCTGGTCGGCGTGCCGATCGAGCTCGGCGCCAACAAGTAACCCTCAGGCCTGAAGGACGGAATCGAAATATGTGTGGAGCGAAGGCCGGCGGCCCCGACGCCTCGACGATCAAGCCCGGTGAGACCACGATCCAGGGTCAGGTGACCCGCGACGGCCAGCCGGTGACGGGTTACGTGCGCCTGCTGGACTCGACCGGCGAGTTCACCGCCGAGGTCCCGACCTCGGCGACCGGACAGTTCCGCTTCTACGCGGCCGAGGGCACCTGGACCGTGCGCGCCCTGGTCCCGGGCGGCAGCGCCGACCGCACGGTCGTCGCCCAGACGGGCGGCCTCGCCGAGGTCGCGATCGCCGTCTGACGGCACCGCCAGAACGGCCGAAGGGCCGCACCCCCGGGGGTTGGACGCTTACCGGATCGGGGTGCGGTCCTTCGGCTTGCCCGGGGCCCGCGCTCCCTGCGCCACCCGGCTTCCACGGGCCTACGCTGGTGGTATGTACGCACGCAGGCGTCACGTGTACTTCGCCATGATGGGGACGTGCATCGGGCTCTTCGTCCTGGCCTGGGGAGTGGTGCGCCTCTGGTCGATCCCCGTGGCCGTGGGCATGTGCGTGGTGGCGATGGTGATTCCACCGGTGGCCGCGATGGTGGCCAACCGGCGCGGCCCCGAGGACCGCTGGTGGGACGATCCGTCCGGCGATCCCGAGTCCGACAAGTGGTGGGACGAGCTGGACGGCAAGAAACCGCGCCAGTGAGCCCGCGCTCCCGCCGCCCCAGGCGGTGTCAGTAGACGAGGGCCTGCGTCCCGTCCGCCATCGCCTCCTGGACGAAGACCTGCGCGCCCGCGATGCGCACCCCCTTGAGGACGTCGTCCTCCGTGATCTCCCGCCGTGCCGCGCACTGGGTGCACAGGGTGATGCGGCCGCCCGCCAGGATCGAGTCGATGAGGCCGGGCAGCGGTGCGGCGTGCGGAAGCTCGAACTCGGCCGCGCGGTCCGGCAGGGCGAACCACGAGGACTCGCCGGTCAGCCACAGGGAGACCTCGACGCCACTGGCCACGGCCACCGCCGCGACGGTGAACGCCTGTGAGCAGCGCTCCGGGGCATCGGCCCCTGCCGTCACCTTGATCACGAGCTTTTTCGCCATGGCCGAATAGTAGTCCGAATCGTAATCAAGTCCCGTACAACTCCATGCATGGGCCATGGGTCTCCTGTGCGCGCGGATACGGAATCTGCGCTTCACGTTCTGTGGGGGGACGTCATGGAAGTACCTGAAGGACCCGAAACACCTGAAAGACCGGTCGTACCTGGAGTTGTGCCGGTTGCCGATTCCGGCACGGCCGCTCCGGGCGGGGCCGGCCCGTCCGCGCCTGCCCGGCCGGCCGTCGTACCGGCGGACGGCTCCGCCGTGCCGGCGGGCGACTCCGCCGTGCCGGCCGAGCCGGACGGCACCACGGTGCAGCCCGCGCGCCGGCGCGGCCGTACGGCCCTGCTCGTCGCCACGGCGGCCGTGCTCGGCCTCGTCGCCGGAACCTGCGCCGGCTATCTGGTGCAGGCCGACCGCGAGCCCACCAAGCTGCCGCCGCTGTCGCAGCCGGTGGTGGCGCAGGCCAAGGGCGAGGGCCCCGAGCCGCTGTCCGCCGCCCAGGACCGCCGGGTGAAGACCGACGGCGACCTGCGCAAGCTGCTGATCAAGCGGCCCAAGGGCACGAAGGCGCCCGATTGGGAGCCCGGCGAGGACGGTTGGCTGAACATGGCCGACTACGCCGACCAGCTGGAGGACTCGGACCGCGAGTTCGGCGACCTCGTGAAGTCGGAGTACCGTCGGGCCGCCGGCACCAGCTGGCTCGTCGGCAGCGACCAGAGCGTCGAGATCCGGCTGGTGCAGTACCGCCAGGAGGAGAGCCTCGGTGCCTCCGACCGCGTCGCCTGGTGGGACACGGACGACACCAGCAGCTGGCCCATCCCGGGCACGGGCGACGGCATGGTCTACCTCTTCAAGGTCGAGAGGAAGGCCGGCTACCTGCCCCTCTACAAGGCGCAGGCGTCCGCATCGCGCGGCGACATCGCCATGGAGATCTGGATCTACGACACCAAGCCGATCCCGAAGTCCAAGATCATGGACCTGGCCAAGCGGCAGATGGAGCGGCTGTGACCACCGAGCAATCGACAACACCGGAGCCGGTGGAGCCCGCACAGCCGGTGGAGCCCGCACAGCCGGTGGAGCCCGTGCAGGCTGTGGAGCCCGTGCACACCGTGGAGTCCGTGCAGCCGGCGGAGCCTGGGCAGGGTGTGGAGCCCGTACAGCCCACCGTGGAGCCCGTGCAGTTGGTGGAGCCTGTGCAGGGTGTGGAGCCCGTGGATTCCGTTCAGGATCCCGTGTCCGAAGCCGCTCCGAAGAAGCCCGTTCGCCGCGGCCGTATCGCCGCCATCGCCGGTTCCGTCCTGCTCGTCGGTGCCGTCATCGCCGGCACCGGCTACACCGTCGTGACCGTCCAGGACGCCGACCGGGACGCGGGCGCGCCCGTCTGGAAGCTCCCGAAGGCCACGAAGGAGGACGCCAAGAAGGCGAAGGCGGCCTCGGGGCTCGCCGCCATGCTCGTGCCGTACGGGGCCGACGGCTGGAGCCGGGGCCCGGACATCGCCGAGTTCGGCTCCGACGCCGCGCTCAGCGGGGGCGAGGCCGCCGCCCTGCGCAAGGAGTCGATCAGCGATCTGCCCCGCTCCCAGCGGCGGCGGCTGGAGAAGGAGATCGACAAGCAGCGCACCAAGGGCATGGTGATGCGCAGCTACCTGAGCACGGCGAACGCGACCGACTCCACGCTCTACGCCCAGAGGGCCTTCACCGTGAGCATCGAGCTGATGCAGATGGAGGACAAGAGGGCGGTCCGGAACATGTCGACCTTCCAGAACGAGTTCTTCGACGCTCTCTCGATCTTCCGCAGCGGGCCGAAGATCGAGGGCCACAAGAACGCCAAGTGCTTCCTTCCGCCCAAGGACAAAAAAGAGAAGCTGGACATGATGATCTGCTCCGCCTACGAGGGCGACGTGCTGGTCAGCCTCACCGCGGAGGCGGCCAAGCCGCTGAACACCAAGGGGGTCGCGGCGCTCCTGCGCGAGCAGCTCGACCGCATCGTCGAGCCGGGGGAGGCGGTATGACCGAGCAGACGACACCGATGGAGCCGCAGGTCGTGCTGCCACCGGTGCCGCCGATGCCCGAGGCGGCCCCGCCCGTCCTGGTCGCCGAGCCGACTCCGCGCGTCAAGAAGGACCGCCGCGTCCTGCGCGCCGTGCTGCGCTGGACGGCCGCCACCGTGGTCTTCGCGGCGGTCGGCACGGCCGCCGCGTACGGCATCACGCGGATGGAGCGCACCGACGTACCGGGTCTGGCGACGCAGGCCGACGGACGCTGGGACTACCCGACGATCAGCAAGCCGCCGCTGCCGTCCGGCAGCCCGGGCCCGTTCGCCGAGGCGAACACGAGCGGCAGCCATTACGCCGACCTGCGCAAGCTCGTGCTGCCCGCGCCGAAGGGCGCGAAGGCCGACGCGGCGCTGCGCGGCGAGGACGGCTGGCTGACGCGGAAGGCGTTCCTGGCCGAGTACGCCGAGGAGACGGACCGGGACACCGTCGGCCAGCTGCTGACCGACTACGGCCTGCGGCACATCGCCGCGCGCGGCTGGACCGCGGCCGACGGCACTCGGACGCGGATCTACCTGCTCCAGTTCGACACCGCGGCCGTCGCGGAGGACCTGGCCTCCACCCAGCTCGCGAACTACGACTCGGCGCAGTTCGCGGTGCGCGGTGTCACCGGCACCGAACGGGACGAGAAGTTCCCGGAGCGCGCCGCGGTCGACGAGATCACCCGGTTCGCGTACACGGAGAGCAAGCCGTACGGCGCCGAGCAGGTCAGGGAGGCGTACCTGTCGGCGGGGGACACCGTCGCCCTCGTCGTGCAGTCCCACAAGGGCCTTGCGAAGGCGGTCCCGTTCCAGCAGACGGTGATTCTGCAGAGTCAGCTGCTCGGCTGAGCCGGGCGGCCCCGCGAGGGCGTACCTGACCGAGAGAGCCGGGCCCCAGCCGCGTAAGCTGGGGCCCGGCCTTGTGTACCGCCGTCCGCTCATGCGAGGAGCACCCTGTGGAGATCTTCTTCGAAACCCTGCTGGTCCTGGTCTGCGTCGGCGTTCTCGCTTTCGCCGGTCTGACCGTGAAGAAGCTGTACCAGGGCCAGCGCTGACCGCGGTCACCCAACTGACGCTACGAGACTTCTGAGCTGCTCATGATCGAGATCCCGTCGGACCTCCACAAGGACCTGGTCCCCCTCGCCTTCCTGCTCGGCAACTGGGCCGGCGCGGGCGTCCACGACTTCCCCGGCTCCGAGAAGTGCAACTTCGGGCAGGAGGTCACGTTCACGCACGACGGGCGCGACTTCCTGGAGTACCACTCGCGCACCTGGGTGCTCGACGCCGACGGGAACAAGGTCAGGCCGCTGGAGAGCGAGTCCGGCTTCTGGCGCGTCGACGCCGACCGCAAGGTCGAGGCCGTGATGACCCGTGACGACGGCGTCGTCGAGATCTGGTACGGCGAGCTGGCCGACAAGAAGCCGCAGATCGACCTGGTGACGGACGCCGTGGCGCGCACCGCCGCGGCCGGTCCGTACAGCGGCGGCAAGCGCCTGTACGGCTACGTGCACAGCGACCTCATGTGGGTCGGCGAGAAGCAGACCCCCGAGGTCGAGCTGCGCCCCTACATGTCCGCGCACCTGAAGAAGGTCGTCACCCCGGAGGACGTCGAGCGCTGGGCGAAGGCCCTGCCCGACGACATGCCGGACGACGGCATCGCGTTCTTCAAGTAGTCATCGTCTCCCGGAGTGGTCCTAGACTCTCTGGTGTGGTGAGCACCGACTGGAAGAGCGATCTGCGGCAGCGCGGCTACCGGCTGACCCCGCAGCGGCAACTCGTGCTCGAAGCCGTGGACACCCTGGAACACGCGACCCCCGACGACATCCTCGTGGAAGTGAGGAAGACGGCGTCGGGGGTCAACATTTCCACGGTGTACCGGACCCTCGAACTCCTCGAGGAGCTGGGGCTTGTCAGTCACGCGCACCTCGGACACGGCGCGCCGACGTACCACCTCGCGGACCGGCACCACCACATCCACCTGGTGTGCCGCGACTGCACGAACGTCATCGAGGCCGACGTGTCGGTCGCCGCCGAGTTCACCGCGAAACTGCGCGAGACCTTCGGCTTCGAGACGGACATGAAGCACTTCGCGATCTTCGGGCGCTGCCGTGACTGCACCCTCAAGAGTTCAACTACCAAGTCGTAGGCTAGGCGCATGAAGAGCCCTCTGCTGTCCCTGCCCGGCGCTGTCCCCGCCGAGGGCGTGGACGAAGGCGTCGCCGCCCACTACGGCGATCTGTTCCGCGAGCAGCGCGCCCTCGCCGACGGCGCGGGCTTCGTCGACCTCTCCCACCGCGGTGTCGTCACCGTCACCGGGGAGGACCGGCTCAGCTGGCTGCACCTGCTGCTCACACAACACGTGACGGACCTCCCGGTGGGCCGCGCCACCGAGGCGCTGATCCTCTCCGCGCACGGTCACATCGAGCACGCGCTGTACCTCGTCGACGACGGCGAGACGGTGTGGATGCACACGGAGCCGGGCACCCAGGAGGCGCTGATCGCGTACCTGGAGTCGATGAAGTTCTTCTACCGCGTCGAAGTCGCCGACTCGACGGCCGAGTTCGCGGTGGTGCACCTTCCCGCCGGCTCCATCGCCGAGGTCCCCGAGGGCGTCGTGGTGCGTGAGACGCCGTACGGCCGTGACCTCTTCCTCCCGCGCGCCGACCTGGAGCCGTACGCCGAGGACACCGCGAAGCACGGGCCGCCCGCCGGGCTGCTCGCCTACGAGGCGCTGCGGGTGGAGCACCACCGTCCCCGGCTCGGCTTCGAGACCGACCACCGCACCATTCCGCACGAACTGGGCTGGATCGGCACCGCGGTGCACCTCCAGAAGGGCTGCTACCGCGGCCAGGAGACCGTCGCCCGCGTGCAGAACCTGGGCAAGCCCCCGCGCCGCCTCGTCTTCCTGCACCTCGACGGCAGCGAGGTTCACCTGCCGCCGCACGGCACCGAACTTCGGCTCGCGGCCGACGGCCCCGACGGCCGCAAGATCGGCTTCATCACCACGTCCGTACGCCACCACGAACTGGGCCCCGTCGCCCTGGCCCTGGTGAAGCGGAACGTGCCGGTGGACGCGCCGCTCATGGCGGACTCGACGGCGGCGGCCCAGGAGGTCGTGGTCGAGCCCTAGGGCCCGGCTCCCGGCTCCCGGCTCCCGGCCGCGGGGCGGTGCCCCGCGGTCACATCTCCAGCAGCACGGTGAACGGGCCGTCGTTCGTCAGCGAGACCCGCATCTGCGCACCGAAGCGGCCCGTCGCCACCGTCGCGCCCAGCGCGCGGAGCCGGGCGACGACCTCGTCGACCAGGGGTTCCGCCACGTCTCCCGGCGCGGCCGCGTTCCAGGTGGGGCGGCGGCCCTTGCGAGCGTCGCCGTACAGCGTGAACTGGCTGATGACGAGCAGCGGCGCGTCTACGTCGGAGCAGGACCTCTCGTCCGTCAGCATCCGGATGGACCAGAGTTTGCGGGCGAGTTGGGCAGCCTTCTCCTTGGTGTCCTCGTGCGTGACCCCGACGAGGACGCACAGTCCCTCACCGGTGATCTCGCCGACCGTCTCGCCCTCCACGACGACGCTCGCGCCGTCCACCCTCTGCACCACCGCACGCATGCCGCCCATGATGCCGTGCCGCCGCGCCGCGACGTCGCGCGGGCCCTCACGCACCTCACGCGCATCGTGGGCACCACCTTCACCGGGCGCCTCCAGGCGTGCCGTACGGGCCCCGTCACGCGCCTCGGGCCGCGCCCGAGAGGTGCCGCGCGGGTCGTCCCGCACGTCGCGCAGTTCTGTCACGGGCGCCGTGCGAGCCCCGCGCGGGCGCTGCGCGGACCGACGCGCGCGCCCGGCTCCCTTCGCGTGATTTCTGGGGGCGCTAACCCCCCATCTGGGGCCGATCGGGGGCACTCGGTCACATAGCGACCACTTGGGGTGGCACGATGCAGTGTGTTGCGGTGCATACGTGGGGTGGACCGCCGGTCGAGGGGACGGTAGAGGCAGATGAGCACACCTGGTACCGGGCAGCCGCCCGCAGCCGTGTCATTGACCCGGACGAGCCCACGGGCCGGAAGGGTGGCCGCGCGGCCCCCGGCGCAGCGCACCGACAGCCCCCTGGCCGTCGCCCCGCCCCCGCACGACCTGGCCGTGCTCCGGCTGCCCGAACTGCGGACGCTGCGCCGGGACGCCCAGCGCGACGAGGCCGACCTCAGCTATGTGCGGCGGCTCCTCCAGGGGCGCATCGACATCCTGCGGGCGGAACTGGCCCGCCGCGGCGGGCTGCGCCTCCCCTCCCCTGTGCCGGGCGGGCCCGAGGCCCCCGACTCCGTGGAGGGTTCGGTCGTCGCACGGCTCCCGGAGATCCTCACCGACGCGCCCGCCCGGCACCGCTCGTCGGCCCGGCATGTGACCGTGGGCACACCCCATGGCGAGGAGTACCGGCGGTTGGCCGCCGACATGCTCGCCGAGGTCGAGCTCTCCGACCTCGACGCCCGCACCGACGAGGAGCTCGGCGCGGGCATGGGACGGCTCGTCCGCTACGAGCAGCAGGTCTCCCGGCGGCGCCAGCAGCTCCAGCACACCGCGGACGACTGCAGCGCCGAGATCGCCCGCAGGTACCGTGAAGGAGAAGCACAAGTAGACGACCTGCTCATGTGACGCGGCGGCCCCGGTGATCCCGGGGCCGTGCGGCGGTCGCGGCGGCTCCTTTGGGGCCGGCCGGGGCCCGGGGACCTCCCGGCCGGCCGGACCGGGTCCGGGGCCTCCCGCGACGCCGTCCGGGAAGACCCGGGCCCGCGGTGGTGGTGGTCGCACGCGGCCCGGTGACCGGGGCCGTGGTGACGGTGGCCGAGCCCCGTCCCGGGAGATGCGGGACGTGGTGGCGGCGCCGTGCCCGGCCCGGCGGACCGGTCCGCGTCCGCGACGGCCGCGACCGGGCCCGGTGCCCGGTTCCGTGGCGGCGGCGACCGTGTCCCGGCCCGGAAGGCCCGGGGCGCGAGAGCCCGGCCTCGGACCCGGCGACGTTCCGGGCCGGCCGCCTGAACGGGTCCCCGTCCCGGAAGGCCACCGCCGATGTCCGCCGTCCCCGCCCGCACCACCGCAGACCCCGCCATATCCCGCGAGCCCGCCCCGGCGACCGCGCCCCCCGTCCTCGCCGAGATCGTGCGCTCCGGATTCGTCGAGGGGCGGCACCGCGGCAGCCTGGTGCTGCTCGCCGCGGACGGGACGGTCGAGCTGGCGCTCGGCGACGTGACCGCGCCGGTCTTCCCCCGCTCGTCGAACAAGCCCATGCAGGCGGCGGGCGTGCTGCGCGCCGGACTCGACCTGGCCGGAGAGCGGCTCGCCCTCGCCGCCGCCAGCCACTCCGGCGAGACCTTCCACCGCGATCTCGTCCACAAGATGCTGGACGAGCACGGGCTCGCGGCCGCTCAGCTCCAGTGCCCGCCGGACCTGCCGCTCGACCCGGCCGAGGCCGAGACCTATCTGGCCACCGGCGAGGTCCGCGACCGCGTCACCATGAACTGCTCCGGCAAGCACACGGCGATGCTCGCGGTGTGCGCACAGCGCGGCTGGCCCACCGATTCGTACCTCGACCCCGGGCACCCCCTCCAGCGGCTGATCCACTCCGTGGTCGAGGAGGCCGCGGGCGAGCCCGTCGCCGCGGTCGGTACCGACGGCTGCGGGGCACCGCTGATGGCCATCAGCCTCACCGGCCTCGCCCGCGCCTTCCGCTCCTTCGTCCTCGCGGCCCCCGGCTCCGCCGAGCGCCGTGTCGCCGACGCGATGCGCGCCCACCCCGAGTACGTCGCCGGTACGCGCCGCCCCGACACCTGGCTGATGCGGGAGATCCCGGGCGCCCTGTCCAAGATGGGCGCGGAGGCCGTCCAGGCGGTGGCTCTGCCGGACGGCCGCGCCCTCGCCTTCAAGATCGACGACGGCGGGGGCCGCGCCCTGGGACCGGTGCTGGCCCGCGCGCTCGGCCTGCTCGGCGTGGACGCCCCGGTCGTCGCACGCATCGGCCGCTCGCCGCTGCTGGGCGGGGGCCGCGAGGTGGGGGAGATCCGGGTGGCGTTCTGACGCAGTGCACCCGGTCCGCACGGGGGGGCCGGGTGCGGGGTGGCCCCGGGGGGTCGTCTTCGGGGCCTGATCGCGGTCCGGGGACCGACCAGGGTCCGGGCTGCGCGGTGTTTCCGGGGCCCGACGGCGGTCCGGGGGCGCGGGTGTTTCCCAGGGTTCGATCACCGGCCGGGGAGGCGGGTCTTTCCCGGGAGCCGATCGCGGTCCGGGAAAGCGTGGTGCTGTCCCGGGAGCCGGGAGCCGGGAGCCAGGAGCCGGGAGCCGAGCACGGGCCGGATCGGGGAAGGCGGGCGTTTCCCGGGAGAACCGACCATGGGCCGGGAGAGGCCGCCGTTTCCCGGGAACCCGCCTTCGCGGCGCGTGCGGGCAGTTCCGGGCCCCGTCCCGGCGGCGGGCCCGGGGCGGCGGGGTGGAGCGGTGAAAAAACGCCGCGACACCCGCCGCGCCGTACACCTAGCGTGGCGTCATGAGCCCCCGCGACACCACAGACGTACGAGCGATCACCGAGGCCGAGACCGCGGACTGGATCCGCGCGCTGAACACGGGGTTCCTGCGGTCGCCGGCCGTGTCGGAGCGGGAGCTGGCGGACCGCAGCACCTACATCGTGCCCGAGCGCACCCTGGGCGCCTTCGACGGCGCCCGGTGCGTGGCGACGTTCCGGTCCTTCCCGCAGGAGCTCACCGTCGTCGGCGGTGCCGCCGTACCCGCGGACGCCATCTCGAACGTCACGGTCACCGCCACGCACCGCCGCCGCGGTCTGCTCAGCCGCATGATGGCGGCCGACCTGGCGGCGGCGAAGGAGCGGGGAGACGTCGTGGCGACCCTGATCGCGGCGGAGTACCCGATCTACGGCCGGTACGGGTTCGGTCCCGCCACCAGCACCGCCCAGTGGACCATCGACGTAGCGCGCACGGGCCTCGACCCCCGCTGGTCGGGCCCGGACGACGGCGGCCGCGTCGACCTGGTGGACGGAGAGGACGTCCGCGGGACCGGCCCCGAACTGCACGAGCGGCTTCGCCGCGCCCAGCCCGGCGCGGTCAGCCGTGACGATCGCTGGTGGCAGGCCAACACCGGCGCGCTCGTGCTGGACCGCTCGCCGTGGACCGAGCCGTTCTACGCGGTGTACCGCTCGGCCGAGGGCGAGGTCGAGGGCCTGGTCTCGTACGAGGCGGACGACAACTGGGGCGACGCCAAGCAGCCGTTGAACACCGCCGACGTGAACTGGCTCATCGCCGTCACCCCGCGGGCCGAGCGCGCCCTGTGGCGGTACCTCTGCTCGATCGACTGGATCGCCCGGGTCAAGACGGGCTGGCGGGCTCCCGACGACCTGCTGCCGCACTTCCTGCCCGATCCGCGCGCCGCGCGCATCACCACGCAGTCGGACTGGCTGTGGGTGCGCGTCCTGGACGTCGTACGGGCTCTGGAGGCCCGCACCTACGCGGGTTCGGGGACGCTGGTCCTGGAGGTCACGGACCGGGACGGGCTGTCGGCCGGCCGGTACGCGCTCGATGCGGGGCCGGACGGCGCGTCCTGCGCGCCGACCACGCGGGCCGCCGACCTCACGCTGGACGTGGGCGAACTGGCGACCCTGTGGCTGGGCGACGAGTCGGCGGTGCGGCTCGCCGCGCTGGGACGGGTGCGGGAAGAACGAGAGGGCGCCGCCTCCGTTGCCGACGCCCTGCTCCGCACGTCCAGGCGACCGTGGTGCCCGGACCTGTTCTGAGCTGATTCCGTACCTTCGTACCTCCTTTGTGGCCGGGGCCGTGGGGCCGGTGTCCGACGACGGTGATCCGTAGCGATTCAGTTGTGGTCGTGCCGGGCGGTGCCCTGTCGTGCCGGGCGGTGCCCGTGGTGCGGACTGACCGAGCTCCCGGCTCCCCTCCGGAAGGGAGCCCGGTCAGCCGGACTGCCGGACGGTGGGCGTCCGTCAGCCGGACTGAGCGAGCAGCATCACGAGGATCACGGCCCCGATGCCGCTGATCGCGGTGTTCTTGGCCTTGAGCCCGATGGACAGTGCGACGAACGCGATGATGCCCATCGGCCCGTACTTCCACTGGACGAGCTGCTCGAATCCGATGGCGAGGGCGGCGACGGCGAGGGCGATGAACGGCATGACGATCCCTCCTTCGGGACGGAGCGGGCGGGACCCCGCTGAGGACCGTCCGTCCGGCCCACCTGGCTGACAGGTGCGACTCCGACGGCCAACCCCCCGGAAGTTTGACCATGTTGCTCAAGTTGGCGACCAACTCACTCTTACTTATCTCCGCGTTGGGTCGACTCATAACCACCTATCCAGTAACTGCCCAAAGATGGCGGGAAGTTGTAGTGTTTGGTCGTGGACCCGGAACATGCCCCCGTCAATGGGCGGAACAGGTCACCACGGCCACACGTGTCACACCATGAGGTGGCCGACGAGCTGCGCAGGCGGATCAGGTCCGGTCAGCTGCGAGCAGGCCAGCGCATGCCCACTCAGGCCAAGCTGGCCGACGAGTTCGGCGTGGAGCGCGCGGCCGTGCGTCAGGCCCTGCGCATCCTTCAGTCCGAGCGGCTGCTCGTGAACATGTCCAAAGGGAGCCCGGCGACCGTCGCCGACCAGCCGGAGAAGGCCCTGACCGGCCCCGAGGCCAGACCGCAGCCCACCACGGTGGCGCTCGGCGCGCGGATCACGGCGGCCTTCGCCGCCCCTCACGTGGAGATAGACGCGCTGTGCCTGACGTCGATCTCGCTGACCCTCGCCATGGGCGAGCCGTTGCGTCAGATCCACGCCGGGCGTATCAAACCGGCCAAGGTGGACGTCAGGGTGCTGCTCCCGAGCAGCGACATCGACCTGGCCTTTCCGGCCCCCGTCGACGCCTCGTCCGACGGCCGGCTCCAGCGCAACTGGCTGGCCAACCGCAACGCCCAGGGCCAGGTGCTGCGGCACAACCTGCTCGCCCTCCGCTCGACGCACGGCATCGACGTCAACGTCACCTTCCGCGCGCTCCCTTTCACGCCGCCCGTGAAGCTGTACCTGCTCAACGGCGCCGAGGCCCTCTTCGCGTACTACACCCTCGTCAAGCGTGAAGAGGAGATCGACCATGTACATCTGGAGATGTACGACGTCCAGGGCACCCAGTCCATGCTCTTCCCGTTCACCCAGGGCGCCGGGCTGCGGGACACCACGTTCGTCGAGCAGTCCCACCTGTGGTTCAACGCACTGTGGGAGACCATCAGCTCGGAGCTGGTGCTCACGAGCTGAGGTCTCCCGGGCAAAGGCCGTCGGGCCGGCGGTCCTCGCAGCTCACAGGGCGGGGCCGGCGACCATCAGGGCGAGCACGACGGCCCCGATGGAACTGCACGCGGGGCTCTTCGCCTTGAGTCCGATGGTGAGCAGCAGCAGTCCCACGATGCCCATGGGGCCGTACTGCCACTGGACGAGCTGTTCGAAGCCGACGACGAAGACGGCGGAGAGGAGGGCGATGGCGGGCATGGTGGTTCCTCCTGCTTCAGGTCCTTCTTTCACGGAAGACCGGTGCGTGGCCGGTGGGGGCGGCGGGAGCACGGCCGGGAGGGGAGGCAAAACTTCCGCCAATTTGGCCGAGTTGGCTACCAACTATGTATAGGTTGTCCCCAGTTGGTCGATATCCATAAACAACTCCAGAACAACTCCCGGTAGATGGACGCAAGTTGTAACGTTTGGTCGTGACCCAGGAGAACGTGGCAGTGAACGGCAGCAGAAAGATCTCGCCCCAGGAGATCGCCGACGTGCTGCGCGAGCGCATCCGCGCCGGAGACCTCAAGGCGGGCGACCGCCTGCCCACTCAGGCGGAGTTGGCGGAGGAGTTCGGTGTCGAGCGCGGCACCGTCCGCCAGGCCCTCCGCGCGCTCCAGGAGGACGGACTCCTCAGCAACGTCAGCAAGGGCAGCCCGCCGCGGATCGCCGAGGTCCCCCCGGTGCGGGACGAACCGCAGCCGACGATGGTGGGCCTCGCGCCGCGTCTGACCGACGCGTTCTCCGTGCCCCACGTCCGCATCGACGCCGCCTGCCTCACGGCGGAGACCCTGATGCTGGCCCTCGGCGATCCGGTCCGCCAGATCCACGAGGGCAGGGTCCGTCCGGCGTCGATCGACGTACGGATCCTGCTGCCGTCACGGGACATCAACCTGGCCTTCCCGGTCCCCGTCGAGGCCCAGGGCGAGGACGACCCCGTCCACAAGCGCTGGCTGGACCAGCGCAACGCCCAGGTCGTCGTCCTGCGCCACAACCTCCAGTCCCTGCGCTCCTCGCACGGCATCGATGTCAGGGTGGCCTTCCGCGCCCTGCCCTTCACCCCACCGGTGAAGCTCTACCTGCTCAACGAGACCGAGGCGCTCTTCGCGTACTACATGGTCACCAAGCGGGAGGAGGCCGTGGACAGCGGCATCCTGGAGATGTACGACGCCCTCGGCTCCGCGTCCCTTCTCTTCTCCTTCGAGAAGCGGGCCGGCCAGCGGGACGCCGCCTTCGTGGAGCAATCCCAGAAGTGGTTCGACGCCCTCTGGGAAACCATCACCACGGACCTGACACTCTCCTAGTGACTTCTGATACGGCGCAGACTGAATCGGTGGCAACAGAGACAGAGAACCTACGGGAAGTGATCACCCGCGCCCGCTATGTCCTCTTCGATTTCGACGGTCCCATCTGCCGGCTGTTCGCGGGCCATTCCGCGGAGGACGTGGCGAAGGACCTCGTGGAGTGGCTGGAGCAGCACGGGCTGCTCGGGCTGCTGACCGAGGACGAGCGTGTCCACCCCGACCCGATGGCTGTCCTGTACGCGGTCAACCGGCGGGACCCACGCAGCGACCTGGTGGCGGAGCTGGAGGAGCGGCTCACCTACCAGGAGCTCCAGGCGGTGCCCTCCGCCTGGCCCACCGCCTTCGCGGACCCGCTGATACGCACCTGGAGCGCGGTCGGTGTCCGGCTGGCGATCGCGACCAACAACTCCCCCCGCACGGCGGCCGGCTACCTCGCGAGCCGGGGGCTCACCGAGTGTTTCGCGCCCAACATCTACGGGCGTACGCGCGACCTGCACCGCCTCAAGCCCGATCCGCACTGTCTCAACCGTGCCCTGAACGCCCTGGGCGCCGCCCCGTCGGCGGCCCTCATGATCGGCGACGCCCCCTCGGACCTCGTCGCCGCCCGGCAGGCCGGCGTTCCGTTTCTCGGCTACGCGCGTAACGAGGACAAGGGGAAGCTGCTGCGGGACGCGGGAGCGGAGCATGTGGTGGATTCGCTGGAGCCGGTGCTGCGGCTGGTACGCGACCAGGGCTGAGCGCTCGGCGCCGGATCGGACCCGACAGCCCGTTGCCGGGATCGGCCCTGACGGTCCCTCGCCGGGATCAGGCCTGAAGGCTCAGCGCCAGCAGACAGACGAGGAGCCCGAGCGCCCACCAGCCCGGGTGTTCCTGGAGCGTCCGCCTGATCGCCTTGAGCGAGAGCCGTACGAGCACGGGCGCGAGGGCCAGCAGGAGCAGTCCCAGGCCACCGATCGCGCCGAGCCGTGTCTGTACCACCTGCCCCATCTCGAATTGAATGATCGTCCCCACCAGTTGAAAGAAGACCACGTCCCCCACCCCGTCCGCTTCAGAGAACCAAGCAACTAGCCGCCCAATTGGACTGATTTAATTGAAAGTGGTATGCCCTGCCTGACTGATCGCTTAACGGGCAGGCGTCTGCCGGATATGCCGACCGGCACATCCGGCCGCCAATGTGACTGAAAGCGGTTTGCCCGAGGACGGAGAGCGGTACGGTCGCGTTGTGGGCGAAGGGCGCGGCGACGGAGGCGGCACGGAGTTCGACCGTGTCCTCGGAGAGCTGCGCACCCGGATAGCCGACGGCAGGTATCCGCTCGACTCCCAGCTCCCGCCGCAGCGCGAACTCGCCGAGATGTTCGATGTGTCGAGGGACACCGTGCAACGGGTGATACGGGAGCTCAACAGCGAAGGGTGGATCAGGTCCCGCCAGGGCAGCGGCACGCGCGTCGTGAAGAGGCCGACGCACGCGGGTACGTCGAGCCAGGAGCCGCCGAGGGTGCGTGCGGCGCTCGGCGCCTTCATCGCCCGGGCCTTCGCTCAACCGGTAGTCCAATTGGACGTGTTCACCCTCACCTCGGAGTCGCTGGACGCACACATCCGTCTCCAGGCCGAGCGCATCCGCCTCGGTGAGATCCGGCCCGAGCGCATCGAACTGCGCTTGCTGCTGCCCGCGGAGTCGGTCGACCTCCCCTATCCCCGGGCGCGGGTGACGGGCGTGGGGGAGGAGCTCCAGGGGCAAGGTCGGCCGAACCGGTTGCAGGAGCGGCTCCGGGGCATCACAAGACGGCACACGACCTCGCTGCGCGTCGCGCTGCTCGACCTCCAGGCGGAGGGGCTCGTCCCGTCCGCCGACGCGGTGATCCGCTATGTGCCGCTGGTCCCGACGTACAAGCTGTATCTGAGGCCCGGGGCCGAAGCGCTGTTCGGCCCCTACGAGGTGGTGGAGCGTCCCATCCTGCTGGACGACGGCACGGAGGTCGACGCCCTCGACGTCCTCGGTCTGGGCTCGACGCTGACCCGCCACGTCAATGACGAGGGCGATCCCGACTCACCGGGGTCCGTCTTCATGGAGAGCATGCAGGGCTGGTTCGACTCCTGCTGGAACCTCCTCGCCGAGACGACCTGACCCGACCTGACACACCGTGGGGCGATCCGACCCGCGCGAGTGCGGGTCGGCACACCCTGAAACGCAACCGGAACGAGACCGACTTCGAACGGCGTGAGGCTCTCGGGTGGTATCTCTCTCAGGCCGGTATCGAATGCAGTCGTCCGGGCGTCCGTAAACCCCGTCGAGCACTAAGGTGTGCTCACCTCTCTCGCGGCGCATGAACATCAATGGCGACGCACAGTTATTCAGGAGTGACCCGTGGGCGTTCCGCCGTTGCCTCTCAGGCCCGCCCCGGCAAGGGTGGCGGACGCCAAGTACGACGCCTTCGTGCGCTACGCCCGGGCCATGGGGTCGTTCGGCCGGGGGCACCACAACCTGAACTACATGGTGCGCCCGCTGTCCGAAGGCCATTCCGCTCTGGAGGAGTGCGAGGACGGGGCGGCGGTCACCGTGCGGGAGCCGATCCCCTCCGCCCTGCCTGTCGTCATCAGGACCTGGCAGGACGAGGCGGAGGTCCTCGACAGGATCCGCCGTTTCCTGCCGCACGTGCCGCGCTGCCTGGTCAAGCGCGGTGACATGACCATCCTCAGCTATGTGGAGGGTGTGCCGCTCTCCAGCATCTGCCCGAACGGCAAGCCGGTCGACGCCGACCTTATCGCCGCGCTGGCGGGACTGTTCGCCGACATGACGCAGGTGCGCCGACAGCACCTGCCGGAGCTGCCGCTGTCCTGGCCCCGCTCCAGCAGGAACAGCGGGGCCTTCCTGCTGGCTCTGGCACATGCGGCGGAGGAGCAGATCCGGCAGCGCAACTGGAAGGAATTCGGCGGCCTGTTCGCGATGCTGGGCATCCCGGACGACGCGCTGGTGCGGTTCGCGGAGCGGGTGCCCGCGCTGATCAGACGGCCCTTCAGCCTGCTCCACACGGACCTCCATCGGGACAACGTGATCGTCTCGTATCGCGGAGACCCTCCGCTCATCTGCGTCGACTGGGAGCTGGCGTCCTTCGGGGACCCGCTGCACGACCTCGCCACCCACCTCGTGCGAATGCAGTACCCCGACTACCAGTGGCCCGAGGTGATCGAGGCATGGCGTGAGGCCATGGGAAGTCGGCGCAGCAACGCCGTCGACGGCCTCGACCGGGACCTGAAGCACTATCTGGCCTTCGAACGGGCGCAGTCGGTCTATCCGGACGTGATGCGGGCCGCCACCCTGCTCGGCGACACCTTCGACCAGCGGGACCTGGACGCGGCGACGGGTGAGGTGCACCGGGCGCTGGTTGCCGCCGAGGAACCGCTGCGCCTCAAGAAGGTGCCGGACGAGGGGGAGATCGAACGCATCCTCTTCCGGTGGAACGAGTCCAACGGGGTCAAGGCCGGCCGTGAGAGGTCCGTCTTCCAGATCGTCTGGGAGCCCGACCCGCGGGTACCGGAGCATCCCGACTTCTCTGCGACGGCGGTGAACAACGCGCTGTTCGAGGAGGGCGCGGCCTCCGCGGACCGCGTGTTCAAGGGGACGGCCCATCTGAACACGGCGGTCCGCGTCCCCGGAGTCCCGTTCCCGGTCATGGTCCGGCGGAAGGTGGGCTCGGCCAACCCCAGGGAACGCCGGTTCCTCGACGAGCACGCGGTCCTGAGGGCCATCGAGCGGTCCGGGCAGCCGGTGCGTGCTCCGCGCGTGCTCGCTCTCGGCACCAGCGGTCTGAAAGAACCATTCACCATCCACTCGTACGAAGGATCGGCGGACGACTTCGGACCACCGGTCCATCCCGAGAACGGGCTCCTGCCGCACGAGGCGGACGATCTGGTGGACCAGCTCGCCGCACTGACCCGGATCGACTGCACCGAACTGGACCCCTCCATGCGGGGGCAGGAATTCTACTGGGAGCTCCAGTACGAGATGGTGCGCCTGGTGGATGACCTGCCCAGGGCCACCAAGGAGGTGGCGCGCGAGCTGGGACTGCCCAGCAGCTACCGACTGATGCAGATCCTGGAACGCCACACCGTGGTTCCCCGCCGTTCGGTGCTGCTGCACGGCGACCTCAACCCGTGGAACCTGGTGCGCCGGGACGACGGAGGCCTGACGCTCATCGACTGGGAGATGGCGATGAGCGGCGACCCGCTGTACGACCTGGTGCGCCACATGCACCTCACCCCTACCCGCCCCGAGATCCGCGAGCGCCTGTTCTCCCGTTGGTACCGGTCGCTGCCGGAGGACTGCACGAAGGGCTGGAACCAGGACTGGCGCGTGTACCGGTGGATGGAGGTCGTCCGGTCGGCGTACGTGGACCTGGACCGTCTCTTGACCGGCGACAGCCTGGAGGCCCCCAACGTCCGCCGCGCCGTGGACGCCTACGCGATGACCCTGGCCGCGGCCACGGCCGCGCTGGGCCTGCCGAAGAAGTGGAAGGTGCCGGCGAACCCCTACCTTGCCCGTGCGTTGATGTCCCGCGACGATGGAGACCTACGGACAGTTGAGGTCCCCGCGGACGTCTGATGGGCCCGTCGGGCCGAACGGTGCCGCAGGGCCCTTCGGAACGGGAGGAGGCCCGGCGCATGTCCGGAACGGGGGGCAGGGCGGCCGACGGTGGTGTGGGCGCGCACCTGAGACGGTTTCAGGAGCGCTATGAGCCGGTCTTCACGCGGATGCTGCTGTTGGCGATCTTCGTGATCGGTCTGACGGCGCAGTTCGTGAAGCCCGTGGGAGACGCCCTGGAGGACAAGGCGTTCCTCGGTGGCGCCTTGCTCAGCCTGGTCGGCTACGTCCTGTACGACACGGTCAAAGACCTCTCCGCGACGCTCCGCAGGCCTCCGCGCGTTCAGGTCGAGTCGCGTGAACTGGGAATCTTCGTCAACGACGCCTTCAGGGCGCGCGAGGTGGAGATCACCTTCCTCGGCTACACGGGTGAGACGCTCTGCAACGAGATGTTCCACCGGCTGGAGAAGCTTTTGGAGGACCCCGGGCCGACCAGGCACGTCTCCGTCAGGGTGCTGATCCCGGACTTCGGGCAGGAGATGACCGTTCCGGCGCGGGTGGGCGAGGACGACGCGCCGGTGGACGACCCCGACTTCCGCAGACGCATCGAGTCGAAGTGCAAGGAGTACGACGAGACGCTGTCGGGCATCGCGGAGCGTCTGAACGGCCTGCGCCGGGTCAGCGCCGAGTGCGAGTACCGGGTCTACCCCGGCATACCGCGGGACAAGATCTGCATCTTCAACCGGGAAGTCGTGCTGCACGGCCTCTACAACGTGGCGGCCCGCACCATGCTGCGGAGCGCGGGCCCCGAGTTCTACGACCCCAAGGGCTACCGCACCGACCTCAGCGTCTGGTCCCGGGGCGCCGGTGACGACGCCAAAGCGGTGGTCGCCACGTGGAACAAGCATCTCGACGACCTGTGGAAGCTGTCGTTCGCGCCGGGCTGGCGGCGCGGGCCGGGAGGCTGAACCCCGCCACCGCCCCGGTCCGCCCCCGTCGTCACACCTTCAGCAGCGCCTTCCCCACCAGCCGCCGGTCCTCGATGGCCGCGTGCGCCTCGGCCGCGCGGTCCAGCGGGAACACCTCGCCGACGACCGGGTGGAGACGCCCCGCCGCGGCTTCCTCCAGGGCGGTGGCGGTGAAGCGGCGCAGTTCGGCGGGGGAGAACTGGACGTCCGCGATGCCGAAGAGGGTGATGCCGCGGCGGGCGGCCTCGGCCGCGTCGACGGGGGAGAAGGCGCCCGTCGGGGCGCCGTGGGCGGAGAAGCGGCCTCCGTCGGCGGTCAGCGGGAAGGCGGCGACGCCGAGTGGTCCGCCGACGCCGTCGAGGACGACGTCCGCGGCGGGCTCCGGGCCGCCGAGGGCCTCACGTGCGGCGGCCGCCCAGTCCGCACGCGTCGCGTCGACCACCGCGTCCGCCCCCAACTCCCGTACCAGGGCCAGCTTCGCGGCGCCCCGGGCCACCGCGACCACGCGGGCTTCACGAGCCTGGGCCAGCTGGATCAGGAGCGTGCCCATGCCTCCGGACGCGCCGAGGACGAGGACCCGGTCGACGGCGCTGACGGCGGTCCGTTCGAGGAGGCCGGAGGCGGTGACGCCGTCGTGGACCAGGGCCGCGGCCCGGAGCAGGTCCAAGGAGTCCGGTACGACCGTCAGGGCGGAGACCGGGGCGACGGCCCGTTCCGCGTAGCTGCCCCGCACGAAGGACACCACCCGGCGGCCCAGCCACTCGTCCGGCACGTCCGCTCCGAGGGCGGCGACGACCCCGGAGACGCCGCCCCCGGGCACGTACGGGGGTGTCACCGGGAAGAACTCGCGGCCCCAGCCCGCCCGTATCTGGGTCTCCACGAAGATCGTGTCCGCGTAGGCGACGTCGATCAGGACCTCGCCGGGCGCGGGCGCCGGGTCCGGCAGATCCACGGGGGCGAGCACCTCGGGCCCGCCGAACGTCTTCACCTGAGCTGCTCGCATCGGTCACTCCTCAGCAGGATCTTCCGTCGGGCCGACTCGGGACGAGCCGTCGATCACTGCCCGCAGTCTTCGACCTCGAGTCCGGTTGAGGTCAAGCGCCGTCCCTGGGCGGCCCCGGTGGTGCGTACGCTCTTGACCATGGGTGAGACCGGACTGCGCGAGCGCAAGAGGCAGCGGATGTACGAGGACGTCTCCGAGATCGCGATCGGAATGTTCCTGGAGAAGGGGTTCGACGCCGTCTCGGTGGCCGAGGTGGCGGCAGCCGCCGAGATCTCCAAGCCGACCCTCTTCCGGTACTTCCCGTCCAAGGAGGACCTGGTGCTGTACCGGTTCGCCGACCACGAGACGGAGGCGGCGCAGGTGGTCGCCGGACGCCCGGAGGGGCAGTCCGTGATCGGCGCGCTGCGTGCGCACTTCCTGGACGGGCTCGGCCGGCTGGATCCCGTCACCGGGCTCAACGACCATCCCGCCGTTCTCGCCTACCTCCGGCTGCTCTACGGCACGCCGTCGCTGGTGGCGCGGCTGTACGAGTACCTGGAGCGGTCCGAAGGGGCGCTCGCCGAGGCCCTGGGCGGCGGCCTCGACGCGCGGCTGGCGGCCGGGCAGATCACCGCGGTGCGGCGCATCCTCGCGCTGGAGAACTGGCGGCGGATCGCGGGCGGGGAGACGGCGGCGCGGGTGCGGGGGGATGCCGTGGCCGCCGCCGAGCGGGCGTTCGCGCGGCTGGCGGCAGGGCTGCCCGAGCTGGCCCAGCCTGAACAACCAGGTAAATAATTTAACTCGGTAACGTATTCCGCTATCCTGGGTGGAATGACGCCACCCGACCCTGCCTCCGCACAGCCCGGCGCCCTGCCCCTCCGCGGCTCCCTCGACCGCGAGCGCGCCTACCACGACACCTGCCGCGCCGCCCTCGCCGCCATGGTCGAGGGCGCGCAGGAGCAGGTCTTCACCGGCGAGGACGTCTCCGCCTCCGGAGCCGACGCCGAAGTGCTCGGGTACCGACTGCGCAGCCGGGCGAAGGAGATGCGCGAACTGCCCCACGGGCCGCTGTTCTTCGGCAAGCTGGACTTCGAGCACACCGGCGCGCAGGCCGGCGAACACGCCGGGCAGAGCTACCACATCGGGCGCCTGCGGATCACCGAGCACCCCGCCTCCCCACCCCTCGTCGTCGACTGGCGCGCGCCCGTCTCCCGCGCCTTCTACCAGGCGGGCGCCCACGACCCGCAGGGCGTCGCGGTCCGGCGCCGCTTCGGCTGGGCCCCCGGCGGCCGGGGCGACTCCACCGACCTCACGGGGCTGGAGGACGAGCACATCGGAGCGGGGCAGACGCGCGACAGCCGGATCCTCACGGGCGAGATCGAGCGTCCCCGCATCGGCCCCATGCGCGACATCGCCGCCACCATCCAGCCCGACCAGGACGATCTCGTACGCGGTGACCTCACGGACTCGGTCTGTGTGCAGGGCGCCCCCGGCACCGGCAAGACGGCCGTCGGACTGCACCGGGCCGCGTACCTGCTCTACACGCATCCGCAGCGCATCCGCCGTGGCGGACTGCTCATCCTCGGCCCCAACCGCACCTTCCTCTCGTACATCTCGGAGGTGCTGCCCGCGCTCGGTGAGACGGGGGTGCGGCAGTCGACCCTCGGGGACGAGATCGCCCGGCACCCGGTGACCGGCCGGGACGACGAGCGTGCCGCGGTCGTCAAGCACGACGCACGGATGGCCCGAGTGCTGCACCGGGCCCTGTACGGCGCCGTCGGCGGGCCCGCCGAGTCGCTGGCGGTGCCCGACGGCTCGTACCGTTGGCGCGTCCCGGCCGGCGCGCTCCGGCGCATCGTGGACGACGTACGGGCCGAGGAACCGCCGTACGCCGTCGGCCGTGAGCGCGTGCGGACACGGGTCGTGCGTCACGTACGGGAACAGGCCGAGCGGCGCTCAGGACCGCAGACCAGCGCGTGGGCACAGAAGATCGCGCGGGCCCGGCCGGTCACCGCCCACGTCGACGCGGTGTGGCCCCGGCAGCGCCCCGAGGAGGTGCTCACCCGGATCCTCGCCGACGCGGAAGCGCTGGCGGAGGCGGCCGACGGGATCCTCGACGCCGACGAACAGAAGGCGGTCCTGTGGACGAAGCCACCGCGCTCCCACAGGTCCGCATGCTGGTCCGCCGCCGACCTCGTCCTGCTCGACGAGATCGCCGGACTCGTGGAACACCCCGAGGGATACGGCCATGTCGTCATCGACGAGGCGCAGGACCTGTCGCCCATGGAGTGCCGGGCCATCGCGCGGCGGGCCGCGTTCGGATCGCTGACCGTGCTCGGGGACCTCGCCCAGGGCACCACGCCCTGGGCGGCGCGCGACTGGAATGACCTCCTCGCCCATCTGGGGAAGCCGGGTGCCGCCGTCGTCCCGCTGACGACAGGCTTCCGGGTGCCGGGCGCCGTCGTCGAGATCGCCAACCGGCTGCTGGGCAGGCTCGACGTGGCGGTGCCGCCCGCCCGGGCCCTGCGCCGCGACGGCGCGGTGACGATCCGGCCCGTGTCCGACGTGCTGCCCGCGACCGTCGACGCGGTGCGCGCAGCGCTCGCGCAGGAGGGCTCCGTCGGGGTCATCGCCGCGGACAAGGACGCCGGACGGGTGCGGGAGGCGCTGAACGCCGCGGGCATCGAGGCGTCGGGCCCCGACGAACTGGGCGCACGCGTCGCGGTGGTGCCGGCCGGCCTCGCCAAGGGACTCGAGTACGACCATGTCGTGGCCGTCGAACCGGCAGCCGTCGCGGAGGCCGAGGCCCGCGGGCTGCACCGGCTGTACGTGGTGCTGACCCGGGCCGTGTCACGGCTGGACGTCGTCCACGCGCGGCCCCTGCCCTGGTGAGCCCGCCGCCGGCGAGCGGCGGCCACCGGGGAGGGGCGGCCGGTTCAGCTCACCAGGGCAGGGGGCGGCCGTCGCGGAAGAAGCCGCCGGTCGGGCCGTCGTCGGGGAGGGTGGCCGCCCAGACGACGCTCGCGGCGCCCTCCTCGACGGGACGCCCGCCCGGGCCGCCCATGTCGGTGGCCACCCAGCCCGGGCAGACGGCGTTCACCAGCACGCCGTCGCCGCGCAGTTCGGCGGCGAGCATGCGGGTGAGGGCGTTGAGGGCCGCCTTGGAGGCGGAGTAGGCGGGCGTGCCCCCGCCCATGCCGGCGAGGGACGCGGCCTCGCTGGACACGTTCACGATCCGCGGGTGCGCGCTCGCGCGGAGCAGGGGGAGCAGCGCCTGGGTCAGCCGCCAGGGACCGTAGAGATTCGTCTCGGCGGCCTCCCGTACGACGTCGAGGTCGGCGGTGGTCGCACGCTGCCAGGTGTCGTACGTGATCGCCGCGTTGTTGACGAGGACGTCCAGGGCGTCGAGGTCCCGGGCGAGGGCGGTGATGTCGGCCCCGGAGGTGACGTCGAGGCGCAGGGGGCGGGCGTCCGGGCCGACGGCCCGTGCCGCCTCGGCGGCGGCCTCGGCCGAACGGGCGGTCACGAGGACGGTGTGCCCGGCGGCGGCGAGCTGCCGGGCGACCTCGCGCCCGATCCCGCGGTTGGCGCCGGTGACGAGTGCGATCACCGCGGCGCCCCCGGTGCGGCCGGTGCGGCCAGGAGGGGAATCAAGTGCTCCTCCTCGTAGGTCAGATGGGCTTCCAGTGCGGTGGTGAGGCGTTCCACGTCGGAGCGTACGCGGCCGGGCCCCGTGCCGGGCGCAGCGACGACCCGGCGCAGCTCTTCGAGGAGCTCCGCGATCCTCTCGTGCTCCCGGCGCAGCCGGTCCAGGACGGGGGCGAGCCGCGGATGGCGCTCGCCGAGCATCGGGAAGATGCCGAGGCCCTCACCGGTGTGGTGGTTGTGCAGCCCCTGGCAGAGGGTGAGGCAGTTGACGCGCAGCTGGGCGCCCAGCGCCGCCCCCTGCCGGGTCACCTCCTCCCGGATCAGGGCGAGTTCGCGCCGGAAGGCGTCGTGGACCACCTTCAGCCCCTCGGCCATGGAGCCCGCGTTCATCTGCCGGGGACCGTCCTTCGGGATCGCGCGGAGGGCGACGACGGGAATCACCCGGTCGGTCTTCGCCTGGTACTCCGCCCACCCCGGGTCCGCCTCCACCGCGCGCGCGAAGACACGGTCGCGTTCCGGGCGTTCGAGCACGTGGGCCATTGCCTCGTAGACGAAGACGCCGTCCTCGACGGTGACGTGGGGGTGCGCGAGGAGATTGCGGTACCAATCCGGGTGGCGTGGCGCGCCGCCGGCCGAGGCGATGACGAGGACCTGCTCCCCCCCGTCGGGGGAGTAGCCGAGGGGGGGCGTGTGCGGGGCGCCCGTCCGGACGCCGGTGGTCGTCAGCAGCAGCAGCCGGGCCTTCTCGAAAGGGCCGCCGACCCGTCCGCCGCCTGCCCGGAATTCCTCGACGATCCGCTGGTTGAACTCGTTTGGCATTCTTTTCCCACTCCCTTTTTCAAGCAGGTCGAATTGCCGCGTGGCGCATTCGGGCACGCGGTGGTGGAAATGCGTGTGAAGGCGCGCGCCGAAGGGGACGGAGTCCTGCGCAGGGGCGCGCGTGGAAGACGTACGGAAGGGCCGTACGGAGACACGAGGGTCCGGAGACGCCCTGTGAAGACACGGTCCGGCAGCGTCGTACGGGGATGCCGCCGCAGGCGGGGCGTACGCGGACGGCGTACGGAAAAGAGGGGGGAGGGCGGGGCCCTACCCCGCCCCGGCCTCACTCGGAGGCCGGGCAACCAACTCGCTCACGGCACAAGGCCGACCCGGCAGTCATGGGAGCACATTAAAGGAACGTGCCGCGCCGGCGCAATGCCGTATTTCCGCACCGGTGCATTCCGGTCGGGCAAGCACGGCTTTCCCGGGAGCGGTATTTCCGCGCGTCAGCTCCTCCCGGCATCACGAGGTCTTCTCCCGCGCCGTGGGGTCTTCCGGATGCGCCGGGTCCCACGGAACCGCGACCGCGACCTCGCGCAGCCGGTCCGGGTCGGCGACGACGCGGATCGCGGTGACGCGACCGTCGTCGGCGAAGTCGAAGGCGAGGACCAGGGCGAGGCGGCCGAAGGGAGCCATCGCCAGTCCGACCGAGCCGTCGAGGAGCGCGACGCCGGTGAAGCGGGCGCGGCCGGTGGCGGCCATCGCGCCCTCGGCGACGGGGACGGCACCGCTGACGACGACCGGTCCGGGCGTCGGGATGACGGACGCGTCGGCGTGCAGGACCACGTCCGGGTGGAGCAGGGCGACCAGGGCGTCGAAGTTCCCGCCGCGGGTGGCGGCCAGGAAGGCGTCGACGACCCGCCGACGGCGCGTCAGATCGGTGTCCGGCAGGGGCGAGACCCCTTTCACCCGGCGCCGGGCGCGACTGGCGAGCTGCCGTACCGCGGCGGGGGACTTCTCCAGCATCGGGCCGATCTCGTCGAAGGGCACGGCGAACATGTCGTGCAGCACGAAGGCGAGCCGCTCGGCCGGGGAGAGCGTGTCCAGGACCACGAGCATCGCGACGCCGACCGAGTCGGCGAGCGCGGCCTCCTCCTCGGGGTCGCCGCCGTCCTCGGGCGGGACCGGCGCGTCGACCACCCGGAGGTCGAGGGGCTCCTCGCGCCGCGCCTTACGGGTGCGGAGCATGTTGAGGCACACCCGCGTCACGATCGTGGTCAGCCAGCCGGCCGGGTTCCCCACGCCGTCGGCGCCGGCGCGGTCGGCCCGCAACCAGGTCTCCTGGACGGCGTCCTCCGCCTCGCTCACCGACCCGAGCATCCGGTACGCGACGGCCCGCAGATGCGTCCGGTGCTCTTCGAACCACTCGGCCGGCCATGCGCTCTCGCCCACCGTGTCACATTCCCTTCGCGCGGAGTGTCAGCGAAGTAGAACACCGAAAACCCGCTGAGGGCACCGGAATTCGATCGTCCCGGCCCTCATGGAACAAGGAGTGGCAATGGCTCTCGACACGTCGATCACCCTGGTCACGGGCGGCACCGGCACGCTCGGACGGCTCGTCGTCCCGCTGCTGTGCGAGGCGGGGCGCGAGGTGCGGGTGCTCAGCCGGAACGGCCGGCCCACCGGCGGGGCGGGAGGTGCGGACGCCGACGGCGTCGACCACGTGGCCGTGGACCTGCTCGACGGCGAGGGGATCGGGACGGCGCTGGAAGGGGTCGGCACCGTCGTGCACCTCGCGGGCGGTCCCAAGGGCGACGACATCGCGACCCGCAACCTGGTCCGGGCCGCGCGGTCCGCGGACGTAGGGCACTTCGTCCTCATCTCGGTCATCGGCGCGGACCGGGTGCCGCTGGCCTGGCTCAGGTCGAAACTGGCCGCCGAACGGGCGGTGGCCGAGTCGGGGCTGCCGTGGACGACTCTGCGGGCGGCCCAGTTCCACGAACTGACCCTGAAGACGGTGCGGGCGATGGCGAAGTCGCCCGTGTTCCCGGTGCCGGGCGGGCTGCGCCTCCAGCCGGTCGACGCACGTGACGTGGCGGCCCGCATCGCGGAACTCGCCCTGGGCGGACCGTCGGGGCTGGTGCCCGACCTCGCGGGACCCGAGGTGTACGGCCTCGGCGACCTGGCCCGCGGATACCTGAAGGCGTCCGGGAAGCGCCGTCCGACGATGCCGGTCCGTATACCCGGCAAGGCGGGCCGCGCCTACCGGGCGGGCGACAACCTCACGCTCGACGGGGCGGACACCGGGAAGCGGACGTGGGAGGACTTCCTGGCGGAGCACGTCGGCCGGGACGGTTCTCCGGCCTCGCGGACGGCTCAGGGCCCCGGCCGCCGGTCCATATGATCACCCCATGATCGAAGGCACGTTGGTACGACTGCGGGCGCTGAGCGCCGAGGACCTGGACGCACACGTGCGCTGGCGGAACGACCCGGAGGTCGTGCACTGGGCCACCGGCGGCAATCCGCAGTTCGGCCCCGTCACACGGGAGGCCCTGGCGTCCTTCCACGAGGTCCGGCTCCGCGACGACCCGCGTTCCGAGAACACCTTCACCGTGGAGGACCTGGCCGACGGCCGTGCGATCGGCATGGCCGACTACCGCGATCTCAACCCGTTCACCGGCCGGGCGACGGTCGGCATCACCATCGGCGAACGGGACCGCTGGGGCCGCGGCCACGGCTCCGAGGCGCTGCGCCTGCTGCTGGGCCACCTCTTCGGCGCCTGCCGTCTGCGCCGCGTCGACCTGGAGACCTGGAGCGGCAACGAGCGCGCCATCCGTGCCTTCCGCGCGGCCGGTTTCGTCGAGGAGGGCCGCCGCAGGGCCGCCGTACGCGTGGGCGACACCTGGCACGACGAGGTGCTGTTCGGACTCCTGAAGGAGGAGTGGACGGCGTAACCGCCCGGCGAGGCCGCCCGCCGGGCGCGGCCCGGGAGACAGGGGCGGGCCCGGGGCGGGAACGGTTCCCCGGGTGAGCACGTGCCCCGGGGACGGGTACCCGCCGGGGACGGGAAGGGGCCCGGAGACGACAAAGGGCAAGGAGTACCTGCTCCTTGCCACTCTCAACGTATAGCGCACAGGGGGCCTTGCGGCAAGGCCCGGTCCGTGCCGCACAATCGTCCGCCGAGGCCAGGACCTGCACCTGCGCCATCTCGTTGAACGGGCGTGCTGATGATGGACGTGATCGTGGTCGGCGGCGGACCGACCGGCCTGATGCTGGCCGGCGAGTTGCGGCTGCACGGCGTGAACGTGGTCGTGCTGGAGAAGCTGACCGAGCCGACCAAGGAGACCCGCGGGCGCGGTCTGCACGCGCGCAGCGTCGAGGTGATGGATCAGCGCGGCCTGCTGGACCGGTTCCTCGCGGTCAGCGACACGTTCCAGGTCGGCGGACTCTTCGGCGGCATCGTCAAGCCCTGGCCGGACCGGCTGGACACGGCGCACCCGTACGGACTCTCCACCCTCCAGCCGGCCACCGAGCGCCTGCTCCGCGAGCGTGCCCTCGAACTCGGTGCCGAGATCAGGCGCGGCTGCGAAGTGGTCGGGCTGAGCCAGGACGAGGACGGGGTGACCGTCGAGGCGGCGGACGGCACGCGGCTGCGTTCGCGCTACCTCGTCGGCTGCGACGGCGGCCGCAGCGTGGTCCGCAGGCTGATCGGCGTCGGTTTCCCCGGTGTGCCCGCCACGGTCGAGACGCTGCTGGGCGACATGGAGATGACCGAGGACCCGGCGAGGGTCGAGGCCGTCGTCGCGGAGGTCCGCAAGACCCAGCTGCGGTTCGGCACCATCGCCAACGACGACGGCACGTACCGCGTCGTCGTCCCCGCCGCGGGCGTGTCCGAGGGGCGGGCGACCGCGCCGACCTTCGACGAGTTCAAGCGGCAGATGCGGGCCGTCGCGGGCACCGACTTCGGCGTGCACTCGCCGCGCTGGCTGTCCCGGTTCGGGGATGCCACCCGGCAGGCCGAGCGCTACCGGGTCGGCCGGGTGCTGCTGGCCGGCGACGCTGCGCACATCCACCCGCCGACCGGCGGGCAGGGGCTCAACCTCGGCGTGCAGGACGCGTTCAACCTCGGCTGGAAGCTGGCCGCCGAGGTGGACGGCTGGGCGCCGGAGGGGCTGCTGGACAGCTACCACGCCGAACGCCATCCGGTGGGTGCCGCCGTGCTGGACAACACCCGCGCGCAGATCACGCTGCTGGGGACCGATCCGGGTGCGACCGCCCTGCGGGAGCTGTTCTCGAAGCTGATGGACTTCGAGGAGGTGAACGCGTACGTGACCGGCCTGATCACCGCGGTCGGGGTCCGCTACGACTTCGGCGAGGGTCACGAACTGCTCGGCCGGCGGCTGCGGGACGTGAAGCTGACGCAGGGGCGTCTCTACGAGCTGATGCACGGCGGCCGGGGACTGCTGCTCGATCGGACCGGACGGCTCTCGGTCGCGGGCTGGGAGGACCGGGTCGACCATGTCGTCGACGCAGGCGAGGAGTTGGACGTGCCCGCGGTGCTGCTCCGGCCGGACGGCCATGTGGCGTGGGTCGGTGAGGACCAGCAGGATCTGCTCGGCCGTCTGCCGAAGTGGTTCGGCGCCGCCGCCGGCTGAGAAGGCCGAGGGGGGCAGCGCCGACGCGGAGTCGGAGTACGCGGACGGGGCGGCGCACGCCGACGCGGAGTCGGAGTACGCCGCCCTCGGGCGGTGCGGGCCGCGACAGGCGGCCCGCGCGGTCGCCGCGGTTACTTCGGATCGCGGTCGAAGACCGCCTTCGACCAGAAGTAGCCGGGTGCGCACAGGGCCAGGCACCAGCCCTGGCGCTGGATGGCGCCACATGATGCCGAGCGGCACCATGTGACGCCATCCGATGTCATGCGGTTCCGCCCGAAGGTCACACGGCGCCACCCAGTGCCACTCAGCGCCATGCGGTGCCATGTGGTGCCACCACCGCTGATCCGTACGGACCGGGCGCGCCAAGGTCCGTGGTCGCCCCATCCGCCGGAGAGCCCCGGCTAGTCCGTGGCGGCCGGTTCCGACGGGACGCCCGGACCCGCACCGGGGACGGCCGGCTGTCGTTCCTCGTGCCGGCCCAGGGCCGCGAGGGTCAGGGACACGGCGACCGATCCGGCCGCCATCAGCGTCATCGCCGTGGCCGGGGAGGTCAGTTGGGCCAGTGTGCCCGCGAGGGCGGCGCCGGCGCCCTGGAGGGCGGCCATGCCGGTGGCGTGCAGGCCGAGGGCCTGGCCCGCGAGGTCGTCAGGGGTGAGGGACATCAGGCGCTCCTGCAGGACCAGGCTCGCGGCGAAGCCGACGGAGGCGACGGTGCAGGCCACGGCCGACAGCGCCACTCCCGGCCGCAGGACGAAGAACAGGTAGGGAGCCGCGAGCAGCAGGCGCAGCGGGGTCGCGAGCCGCGGGCGCACCGCGGGCGGGACCAGGCGGCCCACCGCCATGTCGCCCACGAACATGCCCAGCGCCCCGCACGCGTACAGCGTGCCGGCGGCCGAGGGTGCGTAGGAGACGTAGAGCGAATCGCTGCCGACCACCAGGCCGTTGGGGACCCACAGGCCCAGGTATGTGAGGCGGCGGGGGCGTGAGGACCACAGGAGGACGTTGGTGCGCCAGGTCGCCGACAGGGAGGGGCGGCCAAAGGCGCGCGGCGGGCGGGCGGAGAGGCCCAGGCGGGTGACGACGGCCGACGCCAGATACAGCGCCGCCGCGAGGAGCAGACAGGTCCGTGGGGACAGGAGCGCCAGCAGTGCGCCGCCCGTCGCGAAACCGCTCACCTGCGTGAGGCCCCAGAGCATGTTGAAGACCGAACGGCCCAGGACGTAGCCGTCCTTGGGCAGGATCTCGTTCAGCAGCCCCCCGCGGACACCGCCGCCCAGCGACGCGACCAGGCCCTGCAGGAGTACGACGGCGAGGAGCGCCCCGACCGACAGGCCGGGCAGCGCCAGCACCGCCGTGCCGGCCGCGAAGGCGAGGGCGAGACCGGACAGGATCGCGCGCGGGGGCAGGCGGTCGGCACCCGAGAGCAGGAACGTGCCCCCCACGAGCTGTGCCAGCTGCGGGCCGAACATGCTCACCGCCGAAAGGAGCGGAGAGCCGGTGGCCCGGAAGACCAGCGTGCCGAGGGCCAGCGCACCGACCGTCTGGGCCGCGGCGAAAGCGGCGAAGGAGAGCAGGAACGGTCTGAACTCCGGTACGCGGAACAGGGTTCGGTAGCTGCGCATGCGACAGAGTCTCGGAGTGGCCCGGGGTCTTGTTCACTGTTTCGCCGAGATGCGAAAGGTCGTGGGCATGGGCCTGTGGCAGATCGACACCGTCCAGCCGCCGCGGCCCCGCCTGGCTGCTCAGTGTGTAGGCCGCACAGTCGTATCGCGGTGTGACGAGGTGGTCGCCGCATGACATGGCGCACTTTTGCAAGCGGGTGCTTGCAATTGTTAGCGAGAGTGCGGCAAGGTGGAGGCATGGCATCGCTCAACGTCGGCAATCTTGGTGAGTACCTGCGGGAACAGCGGCGCAGCGCGCAGCTGTCGCTGCGGCAGCTCGCCGACGCCGCCGGAGTGTCCAATCCGTACCTGAGCCAGATCGAGCGCGGGCTGCGCAAGCCGAGCGCGGAGGTGTTGCAGCAGGTCGCCAAGGCGCTGCGGATCTCCGCCGAGACGCTCTACGTGCGGGCCGGCATCCTCGACGCCGAGCGGGACCGGGACGAGGTGGAGACGCGCGCCGTCATCCTCGCCGATCCCACGCTGAACGAGCGGCAGAAGCAGGTGCTGCTCCAGATCTACGAGTCCTTCCGCAAGGAGAACGGATTCGAGATCGCCCGGCCGGACGAGGACGCGCAGAGCCCCGAGATGCCCGGTGCCCATCTGCACGACGGCACCGGCATACCCGCAGCTCAGGACAGACCGGACAACGCAGCCCGCGGCCCCCGCACGGCCGACGGCAGCGGTGCCGATCCGCAGCAGACCGCCAGTTGATCCGCAGATGAGCAGCACGAGCACCGCCGGAACGACCGTATGCGGGCCGGTCTTGCCGCGGACAACCAAAACCCTCAGCCGAACGCCACACGGGAGGACCATCGTCATGGCCATCACCGACGACATCCGCAAGGCCGCCACCGACCCGACCCCGCTCTACTTCCTCGCCGGCACGGCCGACCTGGCCGTGGAGCAGGCCCGGAAGGTGCCGGGCATCGTGGAGCAGCTCCGTGCCGAGGCCCCGGCACGCATCGAGACCGTCCGCAACATCGATCCGAACGCCGTCCAGGAGAAGGCCGCCGCCCGCGCCAAGGAGGCGCAGGAGACGATCCAGACCCGGGTCACGGATTTCATCAGCACCCTCGACACCGACCTGAAGAAGCTCGGTGAGTCCGCCCAGGACCTCGCCCTGCGCGGTGTCGGCGTCGCCGCCGAGTACGCCGTCAAGGCCCGGGAGACCTACGAGAAGGTCGCCGAGCGCGGCGAGCAGACCGTGAAGACCTGGCGCGGCGAGGTCGCCGACGAGATCGAGGACCTCGCGGTGGCCGTCGAGCCGAAGGCCGAACCGGTCGAGGTCAAGGACGAGGGCAGGACCGTCACGGTCGTGGCCGAGCCCGCCGAGGCCAAGAAGCCCGCGGCGAAGAAGGCCCCGGCGGCCCGCAAGGCCACGGCGAAGAAGACCACCCCGCCCGCGAAGTAGGCGGCTGTCCGCCGTTCGGCGGTCACCAGCGCACGAGGTGCCGGCCCGCTCGGGCCGGCACGTCGCGATGTGGGCACGGGCCGGGCACTCTCGGAGTTCCCGGCCCGTTCTCCGGGTACGGTGGCCGTAGAGACGACTCGACCCGGGCGGTGGGCATAGTGCTGATGACGGCATTCGGCGGCTTCATGTGGCTGATCTTCACTGCCATGCTGGTGCTCGCCGTGGTGGCGCTGGTGATGGCCGCGGTCGCCCGTGAGGACGCGTATCGCGCCGCCGACAAGCAGAACAAGATGTTCTGGCTGATCATCCTCGGCGTCACGGTCGCCGTGAACCTTCTGGTGCCGATGCTGTTCCTGCAGATCGCGGGTCTGATCGCGACCATCGTCTTCTTCGTGGACGTACGCCCCGCGCTGCGCCAGGTCTCCGGCGGCGGCCGCCGCGGCGGAAGCAGCAGCGACGGCCCCTACGGCCCGTACAACGGCGGCCGGTGACCCTGCCGACCGGATGAGCGGCGGCCGGTGACTCCGCCGCAGCCGTGTCCCACCGCCCCCGCACGGCACAGGTGCGCGTGCCGCGGACCCCGTGGCCCGGGCACGATCGGACAGGCGGGCCTCAGGGCGTCCTGTCCAGCAGCAGCACCGCCACGTCGTCCGTCAGCTCACCGCCGTTGAGTTCGCGCACCTCGCTCACCGCGGCGCGCAGCAGTTCCTCTCCCTGGAGCCCCTGGGCCAGCTGACGGCGGACCATGTCCACCATGCCGTCCTGGCCGAGCCGGTCCTTGCCCTCACCGATGTGGCCCTCGATCAGGCCGTCGGTGTACAGCATCAGGCTCCACGCCGCGCCCAGCTCCACCTGCATGCGCGGCCAGCGCGCGTGCGGCAGCAGACCGAGCGCGGGGCCGTTGTTCTCGTACGGCAGCAGCTCGGCCTGGCGGCCGGGGCGGGCGATCAGCGGGGACGGGTGACCGGCCAGACAGAGCCCGGCGCGGCGGCCGTCCGGAGCGATGTCCACGGTGCACAGCGTCGCGAAGATCTCGTCGTTCTCGCGCTCGTGCTCCAGGACCTGCTGGAGCGTCGAGAGGAGCTCGTCGCCGCACAGGCCCGCGAAGGTCAGCGCGCGCCAGGCGATGCGCAGCTCCACCCCGAGCGCCGCCTCGTCGGGCCCGTGCCCGCAGACGTCGCCGATCATCGCGTGCACAGTGCCGTCGGCAGTGCGCACGGTGTCGTAGAAGTCGCCGCCGAGCAGGGCGCGGGAGCGGCCCGGACGGTAGCGCGCGGCGAAACGCAGCGGGGAGCCGTCCAGCAGCGGGGTCGGCAGCAGGCCGCGCTCCAGGCGCGCGTTCTCCTGGGCGCGGAGCTTGGACTCGGTGAGCCGGCGCTCGGCCCGGTCGGAACGCTTGCGCTCCACCGCGTACCGGATGGCGCGGCTCAGCAGCCGCCCGTCGAGTTCCTCGCGCAGGAGGTAGTCCTGGGCGCCCACCCGCACCGCCTCGGCACCGCGCTCGGCGTCGCCGGACGCGGTGAGCGCGAGGACGGCATGCCGGGGGGCGAGCTGAAGGACGTGCTTGAGCACGGTCAGCTCGTCGTCGCCCTCCACCGCCCGGCCCGGCGCGGGCAGCGCGAGGTCCAGCAGGATGCAGTGGACGTCGTCGGTGAGCAGCCGCTCGGCCTCGGTGAGGTTGCGGGCGGTACGGACGCGGATCGGCTTGCCGGCCGCGTCGAGCATTTCGGGCACGCTGAGGGAACCGGCCGGGTCGTCCTCGATGACCAGCAGGGTCAGATTGGTGGTGCTGTCGACCGGAGCGGTGGCGCGAGGCGCCGGGACTGACCCGGAGGGGCCGCCGGTCGCATGTCCGGATGGGCCGCCGGGTGAGAACACGGCTTGAGCCTGACCACTCTCCACGGCCGGGATCGCTCTCTGCCGCGGTACGGGTACGGGCATCGTGTGGGTTCCTTCCCTCCCCCCGAGGGCGTGGTGGGGCAAGGGACCTCGACCCACCGACGGGGACCATAGCGTCAGCCGGTGCCGCAGCGGAATGGCGTACGGCACGGCGTCCGGCAAACCGCCAGTGTCATATGCCGCATCCCGTAACGCATTTGGACAGGACGCGACCTCACCGGGGATGACGAAGGTCACGTCCCCGGGGTTGACTCCCGAGGGCGACCGTGCGGTGGGTCACGTGGGGCAGGTCACGCGGTCACGCGGCTCCCCGGCGTGGGATCCGGGTCACCCGGCGCCCAGGGGAGGGGTGTCCGGGTCACGCGTCGGGCCGGACGACTCCGAGGATCGGCATCGAACCCGCTCCGGTGATCGTCACCGTCCGTCCGGGCCGGGGGGCGTGCACGATCGCGCCGTCTCCTATGTACATCCCGACGTGGCTCGCGTCGTCGAAGTAGATGATCAGGTCGCCGGGGCGCATGTCCTTGATGTCGACGCGGTGGAGCTGCTTCCACTGCTCCTGCGAGGTGCGCGGGATGGAGTGGCCGGCGGACGCCCAGGCCTGGGAGGTGAGTCCCGAGCAGTCGTAGGACTTCGGGCCCTCGGCGCCCCACTCGTAGGGCTTGCCGATCTGGCCGGTCGCGTACTTCACGGCCTTCTTGCCCTGCGCGGACGCCTCGCTGTTGATCTCGGCGAGGACGCCGGAGCTCAGCCAGGCCGTCTGCGCCTGATAGGCGGCCTCCTCCTCCAGCTTCGCCAGCCGCTCCTTCTCCTCCTTCTCCAGCTGGGACTCCAGCTTCTCGGCGTCGGAGATGCGCTGCTTGATCTTCTTCTTGGCCGCGGCCTTGGCCTTGCGGTTGGCCTCCAGCTTCTGCCACTGCGCGGAGGCGTCCTTCGCGTACTGCTCCAAGTCCTGCTGGGTGCGCGTCAACTCGCCCAGCAGCCCCTTGGTCGCGTGCTGGCCCTGCCGCACGCGTCCCGCGCCGTCCAGGAACTCCTGCGGGTCGTCGCTCAGCCACAGCCGCGCCTCGGGGGGCAGCCCTCCGCCGCGGTACTGCGCCCGCGCCGCGGCGCCCGCCCGGTCCTTCAGTTTGTCCAGTTTCGCCTGGCCCTTGACGATCTCGCGGGCCAGGTCGACGAGTTCGGCGGACTGCTTCTTCGCCTTCTCCTCGGCCGCGTTGTAGGCATCCGTGGCGAGCGCCGCGTCGTGGTAAAGCTCGTCCAGCTTCGCGCGGACCGCTTCGAGGTCCTTGTCGGCCGCGGGTGTGGGGGCCGCGGTGGGTGTCCGGGTCGGTGTCGGTGTCGGACTCGCGTACGCCACGCCCGGTGTTGCCAGCACCGCGCAGGCACATGCGCAGGCCAGGGTCATGGCCGCCGTGGTCAGGCTCCGCTTGCCGGATCCCATGTACCCGCCCCCAAACTGATTTACCGTCAGTAACTTACGGATGCATCGGGGATCGTGCCATGTCGGAGCGCAATGCGACAGAGGCGGGCAAGAACTGCCTTCCCCCGTAACCGCTTCCGCAAGACGATCTCCCCGCCGGTGTGACGAATCAGTCACCGGATTCGTTCCGCTCGCGCCGTGGTGCCGGAGCGTGGCAGGTCGCGGCCCTCGGGCGGCCGTGAGGCGGAGCTCCGGGGCCGAGGTGTTTCGGTGTCAGAACCGGGCCGAGGAAGACTCCTGGACCGTGCCCGGCGCCAACGCCTCCCAGCGCAGGGTGACTTCGCCCAACCGCCAGCGCGTCATGCCGTCGGTCACCGGCCAGTCGGCCTTCAGGTCGCGGACCGTGCGTATCCAGCGCTGTCGCGCGCCGTACGAGGCGTAGGGCGCGGCGGCCGCCCAGGCGCGGTCGAAGTCGCGCAGGAAGGCGTGGACGGGCTCGCCCGGGACATTGCGGTGGATGAGGGCCTTCGGCAGGCGCTCGGCGAGGTCGGACGGCCGGTCCAGGGAGCCGAGCCGGGTGGCGAAGGTGACGGTGCGGGGGCCCTCCGGGCCGAGGGCGACCCAGACATGCCGGCGGCCGATCTCGTCGCAGGTGCCCTCGACGAGCAGCCCGCCCCGGCCGGCGGGTCCGGCCGGCGCGAGGCGGGCGCACAGGCGCCGCCAGACCTCGGCGACCTGCTCCTCGTCGTACTGGCGCAGCACGTTGGCCGCGCGGATGAGGGTCGGGCTGCCGGGCACGGGCACCTCGAAGCCGCCGTGACGGAAGGTGAGGCCCTCGCGCTCGTACGGACGGGCGGCCGCGACGCGGGCCGGTTCGATCTCCACGCCCACCACGCGGGTGCGCGGTGCCGTGGTGCGCAGTCGGGCCAGGAGCTCGACCGCCGTCCAGGGCGCCGCGCCGTACCCCAGATCGACAGCCACCGGGTCGGCGGAACTGCGCAGTTCGGCGCCGTGGACGGCCGCGATCCAGCGGTCCATGCGGCGCAGGCGGTTGGGGTTGGTCGTCCCGCGCGTCACCGTACCCACGGGGCGGGACGCGGCGCGGGTTGTCATGCGTACGAGAGTAGGCGCGTCCGGCGAGGGCCGGTCACACCTGTGGACAACCTCCCGGCCCCTCGCCCACACCTGTGGACAACATCCCGGCCCACCGCCCCGGGCGCCCCCGGAGGATGCCCGCTCCGGGGCCCGCCTCGAAAGCCCGTACGTCACGGGGGTGCGGCGGTGCACGCATCCCACTGTCGAACGGTTGAGCGAGCAGGGGTAATGATTCGGCAAAGAGGAAATGGAGCAGGCTGCTCCGGCGTTTGCCCTCTTCGGAGGGCGTACCGCGTCCTCCGACCGGCATGCCCGCTGCAAGGAGGAACGCCACGTGAGCCAGTACGTCGGCAGGCTCGGGCGTCGCTCCCCGACGGCGTCCGCACGGCTCAGGCTGCACCGCAGGCCCCGTCGCGTCGCGATGCTCTCCGTGCACACCTCGCCGCTGCACCAGCCCGGCACGGGCGACGCGGGCGGCATGAACGTGTACATCGTGGAGCTCGCGCAGCGCCTCGCCGCGATCAACATCGAGGTCGAGATCTTCACGCGCGCCACCACCGGCGCCCTGCCGCCGGCCGTCGAGCTGGCCCCCGGCGTCCTCGTCCGGCACGTCGACGCGGGCCCCTACGAGGGTCTCGCCAAGGAAGATCTGCCCGCCCAGCTGTGCGCCTTCACGCACGGCGTGATGCAGGCCTGGGCCGGCCACCGCCCCGGCTACTACGACCTGGTCCACTCGCACTACTGGCTCTCCGGCCACGTCGGCTGGCTCGCCGCCGAGCGCTGGGGTGCGCCCCTGGTGCACGCGATGCACACCATGGCGAAGGTCAAGAACGCCGCGCTGGCCGAGGGCGACACCCCCGAGCCGGCCGCCCGTGTCATCGGCGAGACCCAGATCGTGCGCGCGGCCGACCGCCTCATCGCGAACACCGCGGAGGAGGCGGACGAGCTCGTCCGCCACTACGACGCCGAACCCGGAAAGGTCGCCGTCGTCCACCCCGGCGTCAACCTCGACCGCTTCCGTCCCGCTGACGGCCGCGCCGCCGCCCGGGCCCGCCTCGGGCTCCCGCAGGACGCGCTGATCCCCCTGTTCGCGGGCCGCATACAGCCCCTGAAGGCCCCCGACGTGTTGCTGCGCGCGGTCGCCGTCCTGCTCGACGAGTGTCCGGAACTGCGCGGCAGGATCGTCGTCCCCGTCGTCGGCGGCCCCAGCGGCAGCGGTCTCGCCAAGCCCGAGGGGCTGCAGAAACTCGCCGCGCGGTTGGGCATCGCCGACGTCGTGCGCTTCAGGCCGCCCGTCGGCCAGGAGCAGCTGGCGGACTGGTTCCGGGCGGCGTCGGTGCTGGTCATGCCCTCGTACAGCGAGTCCTTCGGCCTGGTCGCCATCGAGGCGCAGGCAGCCGGTACGCCGGTGCTCGCGGCGTCGGTCGGCGGACTGCCCGTCGCCGTGTGCGACCAGAAGACCGGCTTCCTTGTGCAGGGCCACGACCCCGCCGCCTACGCGCGCGTGCTGCGCCGTTTCGCGGACGACCGGGCGCTCACCGACCGGATGGGCGCCGCCGCCGCGCGTCACGCGGAGCGCTTCGGCTGGGACGCCGCCGCCGGTGCCACGGCGGACGTGTACACGGCCGCGGCGCAGGCCCACCGGCGCCGGGTGCGTGCGCGCACCGGCTGACACCTGGCCGGTTCGGTGGCGGGTGCGCGCCCGGCGTGACCCGCTCCGGTCCGCGGTGGTGCCCGTCACGGCCGGCACTCGTCCGCGGCGGTACGGGGTGTGTGCCCGCCCCGGCCGACACCGGCCTGCGGCGGCGCCTGCCGCGGCCGCACCGGCCTCCGGGCCGTGCCCGCTCTGACGTACGCTCCCTGCATGGCGGACGTACAGCGGGCGGCACAGGTCATCGAGGGGGTCTTCAAGGACGCCGAGCTCGAGTGGGAGAGCCCCGAGCCCGGCACGTACGCGGTCAAGCTCCCCGGTACCCGGAAGCTGTCCACGACCGTGTCGCTGATCGTCGGCAAGCACTCGCTGTCGCTGAACGCGTTCGTGATCCGCCACCCCGACGAGAACGCGGAGGCGGTCCACCGCTGGCTGCTGGAGCGCAACCTGAGGCTCTACGGGGTCGGTTACGCGGTCGACCCGCTCGGGGACGTCTACCTGGTCGGAAAGCTGCCGCTGGCCGCGGTCACCCCGCAGGAGGTCGACCGGCTGCTCGGCTCCGTCCTGGAGGCCGCCGACGGCGCCTTCAACACCCTTCTGGAGCTCGGCTTCGCGTCCGCGATCCGCCGGGAGTACGCCTGGCGGGTGTCCCGCGGTGAATCGACCCGCAATCTGGACGCGTTCAGTCATCTGACCCAGCGTCCCGCCAACTGACCGACGCCGCTCGGCAATTAGGGCTCGCGCACCCTCTTCCCCGCCCGGAGTCCTCGTGGCATGCTCGCCGCCGACGCAGATCTGAACATCGTTCACATCCATGGAAATAGTGGGGGGCGGACGGGCATGAGTAACGAGATCTTCGGGAGCAACGGGAGCAACGGGAACGGCGGGAACGGCGAGAGCGCGGCGCTCGACCGCGGCGAGGGGAACATCGGGAGCGGCACCGTCAGCAGACGGCGCCTGCTCGCCGGCGCCACCGCCGTGGCCGCCGTCGCCGTGACCGGCGCGGCGGGGACGGCCGCCGCGTCCCCCGCGCAACAGGGCCACGCCCCCGCCGCAGGACAGGGCCAAGTCCCCGCCCTCTGGCACGAGTTCACCCGCACGCCGTTCACCCACCCGCAGATCCCGTTCGTCGGCCGGTCCGGCCGCGGCGGCGGGGCGGCCCGCTTCCCCCGCCGCCCCGTCGTCGCCGACATCCGCGACCACGGCGACGTGACGGACGACGGCAGCACCGACTGTGCCCCCGCGATCAACCGTGCCATCGCCGCTGCCGGGAGGGCCGGCGGTGGCACGGTTCTCATCCCGCCCGGCACCTTCCGCATCGACGACCTGATTCGCCTCGGGCACTCGAACGTCGTCCTGCGCGGTGCCGGCAGCGACCGTACGAAGCTGTACGCGACCCGGAATCTCACCGAGCTGATCGGCGCCTACGGCTCCCGCTACGGCGGCGACAAATCCTCCTGGTCCTGGGCGGGCGGTCTCATCTGGCTGGCCCCGACCGCCCGTTGGGAGTCGCTCATCGCCGCGATCAGGGCGAAGGCCTGGCCCTTCGAGGGCTGGACCGGCAACAGGCGCGACGAGTGGGAGACTCTCACGACGGTCGAACCCGCCCGCCAGGGCTCCTGGACCGTGACGGTCGCCGACGCGTCCCGGCTGCGGCCCGGCTGGCTCGTCCTGCTCCGCCTCGCCGACGACGCCGGCCACACGCTCCTGGAGCACGTGTCGGGCGGCGGCCCCGGCCCCGAGGCGTACTACTGGGACGACAAGACGAAACTCACGTCGTACGTCCCCTACGAGTGGCCCGTGCGCATCACGCACGTCCGCGGCCGCAAGGTCACCCTGGAGCGCCCCCTCCCGCTGGACGTCCGGCCCGAATGGGACCCGCGCCTGACCACGCACGTGCCGGAACTGACCGGCTCGGGGGTCGAGGGACTCACCCTGGAGGCCGTCGAGACCCCGCAGTCACCGCACCTGCTCGACAAGGGGTACAACGGCGTCGTCTTCCAGTGTGCCTACGAATGCTGGGCCGACGACGTCGTCGTACGCCACGTGGACAACGGCTTCGGTCTCGTCGCCGCCTCCGCCTGCACCCTGCGCCGCACCACGGTCGCCGGCCGCGGCTCGCACCACCCGTACTTCTGCCGCGAAGGCTCGCACGACAACCTCGTCGAGAACTTCACCGTCGAGCAGCGCACGGTGCCCGCCCCCGCCGGGACGCAGCTCCACGGCATCAACGTCGAAGGCCTGTCCTCGTACAACGTCTGGTCGCGCGGGGACATGCAGATGGGCACCTTCGACAGCCACCGCGGGCTGCCGTTCGCGAACGTCCGCACCGACATCACGGTGAACAACAACGGCCGCCACGGCGGCGACGCCTCCGCCGGACCGCTGTTCGGCGCGCGCTTCACCCACTGGAACATCCGCGTGACCAACGGCCGTGCCGGCCTCATGAAGATCGACGGCCTCGCTCCCCGCAGCGCCACCGTCGGGGTCAACGAGGTCAGCGAGTTCGACCAGATCGACGTAGCGGACTTCACCGGGGACCTGCACTCCCGCCTGGAGCTATACGGGACCACGGACGTGGTGCGCCCGCGCAATCTGTACGAGGCCCAGCGCGACCTCTAGAACGGTCCTGCGGCCGGCCTGCCGATGCCGGTGCGCGCGTACCGGCCCGGCGTCACGCCCACCAACCGCTTGAAATGGCGGCCGAGATGGGACTGGTCGTAGAAGCCGGTCGCTGCGGCGACCTCGCCCGGCGCCCCGCCGTCGAGCAGCAGACGGCGGGCGCGGTCGACGCGACGGGACATCAGGTACTGGTGCGGGGCGATGCCGTACGCCTCGCTGAACGCCCGCACCAGATGGGCGGGATGGGCGTGCACCAGCCCGGCCGCCTCGTCGAGGGTGAGGCCCGCGACCAGCCGCTCGTCGAGGAGTTCGCGCAGTCGGCGGGCGAGCGGGCGGTCGCGGCGCGCCGGCGTGCCGGCCACCCGGGGGCGCAGCCGGCCGCGCAGCCGCTCCGCGACCAGCGTCAGCCTGCTCTCCGCCTCCAGCTCGTCCCCGGGGTGCGCGAGCGCGGTGTGCATCTGCCCGACGCGGCGTCGCAGCACCGGATCGACGAGGTCCGGCCCGTCCGTCGCGGGCCCGATCCAGCTCTCGTCGAGCATGCTCAGGTCGAGGTAGAGGACACGCTTGCGGAAACCGTCCTCGGTGACCGGCGAACCGTTGTGGGGGACGTACGGCGGGAGCAGCGAGACCGTGTCGTGCGGGGTGCCGTGCTCGTGCCGGTCGAGGTCGTACCGCACCGCCCCGTCGTCGACGATCAGCAGCGTCCACGCCTCGTGCACGTGCATCGGGTACGCGTACTCGGTGTAGTGGGCGTGGAAGACCTCCACGACACCCGGGACTCCCGGACGCCACGCCGTGATCTCCCGATGCGGGGCCATGCAAAGAACGTACAAGACGACGCGGTACGGCGGTCGGCAGTCTCGACGTATGAGCAGCAGCACCGGCAGCCCGGACATCGAACCCATCCGCTTCGACACCAAGATCGCCGTCCTGTTGCGGGACGACCTGGAGCCCTGGCAGCGGCTCAACGTGACGGCGTTCCTCGTCAGCGGCCTCGGCAGCGCCGTCCCCGAGGTGATCGGCGAGCCCTACGAGGACGCCGACGGGACCGCCTATCTGTCCATGTTCCGGCAGCCCGTCCTCGTCTTCGAGGGGTCCAAGGAGACGCTGACCTCCGCCCACGGCCGTGCGCTGTCCCGGCAGCTGCCGCGAGCCGTCTTCACCTCCGACCTGTTCGCCACCGGCAACGACCGGGACAACCGGGCGGCCGTGCGGGCCGTGCCGGCGGCGGACCTGGACCTCGTGGGGATGGCCGTGTACGGGCCGCGGAACGGGGTGGACAAGGTGATGAAGGGCGCGCGGATGCACCACTGAGCACGGGCGGGCCGGACGTGGACGCCGGTGCGGACGTGCACGCCGCAACCCCCGGCGCCGACAGGGTCTCCCGGCGCGGGCCGCACAGGAGTGTCCCCGCCCGGCCCCCACCGCACCGGCGTCCTGGCGTCCGCGCCTCGGCGTCCGTGCCCGGCGTCAGACGGCTCCGACCTCCGTCGCCGGGGAGACCGGCGGCGCGGCGGAGGACGCGACCGGCGTCTCCGTGAAGGAGGGCTCCTCCGCGGGCAGGCTCCGCGTCAGCATCGCGTACCCCAGGCCCGCCGCCGTGCCGACCACGGCGCACAGCCCCCACAGCCACTCCGCGCCGAACCGGTCGATGACCAGGCCGGACATCAGCGGAGCGACGAGCGCGGCGAGGGACCAGGACAGGGTGTACATGCCCTGGTAGCGGCCACGGCCGTGCACCGGGGAGAGACGGACGACCAGCCCCGTCTGGGTGGGCGCGTTGACGATCTCCGCGAGCGTCCACACGCACACCGTCAGGGCGAAGACCCCGACCGAGCCGGCGAAGGCGGTGAGGCCGAAGCCGTACCCGGCGAGCAGCGACGAGACCACGAGCAGCCGCTTCGGATCCCGGTGCTCGATGAAACGGGTGACCGGGAGCTGGAGGGCGACGATGAGGACGCCGTTGACGGCGACCGCCATGCCGTAGTCGGCCGGGGTGAAGCCCGCCTCGCCCATCGCGACCGGAAGCCCCACGGACCCCTGCTGGAAGACGAGGGCGACGAGGAAGGACAGCCCGACGACGCTCATGAACCGGCCGTCGCGCAGCACGGTCCCGAGACCGACAGCCGGTTCCGCCGAGGCCTTGTCGGTGAGGACCGGCCGGGACTCCGGCAGCTTCACGAAGACGACGACGGCGCAGACGAGCGTCATTCCGGCCTCGATCAGGAAGCCCGCCAGGTAGCTGAACTCGGCGATGAATCCGGCCCCCATGGAGGAGACGGCGAACCCCAGGTTGATCGCCCAGTAGTTGAGGGAGAACGCGCGCACGCGGTCTTCCGGGCGGACGATGTCGGCCATCATCGCCTGTACGGCGGGCCGGGAGGCGTTCGAGGCCATGCCCACCAGGAAGGCGACCGCGGCGATCGCCACGGGATCGTGCGCGAAGCCGAGCAGCGCGACCGCGAAGGCCGTCGACAGCTGGGAGATCAGCAGGGTGGGCCGGCGGCCCAGGCGGTCGGTCATCACACCGCCGCCGAGCGAGGAGACGACACCGCCCAGGCCGTGCAGGGACGCCACCAGACCCGCGTACGAGGCGGAGTACCCGCGGTCCAGAGTGAGGTACAGCGCCATGAAGGTGGCGACGAAGGCGCCGAGCCGGTTCACGAGGGTGCTGGTCCACAGCCACCAGAACTCGCGGGGGAGCCCCGAGACGGTCTCTCGGGCGGCGCGTCTCAGCGAGACGAGTGACATGCGGGACCCCCCGGTCAGGCAAGGTGAGTAAGCGGCTCAAGCGGTGAGCACAACTTACGAAGAGAGGGAGTCGGAAAGCCACTCGATTAACAGATGCCGTCAACCGACCGGCGACGACGGGGCCGCACTGTCCGCCTGCCGGGCGAGGGCGCGAGCGATCAGCGGGTTCGATTACGCTCGGGGCCATGGCCGACGCACCGTACAAGCTGATCCTCCTCCGCCACGGCGAGAGCGAATGGAACGCGAAGAACCTGTTCACCGGTTGGGTGGACGTCAATCTCAACGAGAAGGGCGAGAAGGAGGCAGTCCGCGGCGGTGAGCTGCTCAAGGACGCCGGCCTGCTGCCCGATGTGGTCCACACCTCGCTCCAGAAGCGGGCGATCCGCACGGCGCAGCTCGCGCTGGAGGCCGCCGACCGCCACTGGATCCCGGTCCACCGCTCCTGGCGCCTGAACGAGCGGCACTACGGCGCCCTCCAGGGCAAGGACAAGGCGCAGACGCTCGCCGAGTTCGGCGAGGAGCAGTTCATGCTCTGGCGCCGCTCGTACGACACCCCGCCCCCGCCGCTCGCGCGTGACGCCGAGTACTCCCAGTTCTCCGACCCGCGCTACGCGACGCTCCCGCCGGAGCTGCGCCCGCAGACGGAGTGCCTGAAGGACGTCGTCGTCCGCATGCTTCCGTACTGGTTCGACGGCATCGTCCCGGACCTCCTCACCGGCCGCACGGTCCTGGTCGCCGCCCACGGCAACAGCCTGCGCGCCCTCGTCAAGCACCTCGACGGCATCTCCGACGCCGACATCGCGGGCCTGAACATCCCGACCGGCATCCCCCTCGCCTACGAGCTGGACGCCGACTTCAAGCCGGTCAAGCCCGGCGGCACCTACCTCGACCCGGATGCCGCCGCGGCCGCCATCGAGGCGGTCAAGAACCAGGGCAAGAAGAAGTAACTGCCGACGAATATGCCCCCTACCTGCGGTTTCTCCGTGGGTAGGGGGCTTTTCTCTGCCTCTGGGCCGTCTCTGGGCCGTCAGGGCATTGGGGCCGTGCGGTCTCCGGGCTCCGGCTCCTGTCTCCACTCCGCTCTGGCTCCGGCGCTCTGGAGCAAAGCGACAGCGGACTGGGCCCTGTACGCAGACAGCCCCCCAAGGAGGGTGACGGGCGCTTGGCGCGCCAGGACCCTGCTGTGCCACAAGCTCTGCCCGGTCACCTTGCGCACTGCCAGGATCACATCCATCTCGCGGGGGCCGCAGTCGATGAGCACCACCTCGTGGGACAGGTCGTCGCAGAGCAGGGTGTAGTACTCGGTGGACTCTTCGTCGGACATCTCGCCCTCCTGCCTCAGCGAGCGGGAGCGTATGCGGCATCGAAGACGGCAGCCACAGCTTTTCGGGTGCGCTCCTGGCTGAACGGCATGAGGTGACGGTCGTGACGTACACGGCGTGAACTCCCCAGGCGTGCCGCGCCGTTCGGCCGAGGCGGCGACATCCGCTGGCTCCTGCCCTGGAGCAAGCCGAAGACGAAGGCGTAACCCGGTCGACGTGGGGCGGATGATGCCCCGGCGGGGCGGCACGGGCCGAACCTCACGGCGGGTGGTGGCCTTGACCGCCAGGGCCCGCAGCCGGGACGGCGCCACGGTCAGACCGCACGCCTCCATGACCGAGCTGTACGAGCTGAGCAGCCGGGCCGTGGATATCGGCAGTCCGAACGTCGACCAGTAGACCCCGGGATGCTTGGCCCGGGCGTAGGCAGCCCCGCCGCCGAGCGCGGTGGCAGGACCACCCACCTCCAGGAGCGTTGTCAGATCGGTCATCAGGCCGTGGCTCCCATGGTGGCCGGGAACGCGGCCGGAGTGACGGCAGCGGAGCGGTAGGCGATGCCGTGCCGCTGCTGCCCGTTGAACACTCTCTCCCACGGACGGGCCACGAGCCCCGGCAGCGAGACCGGCGCCCCGAGCGCGAGCCCCTCAGACACCCCGCTCTCCGGAACCGTGACCTTGATCAGCGATGACTCCCCCTCCTCGATGTAGACGACGCCGATCGTCATCAGCGCCTCTCCGCTGTTGACGTCCTTGGCGATCTCGCCGGTCTGACGGTCCTTCAAGCTCCAACAGACCTACTGAGTTACAACTTTCTCTACTGGTTCAAGACCCGCGCGCGGCGCGGGCGCACACCGCCTCGGCGGCGCGGCCTGCCTCTGTCTTCGCCCCGGCTGGCCGCGCCAGGCGGCGCGCTACGTGCGTGCGGGCGGAAGCGAGAACGCCAGCCGCGGGCCCAAAACATGCCTCCGGCGGGGGCGCTCAGACTCTGGGATGGGAGGGGCGCCGTACGCGGGTGCCGGCCGGATCGTGGTGAGCGTGGTGGGCTCCCATCCCGTCCACCATCGCCCCAGGCAGAGCCGAGCAGACGCGGCCCATGGCGTCCAGGTCGTTCGTACAGTGGCGCGCTCCACCTGGACGCCAGGAACCACGCCCGCTCCACAGACGTGTGGGTCGACGGTGGACGGGATGGGAGCTGGGGAAGTAGTGGGTTGGGGAAAGAGGTCGGGTGCCGGGCCGGCGGCACGTAGCCTCACCCCGTGAAGATCGCCCGGCCGTGCCGGAACCCTTGGTCTGGGTCATAGCCTGGATCGTTGTCACCGTGATGTTCCGGGCACTTGCCCAGGTGCTCGGCAGCCCGAAGAGCTGGTACACGAGTGCACTTCTCGCAGGGATCGCCATCGCCGCCGGAGAACTCGTCGACCGCTACAAGCAGAAGCGCTGACCGGGTCCGAGGTGCGCCGAACCCCTTGGCGATGAGTTGGCCGCTTGTTATCTTCACGCATGATTCAGGCATTTTGCGGTGCCCTCATCGGCGGCGTGATCGGGAGGCTTCTCCTTGCGCGGCGAGCGCGGCGAACAGCCACTCAGACCGAAGCGGGGCAAATAGTCTTCTTCCAAGTCGGGGCCAACCTGCCGGACGAGGGGCCCCGATACAGCCTTGGCCAGGTACGCGCCGGAGGCAAGTTCCAATGGAAGCCTCGCTGGTCGAGGACGCGGCTCCGTGAACTCCCGAAAGATCTGCGGTACATCCGCGCACGCCATCCGTCCTTCCGCGAAGTGTTGTGGGTCCCGACCAGAGCGCTGGTGATCGAGTGTGAATCGTCTGCGGTGCCTGTACGGCTATGGGCCTACCCGGAGCAGGCGGTGCGCGTTGTGGAGATGATCCGGCGTGCAAGTAGCCCGAACTCGTCGAACACCCCGGTTCCCGACGTCAGCAGCTGACACCAACAGGCGCGAACAGCCGCGGTCGACGCTGGACCTCAGTAGACAGCCAGTCGAGGCACAAAGCGGGTTGGCCGACGTCGACGTCCCCGTTGATCGACCTACGAAGGATTGACCCGGGCATTAGAAATCCATCGACCACGCCATGTTGTGCCGAACGAGGAGGGGTTCAATGACCGAGCGGAACCGCAGAGGCGTTGCGCGGTGGATCCAGGTGGCACTGGCGGGCTACCTGTTGATCATGCTGGCATGGAAGGCGATCGACGACCCATGGGCGCGGCTCCCGCTGGCTGCAATACTGATCTTCTCGGCGTACGTCTTTGGGCACGTGACGGGCTTCCGGTCGGCCAACCAACGACAGCCCCGTCCTGACGACCGGCCCACCATGAACGACGGTGGCAGCTAATGAGCGTTTAGCCCAAGCCACTCCATCCACTCATCTCCGACCGTGCCACTCTCGTGCCAGAACGGGCGGGGGCTCACGGGGAATCGCGGCACGCAGCGGGCAGTACGGCCGCACTGCGCCAGACCAGGGAACCCCCAGCTCGGTCCCGTGACCGCCCTACCGCTCTCCTAAAGCGGTGCTCGGCAGTGATCACCCCGGGCATGATGGCGTCGAGGCCGGGCGACACCGCGGGTGACTGGCGTGGTACGACGACAGTGCACACCCCGGAGGCGGCCAGAGGAGAGAGGGAAGGACGATGGCGGGTGACATACGTGACTTGCTGTGCTGGCGAGGTCCGGTCTCGGTGAACGTGTTCGTCATCGGCTCTGGCAACACCCCATTGCCGGAGGAGGCTTTTCACCTCGCCAGGATGGTCCCTGACGCCATGCTGCCGTTCCCCCTGCTGGGGCAACCCGAAGCCATCGAGCGGCTCGGTCTGGTGTCATACGACATCGACTTCGATGACGTCTCGCTCGATCTGCGCGAGTACACGCGAGCAGTACTTCAGCGTGTCTGTGCAGACACGCGATCAGTGGCCTGGGCAGCTTTCGAGGGGTCGTTCCACTACGACGAACTCCTCACCGACCAGGTGGCCCACCAGGTCTACGGCTACTGCATGACTGGCGCCGAACCGGTTGTCGAGTGGGACACTGCGGTCCTGCGAGGCGAGGAGTGGCGCCACCGAATTGCCGAGGCCCGAGCGGCTTTGGACACCTTGCTGTCCGCTTCAGACATACGAAGGAGGAAGAGCAGCACCGACTGAGTGTCTAACTGCGTGACAACGCCGACGAACATCGGCGGACGAGCGCGAACGTCTGTGGACCATCAGCGCAGGTGAGACGCGCAGCAGCCCAAGGCAGCACACCCGTCCCAGTTGCTTCGGGACGAAGCGGTTGTTGGTTCAACGGGCGGATCTCCGCTTGCGAGCCTGCTCCCTTCCCCGTCCCGTCAGAATCTCTTGCATGACTATTGCCGCTGCTGCCCCCTCCTGGTGGGCTGACTGGCCCAAGTTCGCGCCCGGGTGGCTCGCCTTCCTTGTGACCACGGGCACGCTGGTGCGGAAGACGTGGACGCGTCGGCGTCAGCTCGCCCTTGGTCCGGAGGCCCAAGAGTTGCGCACGCAACTCACTGAGTTTCGCGCGCTCTTGGAAGAGGTAACCTCCGGCAACTGTCGCACGGACTGGTTCTTGCATGACGAGCGGCGTGAGGCCGCTCGGGCCTTGCGAGACTCCGCTGAACGCCGCGATGACGAGACGCTCAAGCTGGCCATGACGCGTATGGCCGACGCATGGGATGAAATCTTCGCGCTCGCCCCTGCTCCTCGGGCCAAAGTGCGGTTCGTCGGAGACCCCGTCCGGGAAGGCGTGAGGCGAGAATACGCACTGGGGGCCTCAAGCGATCTTGAGCGGCTGCAGAAGATGACGGACGTAGCCCATACTGCACTGATCGATGTGGAGATAGCTGTCGAGAGACTCAATGCCTTGGAGCGCAGCACGCACGGCCGGTCGTGATTGAGCCCGCAGGGGCCACCCTGAACAAACCCGGGCGTTCAGGGGTTATCGCTGTAGTGCGGTGCGTCGCCCTCCAAGCCCTCGGTCACTCGACGCGTGCCACAGACGTGCCACATCGGGCGGTCAATCACGGCCAATGACGGCTCGCCGCGGTTGAGATCCACTGATCACCCGGGCTGCGCCTACACAGGGGTGACCTCTACATTCCCGCTGCACGACACTTCCGCCCTTACAAGGCAGCGGTTGCCACAGCCGGTCGCTTCACCACATGACGGGTCGTGGCACCCCCGCCGGCAGAGCGACAGGCGAACCAGGTCGGCCGTAAGCTCTTTTGCTATGCCTGCGGCCCCTCGGCATCCCTGCGGCTGGACACGACGTGCCGCGCGATCGTGGACAAGGCCAGCTCACGATCCTCGTCAACCACGAGCCAACCCTTGCCCAGGAGCGATTGCAGCACTGGGCGAACTTCTTCACCCAGCTCCCCCGCCAAGTCGTCGTCCGTGGGGGAGAGGCCATCCTGGACGAGGCTCGCCACGTGGAACACGACGGCTTCCTCCCCCGCGGTGATGTTGAAGTCCATGACGTGAAGGTATGCGAGCCCCTTGGCCGCAACACGCCGGGGCCCTGTCGTCACGGGCCGGCCGTCACGGCGTGCTCTGGTCGACGGCACCGACGGTGTGGCCGAGGCCCGTGGGGGCGGAGCGGGGCATACGCGTGCGTGGTCGGTCGGGGCGCACCGCCGTCGTGGCTGACTGTCGTCGGCTGACCATCCCCGGTCAGAGCACTGGCCAGGCTCCAGGCGCCATGCCCGAGGTCCGCCGGGTCGTTGCTCGCTTCCACCAGGCTTCGCTCGGATGTCGATTGATGTCAGAACATAGTCGATTGATGTCAGAACATAAGGGACATCGCCGTCTGGTTGAGACCGGGCGGTGCTCTCACTACGGTGAGCGCCTTCATCCGCCCGCCATGTGTCCATTCGGCGGGCGCGTCTTCACCTTGCAAGGGAGATCCATGCGCAAGCGCGCAATCTTCGCTGTAACGGCCGCTGCTACCGCGCTGGGCGGATTCACCAGCCCCTCCGCGTACGCGGACGAGGTTGTCGGCGACGTACAGATCACCAACGTCTCCGTCAACGGCGGCAAGAACATCGTGGTCGGCACCACCGACAAGACGGTCACCGTTTCGGTGACCGCCACCGATCCGTCAGGCATCTGGGACGCGGATTTCCACCTGTGGCGTGGGGTCGACCCCGACAACCCCGACGGCTACATCACACCCAACGAGAACACCACCCCCGCGGACTGCGCGGCCTCCAGCGCCACCACCTCCACCTGCTCGAAGACCTTCACCTTCGAACCGGACTGGTGGCTCACCAACGCCGATGCCGGAACCTGGAAAGTCGCAGTCACGGCGTGGGCCAACGACGACAGCTGGATCCAGCGGAACGCCTACACCACGGCCCGTCTCCAGCGGCAGTCCCAACTGACGGTGAACGCGGGCCCGGAGCCGATAGCCAAGGGCAGGACCCTCACTGTCACCGGCAAACTCACCCGGGCCAACTGGGACACGCTTGACTACCGGGGCTACACCAACCAGCCCGTCAAGCTCCAGTTCCGTAAGGCGGGCACGACCACCTACACCACCATCAAGACCGTGTACACCTCCAGCACCGGCGGCCTGACGACCACGGTCACCGCGGCCGAGGACGGCTACTGGCGCTGGAGCTTCGCCGGCACCTCCACCACGCCGTCGGTCAATGCGACCGGGGACTTCGTGGACGTGCAGTAGTCACAAGCCCATGATTGCCGGCCCTCCTGGGCACTCGGTCTCCAGACCCTGACCGGCTCTGCCGTCACGCCTACCGGCTCCCCGCTTGGATCCCCACCCGGATAACCAAGCGGGGCACGCCAGGAAGCGGATCTTGTGGCCGGAGCGCGTGAGCGAGAGCCTTTTGGGCCCGGTCCCGACTACTGGGCATGAGGTGCGCCTACACCTTCGAAGTCAGCCCGGGGTCCGAGTGTCCGAGGTACTCACTGACGGCCTTGACGCTCGCGAATGCCGAACGGCACCCCGGAGTGAGGCCTGTAGGCGCCGTGGCGAGGTGCCGCCCCAGCGACCAGAGGTAGACGCTAACGGCGACTTGACCAGCGGGAATGGGACGACACTCGGACATCAATGCCTGACACCAACAGCCACGTGCACCGGTGCACGACAGTGGACTGGCATCCGTCCCAAGCGGCCCTGGATTGATGGTGCTTTGCGGCTGGTCGGCGCCGCATGAATCCGGGGTGAACGTGGGCCGGGCAGGTTTTCAGGTGCCACGGTCGGTACCGGTGGCACCGGGGGCAGCTTCGACGGCGGCTGCGCCGCCACTGCCATCGCTGGTGGTGGGGGCGGCGGGGGTGGGTACTTCGCCGGCGGGGGCGGCGGCAGCGGCGCCGTCAACAGCAGTGGCACCTCGGCGGGTGGTGGCGGTGGTGGTGGGGGGCAGCAGCTTCGCCACCACGTCGAGCACCGGTACACGGTATGCGCCGTCCACGATCGGGACGGCGAACAACAACGGCCAGGTGACCATCTCCTACGGCCGCCCTGGCCCGAGCTTGGCCATCGGCAAGAGCCACAGTGGCGGTTTGGTGCGGGGCTACCCACCCATCACCCTCAAGGCGGACGTCTCCTGCAAGGCCCCGGCGCCGTCACGAACACCGCCACCGACCCCACCAAGATCAAGCGTCACCAGAACGACAAGCACTGCGATCACTACGACCACTGGTAGGGCGACTCCCCTCTTTCGACGCTGGTCAGCGAGAGTTTGAGTCCCGCTGGCCTGGTCGAAGACACAGGCCCGCCAGACCCAGGGCAAGAAGAAGCAAGCACGCCTGAAGAAGCCCCCTACCGACGGTTCTCCCGCGGGTAGGGGGCTCGGTGCTGTGCCGGGGGCGTCAGATGGTGCAGAGCCGGGGCCGCTGAGGGGGCGGACGCAGACGTCGAGCGAGGCCCCGCCGTCGAGGGCGTCGATGCCGTGCCGCTGAGGCCGAGGACGACGTCGTCACCGGGCGTACCGACGAGGAGGCCGGCCCGGTTGGTGCCGACGATGGTGGGCGTCGCGTTGGCGTCGTCAGGACATCACTCACCGCGGGTGAGACCGGGCGGAGCAGTGGCCGTCCGGCCGGCGTACGGCCTTGACCCGACCGGGAGTTCCTGTCACGTGACGATGGCGACGCGGTGACAACGGCGTGGTGATGACGGCATGGCGACGGTCGCGTCCGTGAAATCGCCGAGCCCATTCCGGATTTCTTCGATATTGGAGTGGATTGATTTTTCCCGGCCGGTCCCTGCGCGGTGCCTCCACGATCCGGATCGCCCCGGTGTCCTCCGCGGTGCGCTTCGGTGCCGAGCGGTTTCGGAATACGGGGACGGCATGCCATCGAGGTCATCATCGCAGCTCAGATGCCAGTTCTCTGGAGTGGCGATGATCTGCGGAAGTGCCCCGTATGTGGCTTTTACCCGCTGTCCTGGCGCTCGTCAAGTCCCGAACCCTCGGAACGTGATCCTGCTGCGCGATTCGGGCCTACTGGTGGTGCGGAGCTCACCGGAAAGACCGGAAAGAAAACGAGGCTCCGAGTCGCACGAAGCGAATTCCATCGCCAGGAGGAAACAAATCATGGCCCGTATCATCCGAAAGCACGGCGCCGTCCGTCCTAAGCGCCGGCTGAACATCGCCACGATCGTGGCGTCGTCCGTCGTGGTCGCCGGTGGTGTGGTTCTGCCGGCCGCGGCCGCATCGGCGGCCCCGATGTCCGACGCCTCGATGGCGACCAATGCCGCCGCACACCACGGCAAGGGCAAGGGCAAGCACTACTGCTGGAACAAGGGCAAGGGTCACTGGGACAAGAAGCACAAGAAGCACTACTGCTGGGGCGACCACTACAAGTACTACTGGGACGACCACCACAAGTGCTACTACGTGTGGCAGGGCAACCATGCGTACTACTTCTGGGACACCCACAACAACCACCACTACTGGAAGCACCACAAGGACCACTGGAACACCAAGGACAAGGACCACTGGAAGGACGAGGGCCAGGTCGGCAAGCCTGGGGAACCGGGTAAGCCTGGGGAGCCCGGTAAGCCTGGGGAGCCGGGTAAGCCTGGGGAGCCCGGTAAGCCTGGGGAGCCGGGTAAGCCTGGGGAACCGGGTAAGCCTGGGGAGCCGGGCAAGCCTGGGGAGCCCGGTAAGCCGGGAGAGCCGGGCACGGATCCGAAGACGGACCCGACGGACCCGAAGACGGACCCGACGGATCCGAAGACGGACCCGA